>JBMNUE010000073.1:0-9201 GCA_050946095.1 Christensenellales bacterium
GGCTATGATGGGCTACCAGTACGGAGACGATTACCGCATAGGCTATATACCGGCTTCCGGCGTTCCGTCCGGTTTGAATTTGTCGCAGCTTGACTTTATGTATCAAGACATAACTGTTATACAAGATGCTAACTTTAACGACGACCCCATACTAAGCCCTACAAAAATAGGCGTTATATCTTCCGGCACACAGGTAAAGCTTCTTGGTATATTCAACAACCACTGGGCTTACATAGAGACCACGCTGGAAGGCAAGCCTGCCCGCGGCTTTATAAACAAAGCCCGTATAGGCAAATAAACCTTACATTCTTAAACATCCGCCGGCAATTTCGGCGGATGTTTTTTTATGCCGCATTTATAAAACTGCGCTGTCTTTGTAAAATTGCTTGATGCTAAGCCTAATGTTCTTCTCGTATTTGACGAGCAAAGATAGGAATAGTATAATTCCTGCGAGTACACAAGGCGGAGGAACTATGCAGTCTTTAGAAAAACCCGACAGAAAAAAGCTTTTATATGCCGCTGTTTCGTTAGTTGTAGTAATAGCGATTGTGTTATATTTAACAGGGCTTTTTGGTGTGAGGCCAAGGCAGATGTCCGCAAAAAAGCTGCGCTGCGTAGTAGGCCAGCGAGTAACGCCGTTTGGAGATCGCGTGCTGTACTATGACGGCGAGACTCTTTTTTGCCTTTCAAGCCAAGGGGCGGAGCTTTGGAAATACACCTTGGGCGCGGGGGCGGGCTTTCACGCATCAGCAAACCATGTTGCGGCGTGGGTTGGCGCCAACCTGCATATTTTAGATAAATCCGGCAGAGCCACATATAACGACAGGCTTTCAGAAGATATACAGTTTGCGCGCGCCGGAGAAAAATACGTTGCTGCAGTTATAGGCCCAAACATAGGCCCGACCCTTATAGTGAAAGACTTTGCGGGCTTAGGCGTCGATACTGAAACTGTGGCATATCAGGGGCGCATCATATTAGACCTTAATTTTTTTGATTCCGGGGAGTTCCTTTGGGTAACAAGCCTTGATGTGTTTGGCGTTGTGGCATCCACAGTTATGAATATATACCAGGTGGGCGCCATGAACACCGGCACAGTAGAGCTTGGCGAAGACATAACGTACAAGGTGCTGTTTTCAGACGGGTTGCTAAATGTTGTGAACACAAAAGAAGTAACGCTTTTTGACTACCGCGGCACGCCCGTAAAAACGCAGGTTCGAAGGCTCGTGTACGGCTGGCAGCTTATAGACTATGTTTTGGGAGAGGGCGATGCAAGGATGCTTTTCGCGCCTGTGTTCCAGATTGCAGACAGCGGGCAGATTACGGAGCTGCGAATACTTCAGGGCGATGTTAACAAGCGCTATACCCTGCCGGACGGCTGCGTAGGCGCCTGCCTTATAGGCAGAACCTTGTTCGCATTTTCTGGAGACAGCCTATACCGTGCCGATATTAACGCGCAGCGCTTTACTGCGCTTAAGCTTCCCCAGCAGATAGAAAGCACCGTTACAGGCTACATAGGCAGATTGACAAACGGCGTGGCTCTCGTTACTTCAGGGCAGGATGTATACGCCTTAGTGCTTCCGTAAGGAGAAAGAAAACATGAATGTAATAGATATCGTAATATTTGCAGTATTGGGCATAAGCACTATATACGGCCTTTACTACGGCTTTGTGCACACCATAGGTTCCTTTGTTGCCATTCTATTATCCATATTGCTAAGCTTTTCCGTAGGCCCTGCAATATCTGACGCGCTCATGGGCAATGCTTCTATAAGCGAAAGCCTTGCAAGCGTTACCGATGCTTTTGTGCGCGTCGGCGACTGGGATTTGGCAAACACGCCGGTTGCGGAATTAAAAGACACCGTTACAGACACCATTATGCACTCTGTGCAGCTGCCGGATTCCTTATCGGAAATTTTGCGCAGCAATTTGGAAAACCAAAGCTTTGCTTCTCAAAACATATACACCGTAAACGAATATGTTTCGCAGACCATAGTAAACGCAGGCATTCACGTATTGGGGTTTATTATCTCGTTTATATTAATATATATAATATTTTCAATAATTTTAAACCTTATAAGGCATGTGTTCACTTTCCCAGTCTTAAGGCAGCTTGACACGCTTTTTGGCGGCGTGTTCGGCTTAGCCCGCGGAGCAGCCATTGTAATGGTGCTGGCGCTGCTTGTCCCTTTGATAGACACCGTTATACCTGAAAATGCCATGGCATCCGTTATAGCAGGCAGCAAAATGTTCCCATGGTTTGAAAACCTCCGCATATTTTTAAAGGTAGCGGCAGGATTTTAATAACTTAAATTTGTAAAAAACAAGCTTAAAAGGTTAATTTTCTCAAACAGAAGAATTAATATATAGCTGTTTTATAGGTTCGCTTAAGCCGTTATAAGATTTATTCTTTTATAAATTTTAATTTTATATCGTTTGCATTGTCCGGATCATAGCTGTATTCGTTTTTGCCGTTTTCTTCAAACGCATAGCCGCTGTAAAGAAGCAGGCGCACCCTGCGTTTGGCAGAAGATGGCAGGTTGTATTTTGTTCTCTTTATTTCTATGCTGTTTTTTGACAGCTTAAAATCAAAACGGTTATATTTTTCAAGGCTAAGCTCTGTTTCGCCGTCGTCTTCATATAGAGAAAATTCGCTTTCGCCTTTTTTAGGCGGAAACAGCCATACCGTGAGCTCGTCCCAAAGAGCATTTTTAAGCTGTTTAGGCTTGTCCCACAAGGGCATAATTGCGCCTTCCCGAAGCAAAAAATGCGCTTTCCCGTCCATAGGAGCAGGCAGGGCTACAGTCTGCCCGCCTGAATAGTACGCTTTTTCTCTCGGGCTGTACCAATCAAAGCCTTTAGGTAAATTAACCTTAACTTGTGTTTCATTAGCCTGCGTAACGGGCGTTTTAAGCACGAACGGTCCGAACATGCTGTTCGTATCGGCGCTGCAAAGAGATGCATCATAGCTAAATTCATGCGTGAGCATATTTTCAACGGGTTCTCCAGTAGCTGACGCACGCACAGCGCAGGAATAAATGTATGGCATAAAGGAATAATGCCATAGTATAAGCGAACGGATTACGGGCAGAGCTTTTTTATAAGTCCACGGTTCCGTAGGAACGCCTTCAAAGTTCCATGAGTGTATTACAAAGCGCATTTGGAACACCGCCGTTTCGCAGCTTCGTATTAGCAGCTCTTCGGAAGGCGTTTCCCCAAAAAATCCGCCTATGTCGTTTCCGTAAAAGGGCATGCCTGAAGCAGCTAAAGACAGCCCCATGAATTGGTTGAACTTAAGCGTTTTAAAATCGCTGCGGTTGTCCCCAGTCCATGTCCTTGAATACCTTTGCAGCCCCGCAGTGCCGCTTCGAGAATACACCCAAGGTCTTTTTGTATTATCCGCCTTTTTTAAGGAATTATAAGCTGCGGCGCTCATTAAAACAGGGTATACTAATTTTTTATGGTAGTCCGCTAACTCGGAATCTTCAAGCTCAAGCTCGTTATTGTCGTTCCAGACGCCGTCGCAGCCGTGGTCAAAATAGTATTTTTTTAGCATATCCTGCCACCAGCTTGCAGCTTCCGGATTTGAAAAATCTATAAAGGACGCTCCCCCGCCCCAATAATATTCAACATATGGATCTCCATCGGTATCTTTTATAAAATAGCCTTTTTTTGCAATATCGCTGTACCACGGATGCGTAAGCAGTATGCCCGGCTTTATATTGCACATAATGTGATAGCCGCGCTGTTTTAAGGCGGTCAAAAAGCTGTGGTGGTCCGGAAATTTTTCTTTGTTCCATATAAAAGCGTATCTCTTGCCGTCGTTAGCTTTTAAATATCCCGAAGAAAAATACATGCCTTCGCAGGGTATGCTGTTTTTTTCCGTGTTGTTAAAAAACTCCATCACTCTGTCTTCTGCGTCCATGGGCTCAAGGTAGTTCATGGAAGAACCGAAGTACCCGAAGCTATAAAGCGGGGGCAGCGCTGGCAGACCCGTAAGCTTTGCGTAGTTGGCTACAATGTCGCTAAAGCTGTCGCCCATTACTGCAAAAAACGCAAACGGGCCGCCGAAAGACGAAACGCTCAAATAATACGGGCTTTCCCTGCCAAAATCCACCGAATCTACAGATGGCTGCGGGAAAAACAAGCCTATATATTTATTATATTTTTTAATATGTCTTATGAAAAAAGGAACGGACTTATACAAGGGGTCTGAATATTCCGCATCATACCCCAAGGCATCCCTGTTAAACATTTGAAAGCGTCTATGCCTTCTATCCGGATAGCCGGATTTATCGCCAAGGCCGTAAAAGCTGTCGTCATCGCATATTTTAAAATTAAATTTGCAAAATAGCGTTGAGGCGTTTTTTATTATGCGCACGGGATATGCCGGCACCACCAAATCCTTTGAGCCTATTATGCCCCCATGCAGCAGGCAGCCGTCTTTATAAAGCGACAGCAAGCCTTTCCGCTTGCTTATTTCAATTCGCATATCGTTAAAGGCGCTTAATGCAAACTTTTCTTCATCTTCCGTTATTACGGCTTCAAACGGCTGCTCTTTTGCTTCATACATAAAACGTGAAGCCTTTTTTAAATCTTCGCGCACTTTTATACCGTCAAAGTCCCATGAAAAGCGCAATGTTTGGTTTCCAAAGTAGGAAACGGACAGCTTTCCGCCTCTACCTAAAAAGCTATAAGATGTTTTATCCTTTACGGCTTGCGAAATATTATCCAATATGTACTTCATAATTATCCTTTCACGCTTCCGGCGGTTATGCCCGTCATAAAATATTTTTGAAACATAAAAAACACCAAAATAACCGGCAGCATTGAAATGCTTGTCATGGCAAGCAGGCTCGACCAGTTTATCTGCAACTGCCCCACAAAGCCGGCCAAGGCCTGCTGGAGCGTCTGCAGTTTATTATCCGTAATTACTATCAAAGGCCAAAGGTAGTCGTTCCACCGCCACATAAATGAAAAAATAGTTATAGTGGCAATTATCGGCTTGGAAAGCGGCACTATGACCTTGAAAAATATCTTGCTCTCGCTAGCGCCGTCTATTCTTGAAGCCTCTATCATGGAGTTTGGAAGGCTTACCATGTACTGCCTTGCTAAAAACACTCCCGTAGGCGTTGCTGCGGGCGGTATAATAACGCCCCACAGGCTGTTTAACATATGGAAGCGCTTGAGCTGCAAAAACACAGGGACCATTATAACCTGCAAAGGTATCATTAAAGTGGCAAGCATGACTGTAAAAATAAGCTCCCTTCCCGGAAAAATATATTTTGCAAGTGCATAGCCCGCCATTGTATTTATAAGCACTGTAATAACAGTCGAAATTACGGATACTATAAGACTGTTTTTAAAATTTATAAAAAAGTTGTTCTGAGCGAACGAAAACACATAGTTATCGAGCGTCCATTTTTTTGGCAAAAACGTCATGGGCACTTGGAAAATTTCCTGCTGGTATTTAAATGAGCTTAGTGCCACCCATACGACAGGGAAAAGAAAAATTACCGCAAGCATTATTAAAACTGCGTAGTGCATAAGCCTGCCAAAAGAAAAGCTCATTTTATTCATAGTCTTCGCTCCTCCCTGTGAGGCGGAATTGTATAAAAGTAAATACGCCTATTATAGCCATTAAAAGGGTGCTCATGGCTGCCGCGTAGCCCATTCTGTCCTCCGTAAACGCCACCTGATATATCTGCTGCACTATCATCTTTGTGGCATAGCCTGGCCCTCCGCCCGTCATAACGTTTATTAATTCGTATGCTTTAAACGAAGCTATTGTGGAAAGCACCATAACCACTAAAATGGTGGGCTTAAGCAGGGGAAGCGTTATATCGAAAAAAGCCTGCAGGCTGTTTGCTCCGTCTATGCGCGAAGCTTCGTAAAGCTCATAGGGTATAGCCTGCAAGCCGGAAATCATAATCACCATATAATATCCCGCCTGCGCCCATATGGATACAAATATTATAGAAAACATTGCAAGGGCCGTATCCGTTAAAAAGGGAATGCCTTTGCCGCCTAATAGGCGGATCAAATAATTTATTATCCCCATTTCGTCGCCCAATACAAAGCGCCATGCTATGCCCACCGTAATCATGCTCATAAGCGAAGGAACATAAAATGCGGACCTGAAAGCTTTTTCGCCCTTAAGCTTGTTTTTATACAGCATAAGCGCTAACAGCATTGCAAGCAGCGTAATAAGCAGAACCGTAAAAAAGCAGTAAACAAGCGTGTTCTTTACGGTTATGCCAAAAACCCTGTCGTTAAAAAGCTTTGCGTAGTTTTTTAAGCCGATAGGTTTAGGAGTGCCGAGTATGCTCCAATCCGTAAAAGCCATATACAGCCCCTGCACTGCAGGTATTATTATAAACAAAACAAAAATGGCCGCATTGGGCAATAGAAAAAGCGACGGCGCCAATGTCTGATGGAAATTCCCCTTTGGCCTTTTCTGTCTTTTTATTGCTTGTGCTTTACTCATATTATCCCCCGATATGCTTAGGGGCAGCCTTAGGCTGCCCCAGGTAAATTAAATGATATTACTGTAAGTCCGCCGCCTGACTGTCTATTTCCGCACAGACTTCTTCAACCGTCATAGCGCCAAGCAGAGCCTGAACGACCTGTTCTTTTACTATGCCGCTTATTTTGCCGACTATGGCAGTATTCCATTCTTCCGCTGTAAACGGAGGCGTAATTTTAAGTTCTTCGGAAAATACGTTGAAAGCTTCCGTTGCCTTGGGATACTCGATGTTTACATCCGTCCTTGAAGACAGATTATATGTTCCTAAACAATACTGCGCATTATGCTTTGCATCTGAAAAATGCGCCATAAGCTTTTGCGCTTCCGCCTGGTTGGGGCTGTCCTTAAAGCCTGCTATGAATTTGCCGCCGGGGACTGATGAACGCATGGTGCCTTTTGGCATCTGCACCGCTGTCCACTCAAAGTCTTCTATATTGGCATAGGTATTTATATTCCAGCTGCCGCCTATATGGCAGGCGACAATTCCTGCCTGGAACAGTTCCGCAGGGTTTTCAGAACCCATCCATACAGAGGAAGGTATAATTCCTTCGTCATGCATCTTCTTAAACCATTTAAGCGCGTTTATTGTCCCTTCGTTGCTGAAGTTGACCTTGGACAAGTCTTCCGTAAGCATTCTTCCGCCAAACTGATAGAGTATGGTTGACAGGCGGTGGGGCGTAAAGTCTACGGCAAGGCCGTATTTAATGTTTTCGTTTGCTTCAACTACTTTTTTAACTACTTCCGCCCATTCGTCCCAATCCCAAGTTTTGGAAATTTCGCTTAAATCCACTCCGGCTTTATCAAAGGCGGTTTTGTTTATAAGCATGCCGTTTGCGGTTGCTTCAGTCGGGTAAGCGACAATTTTGCCTTCCGCGTTGTTTGCATATGCGAGCATTGAAGGCGCAAAGGCTTCTTCAACTTCTTTTACATCCACATAGTCTTCAAGCGGCGCCAGGTGCTCGGAAAATACCGGCATAAGAGCCGTGGGAAGGCGCACTATGTCCGGGGCATTGTCGCCTGCAAGCATTAGTTTCAGCTGCTTTTCATACGCGTCAAACGCTATGACCTGCATGTCCACCTTGATGTTCGGGTTTTCCTCAAGGTAATCTTTGATAGTTTCTTCAAATACTTCCGATTCGTTTGCGTCGTTGAACCAAAGCACCTTTAATGTAACCTCATCCTGCGCATAGGCTATTAAAGGCAGCAGCATTACAACGGACAACAAAACTGCGATAAATTTTTTAGTCATTTTTCATCCTTTCTTCCGGTTAAAACTGCACCGGAACTTTTTCTTTTTGTTTATTGTATTTTATCATGTTAAGCATAAGCTTTACATTGCATTATGCGCATGAAACATTACAAAAAGAAGCGTTAAGCTTGACGCAGGCGTTATTCTTTGGCATAATCTAAAAAACACAGAAGAATCGTCTAACTTAATACCCATTTACAATTTTCCTGAGAAAGGAGAGTAGAAATTGTATAAAAAACGCGCAGAAGACATTGAAAAGCGGGATCTTACGCGCTGGTTTATGCAAAGGGAAGATGTCGAAGCTTTCTACTATGACCATTGCTATGCTTCCGGCACGCCTATACATTACCATATAGGTTTTTGCGAAATATATTTATTTTTGGAAGGAAATGTAAATTACCATGTCCATACAGAAAGTTACAAGCTCTCCTACGGCGACTTGCTTTTAATCCCTGCGGGCATTATGCACTGGCCCGAAATGAAAGATATAACCGGGCCCTACAAAAGAATGTTCCTGTGGATTTCCCAAAAATACATAAAAAAACTTAGCACTGAAAACACGGATCTTCTGCAATGCTTTGAAAGCGGCAAAACCTTGCTGCATTTATCCGGCAAAGAAGTGCTTAAGTTAAAATCCCTTATGGAAGAGCTTATTCAGCTTAACAAAAGCCAATTCGGGGAAGATGTTTTAAGAGCTTCCCTGCTTTCCCAAATAATGGTAAATATATGCATACTTCTTAAAAACACCAAGCCGTCGGCAAAAAGCACCGGCAGATTGCAGGCTATAGTGGACTACATAGACAGCGAGCTTTCAAACAGCATGCTTTCAGTAGCTAAGATAGCGCAGCGCTTTTACTTAAGCAAAAGCGCGCTTTCGAGAGCTTTTACAAAGGGCATGGGTATAACGCCTTACCAATACATAACAAAAAGGCGCCTCAATACTGCAATGCAAATGCTCTCTAACGGAGAAAACCCATTAAACGTTTCAAACGCTGTGGGGTACGCAAACTATTCGGCGTTTTATCGCGCCTTTGTAAAAGAGTTTGGCCAAAGCCCAAGCTCGCTTAAAAAAGCGCAAAAACACACCCTTGCATTTTGATATCCCCACTTGTTTTCGGGTCCGGATTTAAGGAGCATATCATTTTGCGGGTGTGTTTTTATATTAAATAGCTTAATATGCCGCGTTTTATTTATCTTTAATGTATTCCGAAAGCTTATCGGAAACGCCTACGCCTATGACCTCATTTTGGGTGCGGGCGTTGTTGTGCACGCCGTTATTGTCGAGCTGGTTTAGCTGGCTGCCCATAAATATTATGCTCGTTGTCCAGCCGCCGTCTAAGTTAAACGCTGTTTTGCAGCCTAATTCGTTCAGGATATAGCCGCTTTCTTTGCATTTAAGGCCGCGGCTCACATTTATTCTGCCCTCTGA
>JBMNUE010000074.1:0-9136 GCA_050946095.1 Christensenellales bacterium
CTTCTGCGAAGCCGTCGCCGCTTACTATTACCGTATCGTTAGTTAGCGGTGTTCCGTCGTATGGCTTTTCAGCACTTCCAGCTATCAGCGTTACTTTACGCTTCGTTACCTTTAACGTTCCTTTTTGCGTATATATGTTGTAGTTTCCACTGTCTGTTCCTTCGTTCCATTTATACGTGAACTCGTTATCGCTTGATCCTGCATTCAGCTGGCTTCCGGTTACCTCATACGTTGCACCTTCGCCTTTTACGAAGCCGTCGCCGCTTACTATTACCGTATCGTTAGTTAGCGGTGTTCCGTCGTATGGCTTTTCAGCACTTCCAGCTGTCAGCGTTACATCGCGCCTATTTATCTTCAGCGTTCCAAACTCTTTATTGATTTCCTTGTCCGATATTGGTTCCACATTGTAGGTATTGTTTTTCTCATTTGTATCAGCTGTATCAGCAACATTCTTAACGCCATTTTCGCCTTTACCGGTGGGAGTAATGGTTAAAGTGCTGCCATCGGGCAGAGAAAACTCCGTCTGTCCTTCATCGCCAACGTATGTTTCATCGCCATAAGTGACTGTATACTTCTGATATGTATGGCTCTGGCCGTTATATGTCCATGATTTTGAAGCAGAAGATACGGCGATAACCGGCTCCCAGACAGCGTACAGGTCATTGTTGCCCACAAGATCTTCATTTTCTTCATAATTAGTTCCAAGGGCGCTGACAAGCACGGATACGCTGCAGGCAAAAAGCGCATTGCCATTTTGAGCGTCAGTTTTATCGCTGTTCCAGCCAATCAGCTTATAGCCTTTGCGTTCAAATGTGTCGCTGCCTTCTAATTTAACAGATTGGTTCCAATAATAGTAGGGTTCGCCATCAGGCATGACCTTGGTCGAATCATTTTCTTCATAATTCGCATGGTATGTTATGGTCGCTTTAGGCACTTCCGTTGTATACACAGCGGTAAGTGTTACAGAATGGTTTCCGCCGTCATCAGTATTTATCAATTCCTCTGTCAGAACAATAGCTTCATCGGGATGATAGATTTTTCCGTCCATCGCAAGCCAGCCCAGGAAAAACAATCCCTGAGGCGGCGTGGGCTCGCCGCTAAGAATGCGAGCAGTGCCGCCCTGCACATATTTATTATTATCTTCAAAGGTTCCTGTACCATCGTTTGTATCATACGAAATGGAGACGGTTCCGTTTAAGCGCCATTTGTCCTTCAATTTCAATGTATAATAGTAGTTACTATATTTTTCGTCATATTCTGGGCCTTCATCGCATAGATCGGCCGTGATGCCATTTTCAAAGTTCCACACTATGCCGTCGCCGCCACCAGAATACCAGCCGACAAGATCATAACCATCCTTCTTGGCCTGGCTCATCCAGGTGCCGTCAATCTTTTCTCCATGATTCAGCCAGAAACTGGTTGCCTGCTCGCTGCTCATCGTTCCGCCATCCGCATCAAGCTGTACATTGTAGGCGACAGGCACCCAAATTGCGTACAGACTGATATTGTTGGACGGCATCTTCTTTTGAGTAAAATCGAATGCCTTGTTAGGATCCGTTATGCCATCCACCAGCGCCCAGCCTCCGAATGTCTTCTCTGACGGATTGGGAGATAAAATCTCATACGAACTCAGATCGTCCAGCGGCGCTTCGAAGAATTTGTCCTGCGTTCCATATAGCATTGAGCCATCGTAAAAGTATACATTATATTTGTTGCGTTTGTAGCGGACTTCGAGGATATTGTAGACTATGTCAGGCCCAGGCACAGGATCGCCTGCTGAACAATCAGCCCAATCACTCCATTTATACTCCCACCATTGATACCCATACCATTCAATCCACCTATATCTGTACTCTGCAGCCTCAAAGCCCGTGTATTTATTTGATATATTAAAACTAATATTGCCCGAACTGTTAGTACTATTTGTGGGATCAGCTGGGTAAGTTTCCCCATCTACATTTTGCTTGTAATGATTTACCGTCGAGCTTCCAGAAGGTGTAGCGTAATACAAGTGGATTAAGTTACTGTCGTTTTGATCTTTATATGCTTCTAAGGTATCAAAGATAAATGCGTCCAAGAAGGTCAGAGTACTCCGGCCAGAACTATCTTGCCACCTTCCTTCAGGCCACGTATACCCATTCTGCGCAAGTGTCTGACCGTAGAGACCAGTATAGTCGTCATATGAATTAAAGGTTTTGTAGAATCTTATCGTGAGAAGCTCGCGGTCGTAATAGATATTCAATGTGCTGCTTCCATTGTTAAGTACTTCTACCGATAAATTAGACTTATCACTGTTGTATTTGAAAGCACCGCTCGGGTTATCAATATCAATAGATCCATATGAGAAGTTTGGATATCTGCCGCTGAGCGATACCGTGCCCCCTATGTCCGCAGTCAAAACAGGATAATATTTGCTGTCATAAACTTTAAATACATCATATGTCTTTTCGGCAGAACCGGCACCCTTGTCATCGTTAACATTCTGTGTCCATACTATTATCTTAAAGGGTACCTGATACTCCTCCCACTTGGCATAGAGTTTGATATCTTTGTCAATATTTTCGCCCCAAGCAAAAGCCTCCGTACAGTCCATATCTCTATACCAACCGTCAAATTCGAAAGCAGGGGAGTTCGCTTTGGGAGGATTCGGTTTTTCGGCTGGCTCGTTTTGCTTCACAAACTTTGGCGCGGTATAATCTACATTCACGCCTTCCATTGCATCCGTGCGGTTTGCATCAAAAGTTATCCAGTATCCTTCGCTAAACACAGGATAAAGGTCCATATCTTTGCTTACTTCCACAGGGCTGTAAACCTGCTGCCCATTGGCATCCTTCCAGTGGGAAAATTCCTGATTGGGTTCAAACGGATCTGCTTTGAAACCGCTAATATCCAATTCGGCAGAAGGCTCTTCTTCTCCCATCAGCACAGGCCGGCGGGAAAGAACAGTAGAGTTATCTGCATCATAGAACGTAACATAATATACCTTAGCAAACTTAGGCATGACGGTAATTTCCTTACCATCTTCCGTAATTTCTTCAATAATAAGCTGCCCGTTTGAGCCAAAATCTAACTTTTCATCCCCTGCATACCAGCCAAGGAACATGAAACCTTCGCCTGGCGGCAAAGCAGCAGGCTCAAACAGAGGATCGCCTTGCGCAACAACTTGTCTGCGTATCTCGGTTCCATCTTTTTTCTTAAAGATATATGTATTCGTCGGGGTATCATCCGGCTGTATAAAGCGCATTATCTGGTAAGATCCGCTGGTGTTGGTTATGTTTGTATTTATCAGCTGCGCTAAGCCTTCCGCTGACCGTTCCGGAGCATTTATTATTTCTTCATGTGTTCCAAGCGTTTCATAGATGGAAACTTCTTCATCTAAAGGGACTTCCGGCTCTTCGGCGGGAAGCTCAGGCTCCGCGGGCGCTTCAACTTCTGCGGGAAGCTCAGGCTCTGCGGGTGCTTCAACTTCTGCAGGCTCTTCAGCAGGAAGCTCAGTTTCTGCCGGTGCTTCAACTTCTACCGGCTCTTCGGCGGGAAGCTCAGGCTCTGCAGGTGCTTCAGCTTCTGCCGGCTCTTCAACGGGAAGCTCAGGCTCTGCGGGTGCTTCAGGCTCTTCGGCGGGAAGCTCAGGTTTCGCGGGTGCTTCAACTTCTGCAGGTTCTTCAGCGGGAAGCTCAGGTTCCGCAGGTGCTTCAATTTCTGCCGGCTCTTCGGCGGGAAGCTCAGGTTCTGCGGGTGCTTCAGGCTCTTCGGCGGGAAGCTCTGGCTCTGCAGGTGCTTCAATTTCTGCAGGCTCTTCGGCGGGAAGCTCAGGTTCCGCGGGTGCTTCAACTTCTGCCGGCTCTTCAGCGGGAAGCTCTGGCTCTGCGGGTGCTTCAGCTTCTGCCGGCTCTTCAACGGGAAGCTCTGGTTCCGCAGGTGCTTCAATTTCTGCCGGCTCTTCAGCGGGAAGCTCAGGTTCCGCGGGTGCTTCAATTTCTGCAGGCTCTTCGGCAGGAAGCTCAGGCTCTGCGGGTGCTTCAACTTCTACCGGCTCTTCAGCGGGAAGCTCTGGTTCCGCGGGTGCTTCAATTTCTGCCGGTTCTTCAGCGGGAAGCTCTGGTTCCGCGGGTGCTTCAACTTCTGCCGGCTCTTCGGCGGGAAGCTCTGGTTCCGCGGGTGCTTCAGCTTCTGCCGGCTCTTCAACGGGAAGCTCAGGCTCTGCGGGTGCTTCAGAATTCGCAAGTACAATAACATCCAGTTCTTCTAACGGGATAGCCTCTTCATTCACCGGTTCAAAAATGGCGACAAACTTCTGGCCTGCCTCTTTAACCGTTAAATCTTTAGGTTCCCAGCGTACAAAGCGATAAAAGGCCGTCTCATCAACAATAAACTTAGGTGGGACAGCCTTTTCTCCAATAATGGCTGATTTCTCGATTTTTTTTATTGTTTAAAACAAAGGTAATGCTAACCTCGGGCGATTCTTCGCCTACGGTTATGATAGCTGCTCCCAGCATGCTGATAAGCAACGCTATTGTTGCTATAAGGGCTATTGATCGTTTCATAATGATTTCCTCCTTGTAAAAATTTTTTAGTATATCTTGGAAATTAGCATAGTTATTTTTTTATTATTTAATATACAATATATTTATGCATAAGTCAATGAATTTTCTACTTTTTTCTATTGTTTTCCTACTATATATGCATATCTTTACGTCCTCTTTTTGCAATGTATTATCATATTTTATTTGAGCTTTTTTGGCGTTTGTTTTTCTTCATTTTGCTTTAATTCTTTTGAATACTAACAAGGTTTGACCTTTTTACGAATTATTTTTAGGCAAAAATCTATACATTGATATGCAAAAATTAGGTCCTGACATTACATTTCGTGCTGAATTTTTTATTTCTTTATAACGAAACTGCAGCGCATAAAAAGAAACACCAAGCAAATAATATCTCCAATAAAAAAAGTAACTCAATGTTTGCAAAGCTTTATAGCCTTTATTTCCCCTGCGTGCTGCATTTTATTCCGTTTAATGGCTTTTTGATGCTTAATAACGGAATTGCAGCACATAAATAGAAGCACAAAAACAATTTTTTCATATAATTTGTTTTTCATTCGTTAATTAGCAATAATACTGCTATCTGCTTTTTGGAGAAGAAACCTGATATATAAGAAAATGGTTAGCTTTGATTTCATATCGTATTATTTTTCTTTTATTCCGTGTGGAATTTATTTCTGTCTTTACTAAAGAATACAGTGCAATTCTTGCATAAAGTATGCCCAAAGTAAATTACCCCCAGCCGCTGATACAGCCGCTGATAAAAACCGCATTATTTGATGGAGTTTGACTTTCTGCATTTATTTGTGATACTTTATTATTAGCATCACCGGTACGGTCAATGTGGGCAACAAGGTTTTTACCATATCGTCCCGTAATAGCCTCTGTGGTGTTTTTTAGTTTGGTTGCAGAGTAAAACACACATTACCGTGTTCGGGTTTCTTTATATTCGCTATTTAACGAGCGATAAACAAGCAGATATTAAAAAATATATAAACGCCAAATTAATTTTTTCGTAATTTCGTGTTGCATTTCGTGTTGCATTTCGTGTTGCATTTCGTTCCTTTTTGTTGTTTTTTGTCTCTGAATAGCTGAACCGCAGCGTACAAATATTAACTCAAAAAGTCAATGGTACCCATAGAAAAAGAGGGATTTCGTTATCCCCCTTGTCTTTTGCCGTGGTCGAGGTGACAGGATTTGAACCTGCGACCTTTTGGTCCCGAACCAAACGCGCTACCAAACTGCGCTACACCTCGTGGAGCCAATAAAGGGACTCGAACCCTTGACCTACGGTTTACGAAACCGTTGCTCTACCAGCTGAGCTATATTGGCAGGCCGAAAAGCAAGAAATAATATAACATGTGCCAAGGCTTTTGTCAAATAAAAAAGCGGGAATATCGCTATTGTTCATTAACTGTAAAAATTAAAATTCATTTTCATTATAGTATTTTTTAGACAGCGTAAAAGATATATAGAACGCAAGTGCATAAAAACGATAAGCCCTGTAATTAAAATATATTTATTGTCCAAGGCAGACTGCGCGCTTGTTTTAAGGCTGTTTTCAATGGTTTTTACTGCCAGTATTACAAAAACCTCCGCCGGAGTGCCAGACGCTAATTTGGCCTTCTTTTTTAAGTTCGTTATAGGCCTTTTTTAAGGTGATAATACTTGCATTAAGCTCTTTAGGCAGTTCTCTTATAGACGGGAGCTGTTCGTCGCAGCTTAAGTTTCCTTTAAAAATTTCGTATTTTACCGCATTTTTTATCTGTCTATACAACGGAGTGCTGCTGCCGTTTACTAAAACTATTTTCATATCCGCCCCTTGCACTATAACAGTATTAAACAGCTGTCAATGAGCAATTGAACAGAAAATTTATATATGAAAATATCAGATTGCAGACAAAGTGTTGTTTAGGGGATTCAAGGACGAAGCTACATGAGGGTAATCGCGAAAGCTTTCAGCGCTATGGTGGCGGGGCATTGAAAGCTTTGCATTCCCTGCATTTTGGCTTGATTAAGCAAAGCTCTCAAGCAAAAAGGCACACGGCAATATGGACATATTGCCGTGGACCCTAAATATTTTATCGCTTGAAAGAAAAAATCCGCAATAAAACGTATGCGTAAAAAACTTAAAAAAAGAAAATACAGCAAGACCTTATGTTAAAGCAGCCTTGCTATTTTATGCCGCCGCAATGCTGCTGACGATAAATGATGGCTTTTGCGGCTTGTTTCTATTTTCATATTAAAAGCACAAAAACCGCCGAAACACTATATGTTTCAACGGTTTTATTGTGGCGCGCCCTAAGGGATTCGAACCCCTGACCTCTTGATTCGTAGTCAAGCACTCTATCCAGCTGAGCTAAGAGCGCAAAGCGCCGTAACCACACTACATGCCGTCACAGCCTTATCGGCTATGGCAACGGTGTATATACTATCATGTTTTTTGTTTTTTTACAAGCATTTTCCAATCATTTTTTTGAGTCTTTTAAAAAAACGCCGCGAATAGCTTTTCAGCGCAGAATGTAGGCAAAGTATTATTTGAGAGGAGAAGCCGCATGGGTTTAATAGTTAAAATATTCCAATACAAAAATCGCGGGGCATTGAAAGCTTTGCATTCCCTGTATTTTTGGTTTGATAAATCAAAGGCTGTCGAGCTAAAGGCACGCAACAATATGTGCAAAAACATATTATTGACAGTCTGCGCTTTAAATAGATTTGCATCGCATTTTCATGCAGTAAAAAATACGCTATGGTTTCATGGTTTATATATTTGATAATTTTAATATTTCAAAACACAATATATTCATATCGCATTTTGCGTTGCATTTTCCGTTTTATGATTTTCTATGCTTAATAACGGAGCTGCGGCATATGAGCCCGAAAAGCCGATGATGCCAATAGAAAAAGGGGGATTTCTCCGTCCCCCTTATCTTTTCGCAATGGTGCCGAAGGCGGGAGTCGAACCCGCACAGCCAGAGGCCGGGGGATTTTAAGTCCCCTGCGTCTGCCATTCCGCCACTTCGGCAACAGGCATATTATAGCAGTATTTCCATTCTTTATCAACGGTAAAAACCGAATAAAAATTTTTAGCCTTATTAGAAACATATTTATGCTATAAAAACGCATTTTTATTTCTTTTTCCTAAGGCTATGCTTCATAAATACGGCTTGTTTTCAGAGATTATTTTAAATTATTCAAGCACATTTTATCTGCACAAAGGCGTTTTCAGCGCTTTCAAAATATCTTTGCTGCTATTTAAGGAAGTCTAATCGGGAAAAAATCTAAACATAAACAGAATATGTTAAAAAAGTGTTGCAAAATATTGCTTCATGGTATAATATTATGAAGAAAGTGAGGCGTTGCTATGCAGGAGTTTTTTCAGGGACTTTCAACCAACCTTGTAGATTTTACCGTTTATACGCTTATTGTTATCGTGATGCTTGTTGGATTGGGCAAGTGCATATTCCCTATGCGCCGCCTTACCCGCATTTTTAGAAGGGCGACGCGTTCGCTTGAGCTGATGACGATAAAATCAGGCAAGCGGCCCGTATGGCAGGACCCGCTCTTTTTAGGCAAGCCCATGCAAAAGCAATGGAAGCGTTTTTTAGTTAACGCAGAACAGCTTGACGCGCGGGGCTTAAGCTGCGATGTGGGCGAATACATAAACGATGAAACCGTGCTTATCCCCTACGCCCGAATGAATTTGGCGGAAGGCATACCAGGCATGCTGACAAGCCTTGGCATACTCGGCACTTTTATAGGCCTTATGAGGGGAGTTTCCGGCCTTGACGTTACAAACGCCGAAGCCACCATGGAATCCATATCGCAGATGATAGGCGGCATGAGCTTTGCATACGGCACATCCATCGCCGGGCTTTCGTGTTCGCTTTTATTTAATATTTTAAACAGGTCAGCGCAAGGCTCCGTAACGGGAGCGCAGGACGACTTTATAGACAGCTTTAAAGAGCTTGTAATGCCGTCCCCCCTTGATGACAATGTGCATAACATATGCTATATGGAAGACCAGGCGCGCTTTCTTAGGCAAAGCGCAGCCGATATGCAGCGCCAGCTTTCAAGCGGCATATCAAGCACCATAGACCGCAGCTTTATGCCTATGAGCAGGCAGATGAACGACTTTATTTTGGCGCAGACGCAGGGGCAGATAGAGGGCCTTAATCTTATAGTAGGGAAATTTGTGCAAAGCATGGATGAAACGCTAAGCGGACAGCTAAGCGGCCTTACGGAGCGTCTGGCCAGCTTTAACCAAAGCCAGCAGCTGTCCTTGGAAGGCGCCAACGAAGCCATGCGCGCGGCCGACAGCTTAGTTAAACACATGAACGAAATGCAAAGCCTTAACCAAAGCGTTATAGAGCGTTTTGAACAGTACATAAACGAGCTTTCAGCTTCGCAGGCAGGCAACGCGCACCTTGCAAACAGCACGGGAGAAACCCTGCAGGCCTTGCAAGGAATGGCAAACAGCCTTGTGCAGAACTTTTCAGCTGTAAAGCAAAAGCAGCAGGCGCTCGAAAGCCAAATGGAGCAATATGCGAACTGGTCTGCAAGGGTGCTTGAGACTGTCGAAAAACAGTCCGACA
>JBMNUE010000075.1:0-9008 GCA_050946095.1 Christensenellales bacterium
TGACGCTACTTTTCTATCGGTTCGGCGCGACAGTGTACAAAAAGAAGCTATGCATACTTTAATCGGCATCGATGAAAAAGGGCACAAGGAAGTATTGGATTATAGCCTTTTTCCATCTGAATCAAAAGAAAATTACCGGAGTTTGCTGCAATCCTTGAAAAGTCGTGGTCTAAAAGATGTTCTTTTGTTTGTCAGTGACGGGTTGACTGGTTTACAAGATGCGGTCCTGGAAGAGTTTCCCAAAGCAAAGCATCAGGCTTGCTGGACGCATATCGCGCGTAATGTGATGAATCGTGTACGAGCAAGCGATAAGCTTGAAGTTGCAGATGATCTGCGGCATATTCACCAAGCCGAAAACTTGAAAGAAGCACAGGCCAAGTATAAGTATTTCTGTAAGAAATGGGGCTTCAAATACCCTAAAGTGATTGCCTTGCTGAATAAGCATGATAACCTGTTTACCTTTTTTGAGTTCCCTAAAGCTATTCGAAGAAGCCTTTACACCAACAATATGATTGAAAACTTCAACAAACGTGTTAAGAAACAGACGAAAGTGAAAGAACAGTTTCCCAATGAAAACGCATTTGAGCGCTGCGCATGCACAATCTCGATGATTTACAATGAACGTTTCGGTTCAAGAATCCACAAAGGATTTGCTAAAGTTCAAGCTGAATTAAACGAAATGTTTGAAAAAATCGCTTCCCTCTAGAGGGAAGAACCCAATGGCTTAACAAAGGACTTACATGAAAGGTTACACAAAACTATTGACACTACCAAACATGCTTTCTATAAGCACATTGAAAAATAGATTCTATAATAAAGATATTAATTAGTTTGATGCAATGATTATTGGGTTAAAATTAAATAGTAATCCTTATTTCATTATGGTGTGATAAAAGAATAGGGTCATAATGCGTAAAGGAAGCTTGAAATTCGCTTGAGAGACATTATCAAACAGAAGATATGCAGCACCAAGTCATGTCAATAAATCTGGCTCTACTCCCAAAGTCGTAATTCTGATATAATTAGTTTATATGGAAACGAGAATTAGCGGATCAACAAATCTGTTCAGCGAATCATTAGGATTGAAGGAGCCATGGTATATCCGAAGCATCGAAACGCAGGGCGCGGAAGTTCACATTTATGCGGACATTCGGGAGGGGAATTTACAGCAGTGCCCTGAGTGCGGAGCGATGTGCAAAAGAGCCGGTATGAGAACTTGGAACGGGTATGGCGTCACGGAGATGTAATGTTCTATCCGTGTTATGTCCATTGCAGAAGACCAAGAGTCAGGTGCCCTGAACATGTAGGTAGTCAATGCGCCATGGGCGAGGAAAAACAGCCGATTTAGTCTTCTGTTTGAAGGCTTTGCAATGCTTATTATGATGGATATGCCAATACGAAAAGCAAGTCAAATGCTTAGATGTAACGAAAAATCTCTGGTACGTATTTTGCATTACTGGATAGATAAAGCTGTTAAGGAAGATAACCTTGAAGATGTAAAGCAGCTTGCGATTGACGAAACATCGTTCAAGCGCGGTCATAGTTACGTAACAGTAGTGGTTGATGCAGACAAACGCCGAGTCATAGATGTGGAACCCGGCAGGAAAGAAAAAGCTGTGATTGATTTTTCTTATAAGCTGGAAACAAAAGGCGGAGCGTGTGAACATATAGAGGCAGTCAGCAGTGATATGTCAGGAGCGTACAGAAGCAGTATACAGCAGTGCTTTCCCTATGCGCTGCACACAGTTGATAAGTTTCATGTAAAGAAGCTGCTGCTTGATGGAATGGACGAAGTACGCCGTATGGAGCAGAAGGCACAAAGGAGCAAAGCGCTAAATTTGGGCCGTCGCGTGTTAATGATTCCGGAAAATAAACAAACGGCTGTACAAAAAGAGAAAACAGCAACGCTTTGCAAAGAGTATCCTAAAACAGGCCGTGCATATAGAATGGTGCAGGCATTGGATATAGTTTACGCAAGCAAGAACTATGATGAAGCAAAAGAAAAATTTGATAGCTTATATCGCTGGCTAAGGAGAAGCCGTTTAGAGCCGATGAAACGAGCTGCGCTATCACTCAGGAAAAACGCAAAAGAGATACTGAACATTTTTACTACAAAACTAACGAACGCCATATGTGAAGGAATAAACAGCATGATCCAGGCCGCCAAGAGAAAAGCAAGAGGCTACCGTACATTTAAAGGATTTTCATCCATGATTTACCTGATAGTCGGTAAACTACAGCGCGCCTGTCCAAACCCGTTACGATAATGGGAGGAGAAAGAAAAATTTATAGTGGAAATATACTGTAAAATAAGCTATCATATATTTACATCTCTGCATACAAGCTATAATTCAAAAAAATTTTTTACGAAAGGATAACACATGCGATTTGGTTACTGCACAGGCTTTGCCGCCGGAATGACCGGTTCTATTAATTATAACACTCTAAAACTAATTGAATCCGCCGGTTACGACTATGTGGAATTCCCGCTCATGCAGCTGGTCGATCTTACGAAGGAAGAATTTATTGAACTGAAAACTTATCTTGATACCACGAGTCTATCTTGCGATGCTTGTTGCAACATGTTTCCTGCCCGTGTGCGCCTACTTGGCAAAGAAGCGAGCGAAACTGTTATCAGCGAATATTTAAATATTGCTTTTCCTCGCATGGCTGCGCTCGGTACAAAGACCATCGTGCTTGGTTCCAGCGCCGCGCGCAAATTGCCGGAAGACATGTCCAAGGAAGAAGGTGTGCATCAGCTTGCCCGGCTTATAAGCAGGAAAATTGTTCCTTTGCTTGAAAAATATAACATGACAATGGTAATTGAACCAATAGGCAGCTATGAAGCAAACTTCATTAATACCCTGCCTGACGGTATGGAAATTGTCCATGCTGTATCCAATCCACATGTGCAATTGCTTGCAGACAGCGTACATATGCTTTACGAGCACGAACCTGCAGCACATATTAAACAATATGCCCCATATCTTAAACACATCCACTTATGTGAAAACGAACGCGCGCTGCCTGCGCAAGGCATATCTGACGAACTCAGAGAGATTCTAATAGCTATTGTGCAAAGCGGCTACAACGGAACAATAAGTTTTGAACCGATGCCTCATACGCTTTTGCAAATGCAGGACGCTTTATCCAACATAAAATCTATATTAAGCTAAATGTAATTTATAGAAAATTCAATAAATTTATTAACTTTAAGCAGCATATTTTGTTGTATTTTGTTTTTTCTCTAACTTTCATTTTTATAAAAAATATACGGTTATAAAAAAATCAGATATTTGTTATTTTTGTTCAAATATGCTATATTGGAAAAAATATTTGTACATAATCGAAGTGTACAGCAAAACAAAAGGAGGTTTCTCAATGAAGAAACTTGTATCTTTGATACTAGCAACAATTATGGTCTTTGGTGTTTTCTCTGCACTTGCTGCGTTCCCGGACAAAACAATGACGCTGATTGTGCCATGGAACGCCGGAGGCTCTTCCGACCTTATTGGACGTCTTCTCTGCGCCGAAATGGAACAGGATTTAGGGCAGAAAATTTCTGTTGTCAATACTCCAGGCGCAACCGGCACTGTTGGCATGAATGATTGCCTGCTTGCTCCGCATGACGGCTATACGCTTATTGCCAATGCAACTCCGTACAGCCATGGTGTTATGGGCCTTGCCAATTGGTCTCCTAAAGATTGGGACTTTCTTGCTGCTTACTATGTGCCCGGTATTATCGCCGTTAGCAAGAACAGCGAGTATAAGACATTTGATGAACTTTTTGCCGCTATAAAAGAAGGTTCTGTTACCTGCGGCACTGCCGGCTTAGGTTCTACAGGCTACACCAATATGTGCGTTCTTGCTTCTGTAGATGAAGCATTCAACCCTGCTACCGGCTCATATAAGCACATAGCTTATTCAGGCGGTGCAGCTGCTATAACCGCTATAATAGGCGGAGAAGTCGATTTTACTCCGCAGCTTTCCAATGAAATGATTGACTACCTGCGCTCCGGCGACATGGTAGCACTTGCGGCACTTACTGAAGAAGACCTCGTTCTTGATGGCGTAGATTATACAATTCCATCAATTAAGAATTTTATGCCCGAAACCGAATCCATCCTGCCCTGCGGCGACGCGTTCGGCTTGCTTTTCCCATCCGATGTTCCGGAAGATGTGAAAGCCATACTTGAAACTTCTTACCTTAAAGCATGCGAGAGCGAGGCTGCCAAAACCTTCGCAACCGAAAAGGGTGTCATGCTTTCCGCCTATAATCTTGAAAAATCCAACGAATTGAAAGACACAGTCGCACATGACGTTGGCTGGATACTTTACGACAGCGGCGCTGGTGTAAACAGCCCCGAACAATACGGTTATCCCCGCTAAATAAATACAGACGGGGAATAAAACAAAGAACTATGACCCCGAAACGGGAAGCTTGCTGCAAAGCCAGTTTTCCGTTTTGGGGCTATTTTAGAACCACAAGCGAAAGGTGGAATAATCTCGATGAATCACGAAAAAAAATCTGCCGAAAAACCGATTATTTCGCAGGACGATGAAAAGCGTGACGCTTTTGGGCAGACTAAGGTGGAAGACAACCAGGCGCATCTCGATTTTCTAGCCTCAATTATACTTATCATAGTATGTATAGCTATAGTAATTATCTGCCAAGGCTACTACAAACAGCAGCTTTCGCGCAGAATCGTTACGACATTCTATGAGTCTACTGGCTTTATGCCAACTGTATTTGCTGCGTTCCTTTTGATAATGTCCGTAATTCAGCTGATAGGCTCACTGCGTAAAGACGGCTTTTCAGCGCATACTGCGCAGCTTGTAAAATCTTTTAAAGCGACTATGGTAAGCAGGAAATTCTGGAAGGCAGTAGGTGGACTGGTAATCTTTGCAATCTATGTTTATGGGCTGCTAAGCAGGATGTCCTTCGGTGTGGCGTCATTCATAGTGCTGTATACAACTATGATGTATGCTCACTGGGAAAGCCGTAAAAACTTAAAAACTTGGCTAAAGATGGGGATAATCGCTTTGTTCGCAAGTGCTGGCATCGTAATTTTATTCCAGTACATTTTCTCCGTGCCTATGCCGTAAGGAGGGAAACTATATGGCAGAATTTTTAGGATATGCATTGGATGCGCTTGCCGTTGTGTTCAGCTGGCAAGGCGCTTTGGTATTGATCTTATCTGTATTTATGGGCCTTATATTTGGTATGCTGCCTGGCCTTACCGCAACAATGGCGGTGGCGCTTTTAACGGGCCTTACTTATTCTTTTGATGGAGGCCTTGCAGTACTCTCCTTGTTGGGGGTTTATATAGGGTCTATTTCCGGGGGCTGTCAGTCTGCAATCTTGCTTAACATTCCGGGAACACCGGCATCTGCGGCAACGGCTTTGGACGGACATCCTATTGCCCGCGAGGGCAAGGGCGCTTTTGCAATTTTCGTAGCGAACCATGCATCATTTTTTGGCACATTTATTGGAACACTTTGTGTTGCCGTGTTAACTCCTATTATTTCAAGCATAGCACTCAAGTTTCAAAGCTATGAGATGTTCTTGCTTTGTGTGTTCGGTATAATTATATGCGGTTCTTTAACTTCCGGCGGGCGCCCCATAAAAGGCTGGATTTCCGGCTTTGTGGGCCTGCTTGTTGCAATGGTCGGCCGTGATACGGTGCATTCATTTGCGCGTTTCTCTTTTGGCAATATGAACCTTACAGCTTCCATATCTTTGCTGCCTGTTATGATAGGCTTGTTCGGTTTCCCGGAAATTGTAAATTCTTTTAGTGCAGTTATGCGAAATGTGCTCGATATTGAAAAGTTCAATCCTAAGGAAGGCTGGGCTGTGCTTAAAAGAAATAAATTGAACATTGTACGTTCAGCGCTTCTAGGTATGAGCATGGGCGCAATACCAGGTGTCGGCGAAGATACCGGCGGCTGGCTAGCATATTGGTCAGAAAAAAAGAGCTATAAATCAGACAAATGGGGAAAAGGAGAAATCAACGGTGTGGTTGCTGCTGAAGCGGGTAATAATGCGGCCGTTGGCGGCGCAATAATTCCGGTTCTGTCTCTTGCAATTCCCGGAAGTGCACCTGCTGCAGTGCTTCTGGCAGCTTTCTGGATGCACGGCTATCGTCCTGGTCCTCTGCTTATGAGCGAAACACCCGAGTTTCTTTATTTGGTGGTAGTAAGCATGTTGTTTGCATCTCTTGTGATGGTTATAATCGCTAATAATATGGCTAAAGTAACCGTTAAAGTGCTTCAAGTGGAGCAGCGCATATTGATGCCTATAGTGTTTGTGTGCTGCGTAATAGGTGCATTTGTTGTGAACAACCGCCTTTTTGATATTAAGCTTATGTTTGTATTCGGTCTTTTAGGCGTAGCGATGAGATATATGCATTATCCCTCTGCTCCGTTCTTGTTGGGTGTTGTAATGGGCAACATGGCAGACGAAAACCTTCGCCGTGCGCTTATGCTAAGCGATGGCAGCATAATGCCCTTCTTTACCCGTCCTATATGCATATTTTTCCTACTGTTTATACTGCTACTTATTGTTCAGCAGCTTCCATGCTACCCTGCAATTAAAGCTAAACTCTTTGGACGTAAGAAGAAAAACGTATGAAAGAATTTGACCACATAGGAATTACAACCAAACAAAAGCAGCCTAATGAGCGTTTCGTTAACAAGACACGCGTATGGGTTACCGATCCGCATGAGCATCCTTTTCGTGTGGAGTGGCTGCGCTATGAGCCGGACAGTCCTGTTTCTTCTTTTATGCAGTCCAATCCTCATGTGGCATACCATGTGGATTCCATTGAAAAAGAAAGCCAAGGGCTGCAAGTGCTTATACCGCCATTTGCTTCAGTCGAAAACCATGTTGTTGGATTTTTCAAGACGAAAGATGGCGCCATAATCGAGCTTATGGAATACTGAAAGTAAATTGTAAACAGACTTATTTCATTAACCACAAAATATGTAAAGGAAGATGTTATGTATAAAACAAGCGTCATAACGGATGAAATCTCACAGGATCTTACGGTCGCAGCAAAAATGGCACGTGAATATGGGCTTCAAGGCCTCGAGATACGTTCGGTGAATGAAAAAAATCCATTTCAAATGGATAAAAAAGATATAAAATTCGTAAAGCAAACTGCAGATGATTTCGGACTTAAAATCTGTGCGGTGTCATCACCCATGTATAAGTGCGATTTTAATGACCTAGATACAGTGAAGCAGCACGAATATGCTTTCAAAAGCTTTATGGAAACCATGCATTACTGGGAAACCACGCTAATTCGCACATTTGACTTTTTAAATATGCGTGATGGAGGCGCAAAGCGCGATGAAATAGTAGAAAAATATCATAAAATCGCAGACATAGCAGAAGACGCAAATGTGACAATCGTGCTAGAATCAGAGCCGAGCGTAAATTCAGCTAACATTGAGCTTTTGGTTGATTTTCTAAAAAAATTAAACCGGAAAAATGTAATGGCTGTATACGATCCCGGGAATCAAGTGGCCGATGTTAATGCAGTGCCTCCTTTTCCTGAAGGATATGAAAAAATCAAGCCTTATATGCGCCATGTGCATATTAAAGATCTTCTGCGCGGCGCAGAAATGACGCCGGCGCCTCTTGGTGAAGGCGATGTAGATTTCCATGGAATATTTGCCGCTCTCAAACGAGATAGCTATGATGGCTGGGTTTCTCTGGAGACGCATTATAGAATAAAGCGGATGTCGGACGAAGACCTGGTGCATCCTCAGGGATCTTCCTTTTCCGAGGGCGGTTATGAGGCCAGCCGCCTGTATTTAGATAGGCTGCGCGATGTATATCATTGGATGGAGGCTTAAAAATGGGAAAAGTACGTTTTGGCATTATAGGATGCGGAGTAATTGCGGAGTTTCATAACCAAGCAATAAATGAAATCGATAATGCGGTGGTTTTAGGCTGTGTAGATTCATATGCGCCAAGCGCGGAGCGCTTTGCAGCTGAGCATAATATAAAAAAATATGACACTATTGAAGATATGCTGGCAGACCCTGAAATTGATGCTGTAACCATATGCACTCCAAGCGGCCTTCATACACAGCAGGCAATTGCCGCAATGCGGGCGGGCAAGCATGTAGTATGCGAAAAGCCTATGAGCATTACTCTTGAGGATGCGGATCGACTGATTGCCGTAGCGAATGAAACGCAGATAAAAGTATGCATTATCTCTCAGTTCCGTTATTCGCCCGCTGTTCAGGCGGTAAAAAAAGCCATAGACGCGGGCGCATTAGGGAATATTGTATCCGGCAGCCTGCAAATGAAGTATTATCGCTCAGACGCCTATTATGCCTCTGGCTCATGGCGCGGCACTAAGGCTATGGATGGCGGCGGCTGCCTTATGAACCAAGGAATTCACGGAGTTGATGTGTTCCGCTATCTTATGGGTCCTGTCAAGTCGTTGGTAGGATACGCCCGCACACAACAGCGTAAAATCGAGGTAGAAGATTCTGCCGCAGCAGTATTAGAATTCAAAAATGGCGCAATAGGAACACTTGAAGGTTCTACGCTTTGCTTCCCGGGTTATCCCAGGCGCATAGAAATCTGCGGCGATAAAGGCAGCGTTGTATTGGAGGAAAACTCCGTCAAAAAATGGGACTGCGAGGGCTATGACATTGGAGTTCCAGTGGGTAAATCCGCCACCAATGTAGCCAGCTCGGACCCAAAGGCCATAGATGTGTCAGGCCATACTAGACAAATACGCAATTTTGTTAACTCCATACTATACGGCGAAAAATTGATGGCTCCAGCAGAGTCCGGGCGCCCCGCACTTGAGATTATACTGGGCGTTTACGAATCTTCCGAAACCGGCAAACCTGTGATATTTGACGTAACCAAGAAGAATTAAGTGGATATGGCGGGCTTTTAATTGATTTGAAACGTGTATAAATATTGGCTCTTAACTGAAAACTTGGAATTAAATAAAAAATACTTGCGGAAAGAGCATAGGTGG
>JBMNUE010000076.1:0-8965 GCA_050946095.1 Christensenellales bacterium
AAAGGCAACGGACATAGTAAGGCACATGGTTACAAAGCTTGGCATGAGCGATGAAATAGGCACTGTCTATCTTGGAAGCGATCAAGAAGTCTTTGTTGGCATGGAGTTTGGACAAAGCCGCGAATTCAGCGAAGAGGTAGCCGCAAAAATAGATAGAGAAGTTTCAAAAACGCTCAATGAATGCTATAAAGTAGCCATGGATACCCTAAAAACTCATATAGATGATTTAGAAGGTTTAGCGAAGCTCCTTATCGAAAAAGAAACCATAAACCGCGAAGAGTTTTTGGAATTTATCAACCGCAACAAGGACGAACAGGACATACAGCCGGAACAGGCTTAATTTATTGCGAAGGAGGACTGTAATTTGAAAATTGATTTCCATGTACACACAAACGCATCGGACGGTCTTCTTTCGCCTGCTTCTGTTTTTAGCAGAGCAAAGTCATTAGGCTTAGACGGCTTGGCTATAACAGATCATGATACGGTTGCCGCATTGCAGGAAGCAAGCAATGTGGCAAAAAGTCTGGATATGTTCTTTATACCCGGTTTTGAATTAAGCTGCGAAGAATATAATTCAGCGGTTCATATACTGGCATACGGTGTTGATGCAAGCAATAAAGAACTCAATGAATATTTTGAAAAATACCGCGAAGGGAAAAAGAACCGACTGTATGGCATACTGTCAAAATTAGAGAAGCTTGATATATTTTTGACGGTTGAAAACCTGAACATGGAATCGCTTGATAATGTTAGCAGGGTGCATATAGCAAGAGCTATGTTAGAAAAGGGCTATGTGAAAAGCATTGAAGAAGCCTTTAATAGGTATCTCGCCGAAGGGAAACCCGCATATGTTGACTACAAAAAACCTACCGCCACGGAAGGCATAGAATTCATCAGAAGCATAAATGCGATCCCGGTTTTAGCTCACCCAGGTCTAATAAAGCTATCCAAAGAAAAGCTCTCAAAGGCCATTTTTGATTGGAAAAAAGCTGGATTAGCCGGTATAGAAGCCTTTCATCCCGCACACAGCCTTTCTGAAAACGAAATGTTTAATATTATTGCTAAAACAAATAATATGCTTGTTTCAGCCGGAAGCGATTTTCATGATTTTCCAAACACAAGCGCAAAACATGCCGACCTTGGGAAGATGCTGCCTCTATGGGTTCATTCAAAGCAGGATACAGATACCTTGATGCAGTTTATTGCATGGGAGGCGCTTGCATGAACAATATTCCGCCAAGAAGGCCAAATAATCCGCAATTTAATCAGCGCCCAACGCATATGCAAAATTCAAATCGCCAGATGCATTCTTCCAGTCCGCCAGCCCCAAAAAACAGGCATTCGGTTCCAAAGCATTCTGGTTTTCAAAATGGCAATAGTAATAGGCCGCAAAAATACGGCAGGAGAAAACCTTTTTCCAAGGTGCTTATTTTTTTGCTTTTAGCTGTAATTATAGTGGTGTTTGTTATATACGGCTTGCATCAAATAAGAAAGAACAAGGTTAAACAGGAAATTGCCCCTTACGAAAATGTATATGGCCCTGAAATTTTCATAAACGATATTTCCATTGCCGGCCTTACGCCCGAGCAGGCTTTGCAGACGATATCTTCAAAAATGTACGAAAGAATGCAGAGCTGGCAGCTTAATATAACATATAACGGATGGGAGTTTTATAACCTTAACTACTACACGCTCGGCTTGGATTTTTCTGAAAGCATGCTTTATCCTTACCTTAATGAAGCTTGGATGCTTACGCATACAGGCGACGAATTTGCGCGTAAAGAAGCTATAATGTCAAGAGCAAATAATCCGTATAAAATGTACACGACCGAGCAGGAGTTTAACGACAAAAACTTGGAATCTATTTTGCAGCAGATAGCAAGCAACATTAATGTTGCTCCCATGGATGCAGCGCTTGTGCAATTTCGCCCGGACGATCCAAACCCGTTTTTAATAAGAGACGAGCAAGTAGGCGTTAAGCTGGATGTTGAAAAGGCAAAGCAGGATATTTTAGAATTAGCAGCATCAGGAAACGGCGGAAATTATGAAATAAAGCCTGAAATAATTCAGCCCAATGTAACAAGAGCGGACGTTGAAAAAACAGTCGCTTTAAGGGCGGAAGCTTCAACGCCTATAAGCAAATACTCAATTGAAAATAGAAATAACAATATACGCGTTTCCTTTTCGCGAATAAACGGCACCATATTAAAGCCTGGCGAATCTTTTAGCTTTAACAAAGTTGTAGGCCCGAGAACCATAAAAGCGGGTTTCTTTGAAGCGGAAGAAATGGTGAGCGGCGATATGGTAATGGGTGTAGGCGGCGGAGTTTGCCAGTCCAGTTCTACGCTTTACCAAGCGGTGCTTAAATCCGGCTTAGCTGTTACAGATAGAGACATACATTCAGCGCCTGTTAATTATACGGACAAAGGGCTTGATGCAACCGTATTTTTAAGCCGCGACAGAAATATAGACTTTAAATTTAAAAATACTTCTGCGGGTCCTATATATATTACAGCGCATGTAATACCGGGAAACAGCCGCAACAGCCTTATAAGCAGGGTGCGCATTTACGGCGAATCCTTAGGCGATGGCGTAGTATACAAGCTTACTTCCGTAGTGGACGAAGAGCTTACAACCGACGAAATAATATATGTGCCTGACAAAGAAGGCGAACATGTTACATATAAAGATGAAACAAAACTAAAGAAAAAAATGGTAAAAGGCTATGTTGTTTCAAGCTATCTTAGAAAATATCAAAATGGCAATATGATAGAAGAAACGTTAGTAAGCGTTGATAAGTACAAGCCGAAGCCTGCCGAATACTGGGAAGGTATTCAGGAAAGACAGTGAATATAAATTAAATTTTATTGAAAAAATATGCAGATTATGGTATTCTTTTTACCTAAGGAGTGATAAAGCTGCAGCGTTATTTTATATTTGCAAATCCATATAAGTTTGAAACCTTCAATGTTGCGGAGCAGCTGCTTAAACAGCTTACTTCACTGGGCGCAGAGGTTTTTTTAGAGCCATGGCTGTGTTCAAAGCTTGGTTTAGGCAAAGCGCTCGAGCTGGATAAATTAACTTCTTCTTTTAATGCTATTATTTCTTTGGGAGGAGACGGCACGCTTCTTCGCAGCGTGCAGACTGCCGCTAAAAACAATGTGCCTATACTGGGCATAAATATGGGGCGCTTAGGCTTTCTTATGGAAGCTTCCATAAACCAGTCAAGCGATATTGCCAATAGACTAATTAAAAATGATTTTCAGATAGAAAAAAGAATGCTTCTTAACGCCTGCGTAAATAAAAAGCAGAGCTATTTTGTTTTAAACGATATTGCATTAATGCGCGGAAAAAATCCAAGCAGCATTGCAGTGGAGGCTTTTGCTGACGGCGACAAAATTTTTAGAGTGCATGGGGACGGTGTATTAGTATCCACACCTACAGGCACTACGGGGTACAGCATTTCAGCGGGGGGACCTGTAATTTTTCCGGACCTTGACTGTATAGCGGTAGTGCCAATTTGCTCCCACGTTTTGCACCATAGACCGGTTGTGCTGCCTGCTGATAGGCATATTACTTTATCCGCTGAAAAAGCGCCGCTTGGTAGAACCTACCAAGTCGTTATAGACGGGCAAATTTCTTTGGAATTTGGAGATAAAACTAAAATTTTAATAGAAAAAGCAAATAAAGATGTTTCTTTCATTCGTTTTTCAAGCCAAAACTTTCTGAAAAGACTACTTGAAAAACAGGCTGAATGGAGCAGAGATTAATAGGAGTGTAAAATGAAAAGCGCAAGACAGGCAGCTATATTAAACTTGGTAAGCGATAGGGAAGTGCGTACCCAGGAGGAGTTAGCTAATTTATTGCAGGAGATTGGCTACCGCGTAACTCAAGCTACCGTATCAAGAGATATAAAGGAACTAAGGCTACTTAAGGTGCTTTCCCCGTCAGGCGGTTACAGGTATGCAACAAGCGAACAGGCGGAACACGGTATTTCCGAGCGTTTTGTGCGCCTATTTAAAGATTCCGTTTTGTCTATAGACTGTGCCAATAATATTGTTGTGATTAAAACATTATCAGGCGCTGCCAATGTTGCTGGCGAAGCTATAGACAGCATGCGCTGGGCTGAAGTGCTTGGCACCATTTCAGGGGACAACACGATTATTGTGATAGTTAAAACCGCAGAGGATGCATTGCTTGTAGTAGATAAATTTAATGATATTTTAAAATAATATGCTTAAACAAATTTTAATAAAAAATTTCGCTATAATAGATGAACTTAGCCTGCCGTTTTACAGCGGCCTTACTGTGCTTTCCGGCGAAACAGGAGCGGGAAAATCAATAGTGGTTGATGCTGTTTCGCAAATATTAGGGGCCAAGGCAGACAGAAGCTTAGTGCGAAAAGATTCAAACAAGTACTATATAGAAGCTGTATTTTCTGTGGAAGAAAGCAATAAAGCTCTTAAAGATATTCTTACTGAACAAGAAATAGAAAATGAAGCGCCGGGTGAAATAATCTTGTCAAGAGAGCTTTATACCGGCGGAAGAAGCGTTTGCCGTATAAACGGAACGCTTATTTCTTTGCAAGTTTTTCGTAGCATTGCTTCATCGCTTATGGAAATACATGGGCAAAACGAACACCAGTCTTTACTTGCCGATGAAAATCATATCTTTTTTTTGGATAGCTTAGGTTCAAATACGCATATAGATTTGGTTAATCAGATTAAACAGATTTATGCTGAATATAAGGATTTAAGCAAAACTATTAAAACCTTGGAAGAAAAAAATACTTTTAGGCAGGAGCGCTTAGAAAGGCTTTCAAAGCAGGAAAAAGAAATAGAAAGCGCAAAACTGCGCCTAGGGGAAGAAGAAGAGCTTACTTCGCAAAAAAAACAGCTGCGAAATAAAGACAAAATAATTAAATCTGTTGAAGCATCTTTGCAAGCGCTTTTTGAAAGCGACAGTTCTGCGCTTAATTCTGTTTTTACAGCCTTAAAGCTAATGGAACCTTTAGGTCAATTAGACAGCAGCTTTGAAAAATTAATTAAGCGATTAGATAGTATCTACTATGACCTTGAAGATATGCAGTATACTTTAACTAATATGCAGCGCAATTTCTATGACGACAGCAGCAGCTTAGAAGAAGTGGAAGAAAGGCTTGATACAATCCGCCGTCTTGAGTTTAAATACGGCAAGTCAATAGAAGAAGTGCTTGAAACGCTTGACAATATAAAGCAGGAAAAGGCGCAGTTTTTATCTCTCGATGAAGAAATTAAAAATCTGCATGAAAAAAAAGAAAAAAAGGAAATTATATATAAAGAAAAAGCCCGCATGCTTTCAGCTTCCAGGAAAGAACTTGCGATATGGATGCAGAAAAAAATAAATAAAGAGCTTAACCAGCTTAATATGATCGGAGCTGAATTTATTGTTGATATTAAAACCGATGAAAATAAAATCAGCATAAACGGCATGGATGATATACGGTTTTTCATCAGGGCAAATAAAGGTGAAGATGCAAAACCGCTAAGCAAAACAGCGTCCGGAGGCGAGCTGTCAAGAATAATGCTTGCCATAAAAAGCGTTGCAGCAAACAGCGATTTAAACGAAAGTATGGTGTTTGATGAGATAGATACAGGCATTTCCGGAAAGGCGGCACAGGTTGTTGCCGAAAAAATGTTTAGCATCGCTTCAAACAGACAAGTGCTTGCTGTAACGCATTTGCAGCAAATAGCTTCTATGGCAAGCCACCATATACTGGTAGCGAAAACAGAAAGCGAAGGCAGAACCGTTACTTCTGCTAAATACCTTGACGAGCAGGGAAGAGTTAAAGAAATTGCAAGGATGATAGGCCAATCAAAAACCAGTGCAAAAAGTGCATTGGAACATGCACAGTCCATGCTGCAGGATGCCAAAACCTACAAGAGCAGCTTCGATAAAAAACTTGAATGATAACTTGCTCTGTTGTATAATAAACCGTGAAAATTTAATTGCGAGAAAGGATGACTGCTATGACTGGTAAGGTACATATATTCGACCACCCGCTTATTCAACATAAACTCACTATGATGCGTGATAAAAACACGGGCACGAAAGAATTTAGAGAGCTGTTGGATGAAATTTCCATGCTGATGGTATATGAGGTTACGAGAGATCTTCCAACAGAAGAAATAAATGTTGAAACGCCTTTATGCTGGACAAAAGCTAAAGTATTAGCCGGTATGCCAATAGGTATTATACCTATTTTGCGCGCCGGCTTAGGCATGGTGGACGGCATACAAAGGCTTATACCGAATGCCAAAGTTGGCCATATAGGGCTGTACCGCGACCCTGAAACGCTTAAACCGGTTGAATATTACTGCAAGCTTCCGGCCGATTCAGAGCAGCGCTATCTCTTCGTGCTGGATCCCATGCTGGCAACAGGCGGTTCTGCTTCTGCGGCCATCTCTTTTATAAAGCAGCGTCATTGCTCAAACATAAGCTTAGTAAGCATAATCGGCGTTCCTGAAGGCATTAGCAAAATTCAAAAAGACCATCCCGATGTAAACATATACGTAGCAGCCTTAGACGAAAAATTAAACGATAAGGGTTATATAGTACCGGGTCTTGGCGACGCGGGCGACAGACTATTTGGCACAAAATAAGCTTAACAAGAGGTAAAACAATGGAAATAAAACCAAATATCTATTATTGCGGAGTACAAAACCCCCAACTGCGCGTATTCGACATTATCATGAAAACGCCTTACGGCACCAGCTACAATGCATATATTGTAAAAGGCGATAAGGATGCCGCATTGATTGAAACCGTTAAGGATTCTTACTGGGAAGAATACGAAGCCAAAGTAAATGAGATTATGCCTATTAAAGACATCAAATATCTCATTGTTAACCATACTGAGCCGGATCACTCAGGTTCCATAGAAAATTTGCTTGAGATTAATCCGGACATTACTATTATCGGCACAAGCTCTGCCCTGCAGTTTTTAAACTATATTGTAAACAAGCCTTTTAACAAGCAAATTGTAAAAAAAGGAGACAGCATAGATTTAGGCAACCGCGAGCTGCAGTTTTATCCTATGCCAAATCTTCATTGGCCTGACAGCATGTTCACGCTTGATGTTCAAGAAAATGCGCTGTTTACCTGCGATAGCTTCGGAGCGCATTTTTCATATGAACCTGTTTTGCTCAGTAAAATGGAGAATAAAGATGAACTTTACAAAGCTCAAAAAGACTATTTTGTAAACATCTTAAGCCCCTTTGCCGATCCTTTCCTGATAAACGGAACAAACTTTGCAAAGGAAATAAACCCTGAAATTATTTGCACCGGGCATGGACCTGTGCTTGATATCGGTATAGATGAAATATTTAAAAAATATACTGATTGGTGCAAAAAACCAAAACACGATAAAAAGCAGGTTGTAATTGCCTATGTAAGCGCCTACGGGTACACAAAAACCCTTGCCGAGCAAATATACAACCGCCTAACCAAACAAGAAGGCATTTCTGTACGCCTTTTTGAAGTTACAGAAGACAATAAAGACGAAATTGTCAGCGCTATTTTAGCATCAGACGCATTTTTGTTGGGAACGCCCACAATAGTTGGCGATGCTCTTGCGCCTATTGCTGAAATCACTTTTGCGCTTCACCCTGCAATGGTAAAAGGCAAAGTGGCTTCTGCATTTGGTTCTTACGGCTGGAGCGGAGAAGGTGTGCCCAATATTATGGCAAGGTTTGAACAGCTTCGTGTAAAAACTGTAGAAGGCTTCCGCGTTCGTTTTAAGCCATCAGAAGAATCGCTTAAAAAAGCGGATGAATTTGCCGATCGCTTTGCCGCAGCCTTGCAATAAGGAGAAAACATGGCAGACAACAAAATAAGTTGTAAAAATATCGCCACCTCATCTTTCCCAATGGCGGAGGATGAGGTTTGGCGCAATTTGGAAAGCGTTGAATTTGTTGATGTTAAAACAGGAGAACATCCTTTCCTCAGTACTTCTTTGCGCTGTTTTAGAGACGATGCAGCTAAAAAACTTTTTTTCTTGTTTAAAGGCGAAGACGATAATATTTTTTCTTATTTCCGTTTGAAGGATGAACCGCTTTATCAGCAAGATGTATTTGAACTCTTTATTGCATCTTCCAATGATACAAGCAGGTATATTGAATTAGAGGTAAGCCCTCATGATGTTAAGTTCGACGGGCTTATTTCTTTTTCTAAAGATGGAAGCAGAAAGCTTGATATGTCATTTGACATCCCCGAGTGGCAGACCGTTACAAGATTTAACAAACCAAAAAACAGGATTACATCTGTATGGAGCATACCGTACTCTGCTTTTGATCAAGTTCCTAAAGCAGGCACAGCATGGCGGTTTAATGCATTTCGCATAGATCACAGCGTGCGCGGCGTTTCATACCAAGCGTGGCAGAAAACGGGCGAAATAAACTTCCATGTGCCTGAGCTTTTTGGCTATTTGTGCTTTGAAAAATAGCAACACATATTTATTTAATCTGGTTGATCCGCTAAAAATGTTAAGCTCGATGGCTGTAGCTTACGGCGATGCGTATTCCTTTGAAATTTCCTTTGCCGGAAACCAGCAAGAAGTTAACAAAAATGATAAAGGTTTCTTTGATGATATAGTTCCCTTGTCAGAAAACAGCATATTTGACATAGCTTCTTTAACCAAACTTTTCACCTGCGTATCGATACTTAAACTTATGGAAAACAGGCAGCTGGCTATGACGGACACGATAGCCTATCTGGATCCTCGGTTTTCTAATCTAAGCAACACAAGCTTATTTGATGTTTTAAGCTATCGCGCGCATTTAAAAAGCCAAAAGCGCATTGACGAAGCAGCTAACTTTGCGGAAGCTCAAAGCCTGGTATTCGGCATTTACGAAAGCCGCGAAGGACGCAGCAAACTATATTCGGATATGAATGCATTGGTGCTTAAGTATGTAATAGAAGCTGTCGC
>JBMNUE010000077.1:0-8752 GCA_050946095.1 Christensenellales bacterium
GCGCCTTGGCTGTGGCCCGATAAAAACAGCTTAAAAGGGCTGTCGAAATCTTTTGCGCTTATAAATATATCTTTTAAGCTAAGCCTATTTAGATTAAGCTCACGCGCTAAAGCGGGGAACTCTATGCTGTCCGCAAATGAAAAAAAGCTGTCGCCTACCCGCTTAAAGCCTGCGTGCAGACCGTCCTCATGGTCAAAGTCGAAATTTAAAAACCAGCTTATAAAGTTTTTGCCGGTGCCCGCTAAGCCTATGGCGATTAGATATTTTTGATCCGCTGTTTTTTTAACCAGCGTTACAGCGCGTTCGCGCTCGCCGCCGTACAGATTGCTTGCGGAGCTTAGCTGTATGCCTGCCGATATGGTGGCGTATGCAGGGACGAATTTAGAGAAATTTGGCATTAAAATTCTGTAAAACCTGCTTTTATTCTTGTCGTTTTCTTCAAGGGCAATCTTTGCGCTGTATATTTTTTCGCGAATCTTAATGGAAATGTCAAACCATCCGGCTTCAATCCATTTATCAAAATCAAGCGAATAAGAAAGCTTGGAAAGCTCCAGCCCCAAACTTGCGCCGGCTTTAGAAAAGCTATCGTAAGACGATAAAACATCTTCAATGTTTGCGTCAGACTGTGGTTCAAAAATCGACAATAAAATCCCTCCCCCGCTTAAGATATTTTAACATAAGTCAAGCGAATTGCAACTTGTTTTTGCGGCTTTTGCAATACGGCTGTCTATTTTATATACATTGCGCGAAGGGAATTAAACACGGCTATTATCATAACGCCGACATCGGCAAACACCGCCGCCCATATAGGGGCCTTGCCAAGAGCGCCTAACATAAGCACTATAAATTTTACTGCTAAGGACATAGTAATATTCTGCCTTACTATGTTCATGGTTTTTCGGGATATTTTCAATGCCTTAGGCAGCTTGCTAAGCTTATCGTCCATAAGCACTATATCTGCAGATTCTATCGCAGCGTCGCTTCCCAAAGCGCCCATTGCTATGCCGACATCAGCGCGCATAAGCACGGGTGCGTCGTTTATGCCGTCGCCCACAAAGGCCACCTTGCTGCCTTCTTTTATAAGCTGCTCAACCTTTTTCACCTTGTCAAAGGGCATAAGCCCTGCGTAGAATTCTTTTATGCCTACTTCATCTGCAACGCTTTTTACCACATTTTCTTTATCACCCGAAAGCATTATGCAGTGGCTTATATTTAGTTTATTTAAATTTTGTATAGTTTCTTTTGCTTCAGGCTTTATGCTGTCGCTTATAAGTATGTGGCCTAAGTATTCCTTGTCCCTGCTTAAATGCACCACAGTGCCTGGAGAGCTGCACTCTTTGTAGCTTGAACCTATGTCCTGCATAAGGGCCGCGTTCCCAAGCGCGTAGCTTTTTCCGTCAACTTTTGCGCTTATGCCTTTGCCTGCGTGTTCCTGCACATTGTTAAGTCTGCTTGTATCTATTTCTTTATTATTGGCATTTCTAATTGAAACTGCGATAGGGTGCAGGGAATGGCTTTCAAGCGCTGCGGAAACATCGAGCATGTAATCCCTGCTTTTAAGGCTTGCTGGCTGTTCAGATGGAGTATGCACTCCTTCCACTTCAAAGCTGCCTTTTGTTATGGTGCCTGTTTTATCAAAAACAAAGGTATCGGCTTTGGAAAGCGCTTCAAGGTCTCCTGCGCTTTTAATCAAAATGCCTTTTTTTGAAGCGGAGCCGAGGCCGCCCATAAATGAAAGCGGAACGCTCACAAGAAGCGCGCAGGGGCAGGACGCCACAAGGAATATAAGCGCCCTTTCAAGCCACCTGCTAAATGAATCGCCTGTAAAAAGGGGAGGGAGCGCGGCAAGCGCCAATGCCGAAAACACAACTATGGGCGTGTAGTATTTTGAAAACCTTGTAATAAATTTTTCGCTGCGCGCCTTTTTATCAAATGAATTTTCGATTAAATCCATAATTCTGGATACCGCGCTGTCTTTATACAGGCTGTCCGCCTTTATTGTAAGGCTGCCGGATAAGTTTATGGAGCCTGAATATATTTTGTTTCCGGGGCCTATATCCTGAGGCACGCTTTCGCCCGTTAGAGCGGCCACATCAAGCGCGCTGAAGCCTTCTATTACCGTTGCGTCAACCGGAACGCGCTCGCCAGGCCTGACGAGCAAAGTATCGCCTATCTGCACTTCTTCCAAGGATACGGCCGTTTCTTTGCCTTGAACAATTTTTATTGCTTCTTCCGGCACTATGTTTAAAAGCTCTTCTATGGAATCCCTGCTCTTATTAACGGCGGCGTCCTGAAAAAACTCGCCGAGCTGATAAAAGAACATAACGGCGAAAGCCTCATGGTACTGGTTTATTATAAAAGCGCCTATGCTGGCTAAGCTCATCAAAAACTTTTCGTCAAGCCACTGCCCATGAAGTATATTGTTGAATGCGCCGTACAATATGTCGTAGCCTATAATAACAAAGGGTATGAATATGCTTAAAAAGCTTGCAGCGCCTGTTAAAGGAAGCACCAGGGCCAAAACAAAAAGAGCGAGCGACAATGCCAGCCTTATTAAAATCCACTTTTGCTCTTTATTAAGCTTGAACTTAATCATATTGCTATTTTGCACTCGCTTTTTATGCCGCTTAATGTTTTTTGTATTTGGCTTAGCAGCGTGTCTATGTTTTCTTCGCTGTCTGCATCAAACGAAAGCTTTGATGTTATAAAGTTTACCCTTGCGTTTTTTATTCCGGGTATTTTATTTATGCCTTCTTCCATGCGCAGGGCGCAGGCGGCACAGCCTAAGTTTTTAAGTTTAAAGCTGTGTTTCATATTATTGCTCCTCTTCATAAAGCAGGTCTTCTCTTTCTTCAATAAGATGGTGGAAGCCTTCGCCTATTATGGTTCTAACATGGTCGTCGGCAAGCGAATATATCATCATTTTGCCGTCCCTTTTGCCCGAGACCAAGTTAGCATCCCTAAGCGTTTTAAGCTGATGGGATATTGCGGACTGCGTCATGCTTAAAAGATCCGCTATGGCGCAAACGCACATGTCCGACTCGAGCAGGGCGAAAAGTATTTTAATGCGCGTCGAATCGCTGAAAACTTTAAACAGATCCGATAAATCGCTTAGCAGCTCGTCCTTGGGCAGGTACTTCTGTACCTTTTTAAGCAGTTCTTTGTGGCTGTGCGGCATTTCATACCTCCTTTCATATGAGCAAACACTCATATGTCTATCTGCTCATATGATACTCCTGAAGGTCTATACTGTCAAGAGCTTTTTGAAATTTAAAGCTTTTATTTCATGTGCAACGCATAATGTTTGCTATTAAAAAAACGTTATGATACTATATCAATGAAAATTTGAGGATTAAGGTTGAAGATATGTATAAATTACCCGTTTCATTTACTGAACAGGATTATGTGGTGCTTGAATCATATAAAATGATGCTGGATGGCTTGTCCGACTATTTGGGAAGCGCTTATGAACTGGTGCTGCATAGCTTGGACGATTTAGAACATTCCGCAGTAAAAGTTATAAACGGCCATCTTACAGGGCGCAGCGAGGGCGCGCCTATTACGGAACTGGCTCTTAATATGCTAGAGCGGATATGCTCTTGCTCGGTGCAAAAAGATTATGTGTGCTACCATGGCTATAATAAGGACGGGCATCCGCTTCGCTCTTCAACTATTGCCATTCGCAGCAACGGGCGCATAATAGGCCTGTTGTGCATGAATTTTTATATGGATACACCTTTATCGGAGATATTCAACACATTTTCCGCTGCGCCGTTTATAAGCGAATCCTATGTGCAGAGCGTGGATGATACCATACATGTAGCGGTTGAGCGTGCTGTTGCCGCCGTTGATTTGCCGGCAAATTCAAGCATGCGCAATAGAGGAATTATAGAGCATCTAAATGCTGCGGGCATATTCCGCATCAAGGATGCCGTTAAGCGCGTTGCAAAGGAATTGAACATTTCCAAGAACACTGTATATATGCATCTGCGTAATTTGCGCAATAGCAATGAATAAAATTTCATAGATGCTCCGCATACTGAAATAAGTTTTAAAGCTTGGCTGTTTATACAAAAATGACCTAAGCTTTCTATATTTATGCAAAAATACAAAAGGAAAAGAACTCTAATCCGTGAAAATGCAATATTATGCATATTGTTTTTTAGTTGTTTTTGTATAATTTGATGTATAAAAACAATGGACAAACCGCAAAAAAATGTATATAATTCATATACACTAAAAAATATTTCAGTGTTTTGCAAGGCTGCTTGCTGTAAAGGCGTTAAATTGGAAAGAAGGTATGCTAAATGAAAATTGTTTCTACAAAGGAAGCTCCGGAGGCGATAGGCCCATATTCTCAAGGCGTTGTTTCCGGCAATATGGTCTATTGCTCAGGCCAACTCCCTGTGAATCCCGGCGCCTGAAGATGCGGCGGCAGAACTAAATAAAGGCCTTGATGAACTTGGCAAGACAAAAGACGAGTTTAATGCTTCCGGCGTAAGCTTAGTTATAGGACAGGGCGACAACAACCTTAAAACATCGCAGGTATTTCAGCAGTACTGGAAGAATGTTTTAGGGATAGATGTAGAGATTAAGTCTCTGCAGTATGCAATGCGCCAAGCAGAGTACGATAAATCCTATACCATTGGCAAGGAAGGCTGGGGCGCGGACTATAACGATGCGCTGTCTTTCCTTGAACTGTTTATCTCCGACAGCCCCTATAACAAGAGCAGATATAAAAGCGAAGAATATGACGCGATTCTTAAAAAAGCGGCGGGCTTATCCGGCGACGAGCGTCTTTATGTATTGCAGGAAGCTGAAAAAGTGCTTATAGAACAGGATATGGTTATAGCGCCTACCTTTTACCAGACGCGCTCCTGGGTAGCAAAAGACAATGTTAAAGGCATACTGCGCAATGGCTGCGGCCTGCGCGCGGACTATAAGTCTGCCTATATTGCAAAATAAGCTATTTTAGGCATTTAAATAAAGGGATTGCCGTTTAAGCGGCAGTCCCTTTGTTGTTTTATATAAAGTGCTGCTTTTTCTCGATGTATTTGCCCGCTTTATGCGCTATGGACAATGGCAATAAATGATGGTATGATAATTTTGTATAAGGAGGGCGGATTTCAGGGCGTGGGGGTGAAGCTATGATTGCCGTATCGCAGGTCGTATGCGCATTGACTCCGTGGCTTGGAAGCCGTTTTCTGTCTGAGAGCGAAAGAACCGTAAACAGCATTGCAACTAAAATCAATACCTTTGTTTTAGACAGGGAAAGCTTTGAAAAACTTGCAGTTAATATTAACGATATGCTGTTCTTTGCCGTCCGTTCGTTTACAGACGGCAAAATGGTGATTAAAATGGATTCGGGATTAAGCTACCGCATACGTATGGAAGATTTTAGCGTCATGACGGACGATCTTCTATATCTTCTCTTTGCGGGGTTGCCGAAAAACCGCCAGCATTACCTTGCGCTGCAAGACTATTCTATAAAAAACAATTCTCTTGCTGCGCTTCGCGCACTTTATTTGGACTTTCCTTCGTTCCAAACGGAAGAAGAAAAATCCACTCTAAAAAAAGTTATTGTTTCTTGTTTTAATAAGGCGCGCTGGCATTATTGGCTGGATAATTAGAAAGAAGGCTCTATGGGAAAGATAATTGCGGTTGCAAATCAAAAAGGCGGCGTCGGCAAAACCACGACGGCGGTTAACCTTGCCGCGGGGCTTGCGGACATAAAAAAAGGCGTGCTCCTGTGCGACCTTGACCCGCAGGGCAACGCTACAAGCGGCCTTGGCATAAAGGCTAAGGATAAAACAAGCTACGAGGCTTTAATAGCTCAAAACCAGATAATAGACTGTATTTTAGATACCAATATAAGCGGCCTTAGCATTTTGCCGGCGGATATACGCCTTGCCGCAGTTGAAGTTGAACTTGTTAATTTACAAAACAGGGAATATTATTTTAAAAACGCAATAGATGCGGTGAAGGATCAGTACCACACTGTGCTTGTAGACTGCCCGCCGTCTTTAGGGCTGCTTACTATAAACGCCCTGTCGGCGGCAGACAGCGTGCTTATACCCATACAGTGCGAGTACTATGCCTTAGAAGGCTTAACCCAGCTTCTTAATACCATAAAAAGAGTTAGGCGGACTATAAACCCGGGCCTTCAAATAGAAGGCATACTTTTAACCATGTATGACGGCAGAACCAACCTTTCGCTTCAGGTGGCGCAGGAAGTAAAAAAACACTTCCACGGCAAGGTTTTCAGCAGCATAATCCCAAGGACCGTGCGCTTAGGAGAGGCGCCGAGCTTCGGCATGCCTATACAGCGCTACGACTCAAGAAGCACCGGGGCGGAAGCGTACAGACGGCTAGCAAAAGAAATATTTAATTCTGTTAACAAAGGAAAATAAAATGGCAAAAAAAGCATTGGGAAGAGGGCTTGACGCGCTTTTTCCGCAGACGGACATAGAAAAAGATGGAATAACGCAGCTGTCACTTGCGGATATAGACGTAAACCCCTACCAGCCGCGCAAAAGCATAGACGAAGAAAGCCTTAAGGAGCTTGCGGACAGCATAAGGGAGCTGGGCGTTATACAGCCCATTATCGTAACGCCTGTTAAAGACAGGTTCCGCATAGTTGCGGGCGAAAGGCGCTTCCGCGCAACGCAGATGGCGGGGCTTAACACAATACCCGCAATAGTGCGCGACTTTAGCGAGCGGGAGCAGCTTGAAATCGCCCTTATAGAAAACCTTCAAAGGGAAGACTTAAACCCCATAGAAGAAGCGGACGCTATTAAAACCCTTATGGAAAATTTCGACTATACGCAGGAAACTGTTGCAAAGCGCATAGGCAAGTCACGTCCGAGCGTTGCAAACCTTTTAAGGCTTTTGAATTTGCCTGAAGATATAAAGCAGCTTATAAAAGACGGAAGGCTTAGCGCCGGGCACGGCAGAGTGCTTGCGGGAGTCGGAACGCTCGCTAAAAAACGCGAGTTTGCAGAGCGCGTGCTAAATGAAAATTTAAGCGTAAGGCAGCTTGAAATTTTAGCTTCAAAGCCCAAAAAAGAAGATAGGAAAGTCAAGAAGCTGCCGCCCGAAATGGCGGAGTTTCAAGAAGAACTTCACAAAGCTTTCGGCGTAAGGGCCCGTTTAACGGGCGGATTGGAATCCGGGCGCATTGTAATTTCCTATAAAACCCGCGATGAATTGGAAACCATATACCAGCAGGTCCAGCGCATATTAGGGGATAATTAGCTTACCTCACAGGCTTCTTCCTGCAGGAAGTATCCTTCGCCGCGCACGGTCTGCACGGCGTCCTTGCCGAGCTTTTTCCTAAGCTTTGAAACGTGCACGTCTATGGTGCGCGTTTTAAGCGGACAAGAATGCCATGCGAGAAGCATAAGCTCGTCCCTTGAAAATATTTCCCCGGGGCTTGCTGCAAGGGTTTCAAGCAACAGATATTCCTGCTGGGTAAGCGGAACGGTTTCCTGGTTTACCTTGACAGACTGCTGTTTAGACTGAAGTTTTAAAACTCTACCTTGCAATGTGTTATCGTTTTTTTGCATTTTTGTCACCTCACATATATATAACGTAACAAAGTCTAAAAACCTTGCACTTTAAATTTTTTTTAGGAGGAATTTATGCCGGAACTGCGGTTATTAGTTGTCGCAGACAAGGAAAGCAGCTATATATGGGATCATTTTGACAAGTCGCGCTTTGAAGGCGTGGATTTAATTATTTCATGCGGAGATTTAAAGGCGAGCTATCTGTCGTTTTTAACCACCATGGTAGCAGCGCCCCTTTATTATGTGCACGGAAACCATGACGGGAATTACCTTAGAAATCCGCCGGAAGGCTGCAGCAATTTGGAAGAAAAAATGGTAGAAGTAAAGGGCATACGCTTTTTAGGCTTTGGCGGCTGCAAATCGCGCAGCCCTAAGCCTTTCCACTATTCGGAAGCGGAAAAAGCCAAGATGATAGTTAAAAAGTTTCCGCAGGTTTGCAGTTTCGGCGGCTTTGATGTTTTAGTTACCCATACTCCGGCAGCGGGCTTAGGAGACGGGGAGGACAACTTCCACCAGGGCTTCAGCAGCTACCGCACGCTGCTAAATCAATTCAGCCCGGCCTACCATTTCCACGGGCACCAGCACTTAAACTACGGTGCAAAGCAGCGCACGATAAAATACGGAAATACGCAGATAATAAACGCCTACGGCTATCAAATAATAGATATTAGCGTGCCTGTTGTTGAGCGCAAAAGGCTTTCTTACATAAAAACGCGCTATGACTGGGGGAAAAACTATGCAGCAGAACTTTGAACGGGAAGCAAAGCTGGCCTATGAAGAAGCGTATAAACTTGCAAGAAAAAATTACGCCGCTTTGCAGTCGGAGGGCAAAAAAGGCACCGTAGCGGCTCTAAGCGAAGTGCTTGAGCAAAGCAAGATAATAGCCTATGTAAATTGCCCTGCAAAAGAAATACCGCTTTCTTACGTTGCGGGCACATATACTTCCGGCAGGGCGCATTCGTTCAGCGGAAATTTTATGCCCCTGCATGCGGCGAATTCGGAATTTGCCACAAAATGGATTTCGCTTTGCTCGGCGCACTTAAGCGAAGGCATACGCGACCCTATAAAAGTGTACGAATACATGTGGCGCTACTATGTCGTCGAAGGCAATAAGCGCGTAAGCGTGCTTAAATTTTTCGGGGCGTCCACAATAAGGGCTAACATAACCAGAATTATTCCGCAGCGCA
>JBMNUE010000078.1:0-8749 GCA_050946095.1 Christensenellales bacterium
TCCTTTTCCGTGGAAGTCTTCTCCCCCGGCAAAAGTATGGGTATTGGCACCATGGCCTTCGTTAGCTTTTTGCCCTGCGCTTTATTGTCTAAAACGCTGACAAGGCTGCGGATTGCGCGCCCGCGCGTTTCAAAAACGTCTGTATGCGGCGCTGTTCGGCAGCAGGTAAGAACGGCGCTTAAATCAAACAGCCTTTTGGATACATTGCCGTGCAAATCCATAGATACGGAGATTGGAACACCGCAGCCTATAATATCCCTTACGGTCTTAATCAAATCGCCTTCAGCGTCCATTGAGCCTTCAATGCTCATAGCGCCGTGTATGTCAAGAAAAAAACCGTCTATGCGCTGCTGCTTTAATTTGCTTTTTAAAATTTCTAAAAATTCTTTTATGAATTTTTCATAAAAGCTGCGCTTAACTATGCCGCCGGGCAGAGCCCTTGCGTGCATAATGGGTATAAGCTGCACCCTGTCTATTTTGGGGTAGCGCCTTAAAAGCTCTTCCCCGCGCGTAATATGGAAATCTTTTTCGCCGGAGCGGTAAGGCGTAAAAGTGGAGGACTCTATGTGTATGCCGCCAACAAATATATTGTAGACAGACTTTTCATAAGGCGCCTTTTTGTGTTCGGGCATATTTTGTTCCAATTTTACCTCTTGATTAAGATTTTTATATATAATTCCGCAATTCGTATCTACTAAGATGCAGTCTGTGTGTTTTTCTGCGCTTATGCGGCGGGTTTTGCTGCAAGCCGAATTTTTCTTTAAATTATATTTAACAATATATAAAGTAAAGTCGCTTAAAAAACATCAGCCAAATATATTAAGCTCCGGCAAAGCCGGAGCCTGTAAAAATATTTATATCATGTTCGCTATTTCAAGCCCGCAGTCTATTATAAGATGCAGGGATTTGAGCCTAAGCTCTTTATAGTTCGGCAGCAGGCCGCTCCAAACATCTTTATAAAGGCGGTCTGTAAAATAAAGGGCCTGCGCATATTCAACGCCGCGGCGCTGCGCTACGGCGCATAGGGCTGCGCACTCCATATCCACCCCCACAGCGCCGCTTGCAAGCCTGCGCTTTATGCGCGAAGGGGTTTCGCGGTAAAAAGCGTCTGTGGACCAAATCCTTCCGCTTTTATACGGAATATCGCGCTTTTTTAGGCAGTTGCCGAGCTGCTCAGTTAAAAGGGGAGAGGTATAGGCGCATTCTTCTGCGGGCAGGTAGTGGTAGCTTGTGCCTTCATCGCGTATGGCGTCTTTTACCAAAAGATAGTTTTCCAAGCCGAACTCATCGTCTATAAGGCCGGATCCGCCCATGCCCAAAAAGCGTATAACGCCAAGGGATATAAGCTCTTCCATTATGGATGCGCTGCTTGGGGCGCCTGCAGGCATATTGGCTATTATTATGCTGTCTTTATATATGTACTGCATAATTTCAGCGGCGCCTGAATGGAAGCAGTATAGGGGCGTCAGGTCTTTAGCGATGTCCTCTATGTTTTCTATGTCCGGGTAGTAGGTCATAACGCAGGTGTCTATGCCGCTTAAATCCGTAAGCAGCTCATCGCTTAAAGACGGGGATATAAGGGAATGCTCGTTATCAAATTCCGCTATTGGATATATGTACATATTAAGCCTGCTTTGCGCCGCAGTGCGGGCAGAAATTAGTCCCGGGGCTTATGCTGTTGCCGCAGTTTGCGCACTTGGTTTCGTTTTGCGGCTTGCCGCATTTAGGGCAGAAATTAGCAGAAGCCGGTATGCTTTCTCCGCAAGATATGCAGCTTTTGCTTGCCTGCTGAGTATTTGGTGCGCTGCCTTGGTTTACGCTGTTTGCCATGGCGCTTGACATAGCCATAGCGGCCGCCATGCCTGTGCCCATTCCCGCCATAGAGTTATCGTGCTTGGCGCTTTCGCCTATGGCATCAGCGGTCTGGAACTGGGTGTAGCGGTTTAAATCGCCCACGACGCCCATGCTGGTGCGCTTGTCCATGGCCTGTTCAACCGCTTCGGGAAGGCTTATGTTTTCTATAACGAAGCTCTCTATCTTTAAGCCTATGGGAAGGAAGGTGGTGGATAAGCTGTTAAGCATAAGCGCGCTAAGCTCTGTATAGTTGGCGGCCAGGTCAAGCGCTGGTATGCCGCTTTGAGCTATGGTGTCGCTTAATTCTGAAACTATCGTGCGCTTTATCTGCCCTTCCACGCCTTCTGCGGTAAAGTAGGCGCTCGTGCCGAAAACCTCTCTTAAAAAGGCGACGGGGTCTACAACTCTGAAAGAATAAATGCCAAAAGCGCGCAGGCGTATCATGCCGAAATCGCGGTCGCGCATCATTACGGGGTTTGAAGTGCCCCATTTTTGGTTCAAAAACTGCTTTGTGTTTACAAAGTATACTTCGCTCTTAAATGGAGAATTAAAGCCGTACTTCCAGCTCTTTAGCGCCGTAAGCACGGGCAGGTTCTGCGTGCTTAGCTCATACCGGCCGGGCTTAAAAACGTCTGCTATTTTGCCTTCGCTTACGAATATGGCTACCTGGCTTTCGCGCACGGTAAGCTGGGCGCCCATCATAATTTCGGCGCCGCCGCCGTCAAAGCGGTAAACCATGGTATTGGAGGAAGAATCCTTCCAGTCGATTACATCGATAAATTGACCTTTTGCAAATTTAAAAATCCCCATAGCTATTATTCTCCTGATCGTTTTTGTTGACTAATTCGTTCATGCTTTTTAGCACATAGGTGTTTTCCAAGTTGAGATCCAGATCGAGATAATTTTTGATGTCCTCAAGCACTTTTTCAACCCTTTGCATAACTTCCCGCTCTATTTCTTCGTTGCTCAAGTCTATATTGAAGGCGGGAGCGGCAAACAGGCGCACATGCCTTGGGCTTAGCACCGCCACATCGTAATAGACGCCGTCTATATATTTGCCGAAAAAGTTGTTGCGCAGGGCAGCTTCAAGCCTTTCGGCGCCGTAGTGCCAGCGGTCGTTTAAATATACTTCGCCCTGCGGCAGGTCGAAGTCGAACATATAACAGTTCATGGTAAGCGAAACGTTCGCGCGCACAAGCTTTATGCGGGCTATCAGCTCTTCTTCTGATTTTATCTGCCCCCTTAAAAGCTGGCTCATAAGCTCGTCCCTTAACAACTGAAAAACGAATACTTCGTCGTAGGAATCCGCGTCGTCGCGGTGCATCTTGTCTAAAAATTCGCGTATGCGCTGCAGCTCATCAAACAAAGCCCGCCCTCTTTGGTGCGTCTGAAAAACGGGCAGGCTTGGGTGATCAGTTATGTATTGCTGTATAGGGCTCGGGTCTTGGTTAACGAACGCATAACCAATGGCATCTACAACATGGGAGTTGAGATACTGGAGCGCTTCCTGCGCATCGCTTATAATGGTAACGGGAAGGAACATCATCTGCCCCCAGTTGTCTATCTGTTCAAATGCGCTGCGCACCTCTTCGTTATCGGTTACGAGCAATAGCTTGTACAAATTCCAGGCCTCCTTGGTATTAGTGGAATCATTATATATGATTAGGGCGTTTGTTGCAACAAAAAATACAAACCCCGCAGTTTAATTTGATGGTACAATTTGCGGATTTTGTATAGAATTTGCATGCATTTTTTAAAATAAAGCCTTGCAAACCACTTGTTTAATCGCTTGACAAGGCAAATGCGCGGTGATAACATTGCAGCTAAGAAAGACTGTTAGATTTATGGCGGGAATAAGTGGAACTTTTTAAACTTGCGCAAAAAACGGAAAATTTGCTGGAGTCTTACCGCAGGGAAGGCTTTTTTAAAGATGCCGTAGTTTCCGTGTTTAGCGACAGGGAAAACTTATTCACAAAAAGCTTAGGCAATGTAAATAAAGATACGCTTTTCGACGTCGCTTCGCTTACCAAAATATGCACCGCCACTATCGTTCTTTTGCTTATAGATAAAAATAAACTTAAGCTTAGCAGCCTTGCTGTAGATATTTTGCCTGAGCTAAAAACAATAAAAGACGAGCGCATTCCTAAAATAAATATAGAAATGCTGCTTACGCATACGAGCCTCTTGCCTGCCTGGTACCCGTTTTATACAAGCGAAGAAGATTTTTATGCTGTTTTTAATAAGGCGCTAAAGCAGCCGCGCCATGAAGGCATGCTTTACAGCGACTTAAATTTTATGCTGCTTGGCAAAATAATAGAAAAAATCAGCAGAAAGCCTTTGCAGCAGGCGCTCTGCGATGAGCTTGCAAACCCTTTTAATCTGGGCAATATGTGTTTTTTGCCGGAAAGCGAAAACATAGCCTATTCTTCTTACGGCAATTTGCACGAAGAAGATATGGTGAAAGATATGGGGCTTGCATATAATAATTGGCGCAGGCATGAACCCATAAAAGGGCAGGCGAACGACGGCAATGCGTTCTGCTATTTTAAGGGCGTAGCCGGGCACGCGGGGATTTTTGCAGACGTTAAAGCCTATGAAAGGCTCTGCCAAATATATCTAAACACGCAAAACGGCCTTTTTGTTTCTGCAACCCAGGAGCAGTTTCCAACAAGGGGGCTTGGCTTTCAAACGGACGATAAATACCCCTGCGGCTGCGGGCATACGGGCTTTACGGGTACTTCGATTTATTTTTCGAGGGATTATAAAATAGGCTGCTGCCTTTTTACAAACAGGCTTTTTTACCCGTATAAAAACGAAAAGCCGACAAACGAAGTGCGGCGCGCTCTGCACAACATTGTATTTGAATATGCAAAGAATTTACATGCGCAGCATTTATAGGGCTGCCGGCAAAGCGCCTTTGGACATTTTGACTTGTGTATTTTCTATTGAGAGTGTCTTTTCAATACGAGAGCTTTTGTTCTATCAAGAAAATATAAGTAATGCATGGCTTTTCAGCTCCGCAACCTAAGCCCGGAGCTTTTAGATATTGCACTTATTGAGCTTTGCCCCCGAACCCCTAAAATACTTTGCTTATGATAATTTACATGCGTAGCATGTATAAAATATAGAAAGTGAGGAAACTAAATGAAGAAATTTTTAGCTCTGCTGTTTGCGGCGGCGATGGTTTTATCAAGCTTTGCTGCATTCGCACAGGAAAACACCGTACTTAAAATCGGCGCGGAAGCAGAACCCACAGGCTTTGACCCGCACACGACCACACAGCATGTGGCGCTGCGCATAATCAACCAAATGTACGAAACCCTGGTCGATGTCGATGACGACTTAAACGTAATCCCCAGGTTAGCCGAAAGCTGGGAGCAGCCTGATGAAACAAGCTATATTTTCAACCTGCGCAAGGGTGTAAAGTTCCACTCCGGCAGGGAGCTTAAGGCTGAAGACGTAAAGTACAGCTTTGAAAGGATATTAGATCCTGACATAGGCGGCCTTGGAAGCAGCGAAAGCTATGCAGGCAACGTGGAAAAAGTAGAAGTGCTGGACGACTACCGTGTAAAGATTACCCTTTCTAAAATTACGGCTCCGTTCTTAGCTTCAATGTCTTCAACCTACTGCGCCATAGTGGATAAAGAAGCCGTGGAAGCAAACGGCGACCTCATGCGCGCAGACGGCGGCACGGGCCCTTACACATTGGGCGAATGGGTGCCGGACAACCGCGTCACGCTTAACAAGTTTAAGGACTACTACAAAGAAGGCTACGCCATGGACATGGTGGAGTTTTATGTTTTGAGCGACAGCTCTGCAAGGATGAACGCCCTGCGCACAGGCGAAGTGGACCTTATAGTCGGCGACAGCGCCATGCTGGTTTTGGCAAATGCTGCTAAAAATGTAGATGTTTACAAGATACGCACGCGCGACTACGTGACGCTTTGCATTAACATGAACAAAGAAGAATTTAAAGATATAAAGGTGCGCCAGGCGATATCGCTTGCGCTAGACCGCGAAGAAATAATAAACCTGGCGTTTAACGGCGAAGCCGAAGTGTCGGGCTTTATACCGGCATCAATGGGCCACTGGGCAGTGGACGTAAACGAGCATCCCCTTTACAAGCAGGACATAGAAAAAGCCAAGGAGCTTATGAAGGAAGCGGGCTATGAAAACGGCTTTGACGCCGTATGCACGGTTGGACTGCTTGATACCATACGCAATTCCGGCACCGTTATACAGCAGCAGCTGTCTAAGATAGGCATAAACGTAAAAATACAGAACAAGGAAAACGCCCAGTACATAGAAGACTGGAAAAACCACGAGTTCGACCTTATGGTATGCCAAAACGGCGCAGGCACAGACCCGAACCGCGGCGTAGGCTTGTTCTTCACAACCGGCAACACCGCAAACATTTCCGAATATTCAAACGAGCGCGTGGACGAGCTTATAGAGCTTGGCGCAGGCACTACCGATGTAAACCAGCGCGAAGAATACTACAAGGAAGCGATAAATATAATACTTGACGAATGCCCCTGCGTAACATTCGCAAGCCCGTACAGCTATTATTTCGCAAGCTCTTCCCTTAAAGGCTATGCGCCTACTGTTAACCACCCGCTTGAATTCCAGAACGTAACAAAGGAATAAGCCTAACAGGCTTTTATGCTGCCGGCAAAGTGCCAGTTGGCACTTTGCCGAACGGCATTTTCGCTTGTTAGTAAGCTCTATAAAGCTAAAACAATGCATTGCCGGCTTGGCAATGCACTAAGGTTTTAGCTTAGCAAGCGTCTGCACTCACGGGGTTTGTGCATTGAAACCCTAAACAATACTTTATATACAGGTTTGAAGCTGAATAAGCTTTTCTTAGTTTCGGGCGGCTTTGGCTGCCCGAACTTTGGGAGATACGATGAAAAATTATATTTTAAGGCGGCTTCTCATGCTTATACCCGTGTTGTTCGGCATAAGCGTGATGATTTTTGCCATAATGCAGTTTATACCGGGCAGCGTAGTGTCCGGCATATTGGGCATAGAAGAAACGCCGGAGCTTAGGGCTATGTGGGAAAAGAAGCTGGGATTGGACCAGCCCCTTATAGTTCAGTACGGCAACTGGATAGGCGGCGTTTTGCGCGGCGACTTTGGAGAATCTTTCAGGACGGGAGCGCCCGTTTTTCCGGAAATAATAAAGCGCTTCAAGGTTTCGGCGGAGCTTGCGCTTATAGCCTGCATAGTGGCATGGCTTATTGCCCTGCCTTTGGGAGTGCTGTCTGCATTAAAGCGAAACACCCCTACCGACAGGTTTGTGCGCGTGCTGTCTTTGCTTGGCGTATCCGTGCCAAACTTTGCAACGGCCACCCTGCTCATACTGTTTTTGGCGCTCGTGTTCGGCTACTATTCGCCCATACACTATGTGTCATTTGCTGAAAACCCGCTTTTAAACCTTGAAATTATGATTTTTCCCGCAATAGTTATGGGCGGCACCATGGCAGGCTCCGTTATGCGCATGACGCGTTCTTCCATGCTGGAGGTCATGCGGCAGGACTATATAAAGGCGGTGCGCGCTAAAGGCGCCCCGGAAAAAGTAACCATAGGCAGGCACGCCTTTAAAAACGCAAGCATACCAATAATCACTCTTATAGGCATGCAGCTTAGCATTTTAATGGGCGGAACTGTCGTAATAGAGCAGATTTTTTCTATACCGGGCCTTGGGCAGTATCTGCTCAACGGCATATTCAAGCGGGATTTCCCAGTGGTGCAGGGCACAGTGCTTTTTATGGCGGTGATATATGTTGTGATGAATCTTTTGGTGGACATATTATACACCTATATAGACCCTCGCATAAGCTACAGTTAGGAGGTTTCGCTTGAATAGCGTTGTTTTAAAAAAGCGTAAAAGCACAAAGCAAGAGAACGTTTTGCAGCAGCTGTGGCAGGACCCTTTGGGGAGAATGGGCTTTATAGGCGTTGCAATAATAGTGCTTATGGCAATTTTTGCGCCTCTTATAGCGCAGTTTGACGTAGCGCAGATACACTCTGCAGATGCGCTTCAGGCGCCTAACGCCACATACTGGTTCGGCACGGATAACTTCGGCCGCGACATATTCAGCCGCATAGTGTACGGCGCGCGCGTGTCGCTCGTGGTGGGCATAGTATCCGTATCTATAGCGGCAGGCATAGGCTTTGTTTTAGGGCTTGCGGCAGGCTATTTTGAAGGCAAAACGGAAACCGTAATCATGATGGTTATGGACGTGCTTTTTGCTTTCCCGTCAATACTGCTGGCTCTGCTTATAGTGGCTGTGCTGGGCCCAAGCATTATAAACACCATGATAGCAATAGGCATAGTGAACATACCGGTTTTTACGCGCACTGTGCGCGCTTCGGTAAAATCGATAAAGGGGCTTGACTATATAGCAAACGCCAAAAGCATAGGCTTAAAGGACAGCAAAATACTGTTTTCGCATATAGCGCCAAACTCCCTTGCGGCGTTTACGGTGCAGGCCACACTGGCGCTTTCAAGCGGCATATTGACCGAAGCCACCATGAGTTTTTTGGGCCTTGGCATACAGCCGCCCGCGCCTTCTTGGGGCAGCATGCTTTCAGAAGCCAGGGTATATATGGAGCTTGCGCCGTGGATGGTAATATTCCCTATATTGTTTATAGTGCTTACTATTTTATCTTTTAACATATTAGGGGACGCCCTGCGCGATGTGCTGGACCCCAAGCTTAAGCTGTAAGGAGGGCGTATGGAAAGCTGCAATAATTTGGTTGAAATAAAAGACCTGCGCATAACAACAAGGCGCAAGAAAGAAACCGTGCGCCTGCTTGACAAGGTGGACTTAAACATAGTGTCCGGGGAATGCTTAGGCATAGTTGGGGAATCCGGCTGCGGCAAGAGCAT
>JBMNUE010000079.1:0-8596 GCA_050946095.1 Christensenellales bacterium
CGCCATGAGTTTAAGTATTACAGGGTTGGGAAGAGCTTTTATTGCGAAAAACTGTTTGTATTTTTTATTCCATGAAAAAGCTTTTTGAAGCTCTGTAATATTATCCCGTATGCCCTGTTCATCGTATAAATACAGCGGCGTGCCGAAGCGCTTTGCAGCAGCCAAAAACACTTCATCGGGCAAATTAAAATTCGGCATATTCTACCTCCTTGAAACAAGTATAATACAAGCGCAGCGCCAAAAAACATATAAATCCTAAAAAAACACAATTAATACAAATTGTATACAAGATTATTCAATGATAATCATTTACTTTTCATCGTTTATCGTGTATAATATGCGCAAACAGGAGGTGTGTTTATGAAACAGATTAAGATACTTAGCGCTGTTGTAACTATATGCGTTGCGGCGCTTACGGCGCTGACTATTGCTATTATGGCATTTCTGCCAAAAATCAGCCTAATAATAGCGCAGTCTTACACGGCGGAAGCGCATATGCGCGTGCCGGTTTTAATACAGCTTGAAATAGCTCTCGGCTTTTTTGCAATAATATGCCTTTTAGGGCTAAATGTTTTGCGCCTTGCTGCAAAAGGGCGGATGTATTCAAGCAACACTGCCAAAACGCTTAAGCTTATTGCGCTTAGCTTTCTTTGCATATCCGTTTTGCAGATTGTTTTTGTGTTCTATGTAATTAGCCAGGTCGAGGGTTCCATCACAAATTTATACTCGCTTTTTATCGCCTTTGGCTGCCTTGGCGCTGCGGCTCTTTTTATGCTGCTTAGCTGCCTTACAGTTCAGGGAACGCAATACAAGCAGGACAGCGAGCTCGCCATATAAAAGAGAATAAAAATGGCTATTAAAGTAAACTTAGATGTAGTTTTGGCGCAAAAGAAACGGAGCCTTACATGGCTCTCAAACGAAATAGGCATAAACATAAACAATCTGTCCATACTAAAAACGGGCAAGGCAAGGGCCATACGCTTTTCCACGCTCGACGCCATATGCAGGGCGCTTGACTGCCGGCCCGGCGATATATTGGAGTATGAAGAAGAAGCCAATTAATTTTATAAGGTTTAACCGGGCATTTTTAGATGCTCGGCTAAACCCGTTTGAAAGTTTTTTTGCCAAAAAACAGATAAGGCAAGCTGGGCACTTATAAGCTTATAAAGCGCTTGTATATTTTTTAAGCATTGATAATTAGGCTTTATTTTTTAATTCATCCGAATATTAAATTTTGACGCACTTAAGTACGCTTTATTCCAATACAGTTTTGCCAAGCTGCTCAACAAGCCATGTTTCCCCGTCTGTAGCCATATGTATTACGCCGTTCGCGGCGAACAAATAAGGAATATCATATATATTGAGCTTTTTTTGCGCTTTCTTAGTGCTGCCAGCATCATTCGTGAAAAAGCAAAATTCCGGGCTAACGCTTTCAATAAAACCCGCTTTAATATTTTCTTTCCCGTGGTGCGGAACCTTTAATATATCGGCATCCATATCTTTTCCAAGCTTATCAATAAAATACCGCTGGCTGTCAGCACCTATATCCGCCGTAAGCAAAAGCTTAGCATTTTTAAAATGTACCATAAGCATGGCGGATTTTTCATTTAGATTTCCGCCGTATTTATTTTGAAGCACTTTAATATCTATGTCTTCATGAAAAGGGAGCTCATCATTCATGGAAAGCCTAATCATTTGTTTGCCCTGCGATTCTAATGCTTTAACAGCATTTTTCTGCCCTTTCTCGTCTTCTAAAAATGCCGTATAGAAGCGCTTTATATTATAATCGTCCGCAAGCGGCACAAGCCCGCCTATATGGTCTTTGTGCGGGTGCGTGTTAAACACGCTTACATCTTTAATGTTAAGCGAATCAAGCAGGGTTTTAAGCTGTTCGTATTGATTTTCCTTGCCTAAATCTATAAGCATATTTTCATCTTCGTAGCTCAGCAGCATGCAATCTGCATCAGATAAATCGAGCACATAAAGATGCAAAAGCTTTTTTGAAGCATCCAATCTATTATTGTCCGCATCGAAAAATACCTTTTGCGCATTTGCCGCTGTAAAAAACAGGCAGAAAGCTAAAAGCAAAATAAAAAGAAACGAATAAATTTTTTTGTTCATAGCATTTCCTTTATAAGTTTTATTGAATTTTGCTATTCTAAACATATAAAATCTTTTATTTGGCTGAAGCGGCGCTCTCCTATTCCTTTTACGAGCATAATATCTTCCAGATAATAGTACGGGCGGTTTTGTATTATGGCTTCCGCCGTGTTTTCGCCTATGCCGTAAAGGCTTGTTAAAGCCGCCTTTTCCGCAGTATTTATGGATATTTTTTCTTTTTCGCCGTTTTGCGCGCAAGGCGATTCGTGCTCCGCTTTTTCACTGAAAAGCATGGCTTCATATGCCGGCTTTTTCAAGCTAAAAACAGCCAGAATAAAGCAAAGCACAGCTATTAGCAGCGCGAGCGCCGTAAACAGCCGTGCAGCGCGTTTTAAATTCATAGTGTTTTGCTTATCTTTTGGCCGCTCTTGGTGTCTTCCACAGAGTAGCCCATGGAGTTTAGTTTATTTCTAAGCTCGTCAGAAAGCGCCCAGTTTTTTTCCTTGCGGGCAGCTTCGCGGCTTGCGGCGATGTCCTGCACTTCTTTTGGCAGCGCGTCTTCCTTTTTCATGAGAAGCCCCAATACATCGCATAGCTTTACAAGGCTGTCGCGCGCAAATACCAGCAGCTCTTTTGAAGAATCGGCGCTTAATTTAGTATTTATAGCATACACAAGTTCAAACAGCGCGCCCATGGCTTCCGCGGTGTTAAGGTCGTCGTCCATGGCGTTTTCAAACTTTGTTACATAGGCCTGCAGTTCTTGCTTTACGGCCGCTTCGCTTTCGCTAAGCTTTGCATCCTTGCTTTTTTCAATTAGGAAGCTCAGCTTATCCCTTGCGGCATACAGGCGCACAAGGGACGCCTGCGCCTGCTTAATCGCTTCTTCGCTAAAATTAAGCGGGCTTCTGTAATGGGCGGACAATAAAAACATGCGCACCGACTCGGGGTCGTACTTTTTTAATATATCCCTTACCGTAAAGAAATTGCCAAGCGATTTTGACATTTTCTCGTTGTTTATGCTTAAGAATCCATTGTGCATCCAGTATTTTACGAAAGGTTTTTTAAAAGCGCCCTCAGACTGCGCCACTTCGTTTTCATGGTGGGGGAATATTAGATCCTGCCCGCCGCAGTGTATGTCGAAAGTTTCTCCAAGGTATTCCGTGCTCATGGCGCTGCACTCTATGTGCCAGCCGGGTCTTCCCTTGCCCCAGGGGCTGTCCCAGCTCGGTTCTCCCGGGCGCGCGTGCTTCCAAAGGGCAAAGTCCGCCGGGTTTTTCTTGTTTTTATCAAGCTCCACGCGCGCGCCGGAGTTAAGGTCTTCAAGGTTTTGGCCGGAAAGCTTGCCGTAGCCCGCAAAAGCGCCGGTGTCGTAATAAACGTCCCCGTTTACTTCATAGGCCTTGCCGTTATCCTGAAGCTGCTTGACTATATCTATAATGCGGCCTATATGCTCCGTAGCCCTTGGGCTATGCGTTGCATCCCTAACGCCTAAGGCATGCGCGTCCTTAAAGTATTCTTTTATAAAGCGGTCGCCCAGTTCCTTTACTGTAATGCCTTCTTCGTTTGCGCGCCGTATCATTTTATCGTCTATATCGGTAAAGTTCTGCACAAAGTTTACCTCGTAGCCCTTGTATTCAAGGTATCTGCGCAGCACGTCAAACACCACAAAGGGACGGGCGTTGCCCACATGGAAATAGTTATAAACCGTAGGTCCGCAGGAATATATGCCTACCTTCCCTTCTTTTAAAGGTACAAATTCTTCTTTTTTTCGGCTCATAGTGTTAAATATCTGCATATTTCCTCCTAAAATTAAGCAATGACAGCATTATACTTGAATTTCAATAAATTGCCAATTACGTTAAATCAGGGCATATATTTAAAGCCGTGTCGAGTATTTTTTCTTCGCGCATAAGCTTTTGCATTTTTACCACATCGCAGCGCAGTTCCCTGTCCTTCTCGATAAAAGCAACATGCTGCCTTACCAAGTTGAAAACAGCCTTATTCGCTTTGGACATTTCGCACTTCCTAAGCTCTGCCGCCTGGCATGCGGTAAAAAGCTCAAGCGCCAACACATTAAATGTGTTTTCTACTATCATCCTTAGATGCCTTGCAGCGTTTGTGCCCATGGACACATGGTCCTCCTGGCTTGCAGAAGAAGGTATGCTGTCCACGCTGTCAGGGTGCGCTAAAACCTTGCTGTCAGACACCATGCTCGCAGCGCTGTACTGAACTATCATAAGCCCGGAGTTGACCCCCGAATCCTTAACCAAAAACGGCGGCAGGCCGTTTGAAAGCATGGGGTTCACCATGCGCTCAAGCCGTCTTTCCGAAATATTTGCAAGCTCCGAAGCCGCTATGCCTAAATAGTCAAAGCATATGGCTAAAGGCTCGCCGTGGAAGTTGCCGCCGGATATTACATCGCCGTCGTCATAAAATATAAGCGGATTATCCGTTACGGAGTTAAACTCCGTAGTTAAAACATCTTCCGCATGGGAAACCGCCTGCCGCACAGCGCCGTGCACCTGCGGTATGCAGCGCAAGGCATAGGCGTCCTGCACGCGGAGGCCGCAGCAGTTTTTTATGTTTTCGCTGCCGCTTAATAAAAGCCGCATATTTTTTGCTGCAGCTTGCTGCCCCAAATGCGGGCGCAAATTATGCACGCGCTCGTCAAAGGCGCTTATCTGCCCCTGCAGGGCTTCAACGCTTATAGCTGAAACAATGTCCGCTAAAAGGCACAGCTTTTTGCAGTCGTATAAAGCAAGCGCGCCTATTGCCGCCATGCACTGCGTGCCGTTTATAAGCGCCAAGCCTTCTTTGCCGTGAAGGCTGAATGTCTCAAGCCCCGCGCGCTCCATCGCCAGTTTCCCCGGCAATATTTCTCCATTGTATTCTGCTTCGCCAAAACCCAGTAGCACAAGCGACATATGCGCAAGCGGCGCCAAGTCGCCCGACGCTCCCAAAGAGCCTTTTTCAGGAACAATTGGATGCACGCCGCGGTTTAGCATTTCAACAAGGGTTGAAACTATTTGCGGCCTTATGCCGGAATGCCCCTTGCATAGGGCATTTGCGCGCAGCAAAAGCATGGCGCGCACGGTTTCTTTAGGAAGCGGCTCTCCGCAGCCTACGGCGTGGCTTAATATAAGGTTGTTTTGAAGCTTGCCCGCCTGCTTGGCGTTAACGCTCACCTGGCTAAGCGCTCCAAAACCCGTGTTTATGCCGTACACGGGTTTCCCTTTTTCTAAAATCTCTTTCACCATTTGGCGGGATTTTTCCATGGCGGATATAGCTTCCTGCTTTATTTTAACCTTAGCGCCAAAGCGCGATACCGCCGCAAGCTCTTTTAAATTTAAGCTGCCGCCGTCAATTTCTATACTATTTATATCCTTAGGACGCATAGCCTTCCCCTTTTCTTTTTAGTTCAGCATATTTTCCACATAAATGTTATTCCAAAAAAAGCATAAAGTCAATAACTTATGCGCAGGACAATATGTACCATGGACATATTGTCGTGCGTCTTTTCGCTTGATAGCTTTTCCTCCCCCAAGCTAAAATTTAGGGAATATAAAGCTTTCAATGCCCCGCAGCCTAAGCCGTATAAGCTTTTCACAATTACACTTGGAGCTTAGCCCCATTCCCCCTACATGATACTTTATCTGCATTCCGAGTCAACAGCTTATGCGTTGTGTTTGCAGCACAGTTTTCCTTAAAGCTTTTTTATTAAGCTTAATGCTTATAGATGCTAAAAACCGACCATGCTAAATTGCACAGCCGGTTTTTGTTCGCTGAGTAAGGCTTAAGCTTATTTTTCCGCCATCCAAAGGCCTAAGGCGGGGTTGTCTATGTAGTAGATTTCTTCGCCGTTTACGGTATTATAGCCCGGCTTAAGCGTATCGGCGCTGTATTTTTTTATGGCTTCTTCAAGCGGCATATAGCTGTAGCCCACCTGCTCCACTTCTTCTTTTGAAAGGTGCTGCGTGCAGTAGGTTATATTGAACCTGCCGTCGCTGGAGCCGTGTATTAAGTGGGCCGCTGCGGACAAGTTGTTTTTCAGGTCTTCGTTTTGCTTGGTTTGCTTTAAAACATAATCCTTGCCCTTGTAGCCGTACTTGCGTATTAGGGCGTCCACCTGTTTGTCTTCGCCAAAGCGCTCAACGCCAGGCGCTAAAACGATTAAATCCCCGCCGTCCGCTATCGCCATGCGCGTCCTGTAAACGGATTTATTGCCGAGCCATGTGGAGTGGAACTCCTTTTCGTCAAGCAGCACCACGGCCTTTTTTATAGGCTTGTTTAGCTTTATTATGTTTTTTTCCTGCGAAAGCTTAACGCCGTCTTCAAAGTACTTCCTGTCTTTGCCTATAAATATGCCGTGGGTTCTTATTTTGCCTTCGGGGGCATCCGTTACGGTTAAAATGTACTGCAGGGGCATATCCTTTATAAAACGCTCAGCAGCATAGTCAAACACCTGTCGCACGGGAGAATGGTCCCTTCCCATTATGCGTTCAAGCCCGTAAAAGGCGCCCAGCATATGGGAAGCGTTTATCATTCCGGCGCCGCCCGCTCCTACAAACAGGTTTTTGCTGTGGTTTGCCATGCCGACTACTTCGTGCGGAACCACCTGCCCTATTGAAAGAATCAAGCCGTAGCTTTTATCGAGCAGATGCCTGTTTACTTCGACCGGTATGCTGATTTCCATAAGGCCTTCGGAAACTTCCTTTACAAAGGAAGCGGGCACTTCGCCTATTTTTTCTATATCGTTCCGCCAGTCATGCACTATCATGTTTTCATAGGGTATTGAACCGTACATGGCTTCCCATTCCTGCCGGGTCATGGCGACATGCGTGCCTAAAGCAGGCAGCACATCAACCTGCGCCGTGTTTTCAAGCTCTTTATATATAATTTCTGAAATAAGCCCCGCCTGGGAATGCAGGCGCGTAAAGTCCGGCGGCACAAGCAATATTTTTTTAATATTGCCTTTTACAGGCTTTACCGCTTTTTTTATGATCCGCCTTATTTCTTCTTCGGAAAAGCCCGAACTTTTTTTGGCAACAAAGGAGCCTTCCGACAGCTTAAGCATTGTACACACCGCTTTGGGTTTCTCCGCCTTCGCCAGTCCAGTTGGTGTGGAAAAACTCTCCGCGCTCTTTGTCTTTTCTTTCATAGGTATGCGCTCCAAAATAATCGCGCTGCGCCTGCACCATGTTGGCGCTTCCAGAATGCGTCTTTAAGCCGTCGTAATAGCAAAGCGCGCTCGCCATGGAAGGTATAGGCACGCCTTCCTTAAGAGCGTAGGAGCATATGCGGCGCAGCGAAGGCACGGCCTTTTCCATTTCTTCTTTAAAGTAGGGCGCGAAAAGCAGGTTCTCAAGCTCCGGGTTTTCCATGAAAGCTTCGTAAATTTTGCCTAAGAATACGCTGCGTATTATGCAGCCGCCGCGCCACATTAGCGCTATGCCGCCGAAGTTTAGGTTCCAGCCGTAGGTTTTAGCAGCGCTGCTGAGCAGCAGGTAGCCTTGAGCATATGAAATTATCTTTGCGGCATAAAGGGCATTTTCCATGTCTTTTATGAACTGTTCTTTGTTTTCGGGCGCCTTGGGCGAGCTTTTGCCAAAGAGCTTTTCCGCTTTGGCGCGCTGCTCCTTATCGCTAGACAGGCACCTTGCAAACACGGCTTCCGCTATCAAAGTAAGCGGTATGCCTTCTTCAAGAGCGTCCATGGCTGTCCATTTGCCAGTGCCCTTTTGTCCCGCCGTGTCCAAAATATAGTCTATTGCGTATTTGCCTTCTTCGTCTTTGTAAGACAAAATATCCGCCGTGATTTCTATAAGGTAGCTGTCGAGCTTGCCCTTGTTCCATTCGGCAAAAATTTTGGACATTTCGTCGTTTGAAAGCTTCAGCATATCCCGCATAAGTATGTAGATTTCAGCTATGAGCTGCATATCGCCGTACTCTATGCCGTTATGCACCATTTTTACATAGTGGCCGGCGCCACCTTCTCCCACCCAGTCGCAGCAGGGCTTGCCGTCTGCCTTGGCTGAAATGGACTGCAAAATGGGCTTAACATGCGGCCATGCGTCTTTTGAGCCTCCCGGCATAATGCTGGGGCCGTGGAGCGCTCCTTCTTCTCCGCCTGAAACGCCGGTGCCTATGTACAAAAGCCCCTTGCTTTCAACATATTTAGTGCGCCTTTGCGTGTCCGGGTAATGGCTGTTTCCGCCGTCTATTATTATGTCGCCCTTGTCGAGCATGGGTATCAGCTTTTCTATAAAATCGTCAACCGGCTTGCCCGCCTTTACCATGAGCATGATTTTGCGCGGGCTTTTGAGGCTTTTTACAAGCTCTTCCAAGCTGTGCGCGCCTATTATGTTTTTATTTTTAGCGCGGCCTTCTATGAACCTATCCACTTTTTCAACGGTTCTGTTGTATACCGCCACGGTAAAGCCCTTGCTTTCCATGTTCATAACAAGGTTTTCGCCCATAACGGCAAGACCTATTAAAC
>JBMNUE010000080.1:0-8587 GCA_050946095.1 Christensenellales bacterium
GCATTATTATGCAGGTCGTAACCAAGGTATTAATAAGGTAGCGGGCAAAGGGCGCGCGCTCAAGAACATTGGGGTAGTTTTCCCATACGAAATTTTTGGGCCAAAGCGTCGGCACGCTCGCAAGCAGCTCGTTGCTGGTCTTAAACGATGAAATTATCATCCAGTAAATCGGGAAAAGCATAACGAGCGTAATTATTACCGCAAAAAAAGTTTGAGCGAACCTGCGGCAAAGCTTGTGCGCAGCGCGCAGCGAATCGTCCGCTACGACAATCGGCGAAACAAAGCGCATGTAAAGGAAACATACAATAAAAAACAATAAAATGAATACGCCCGCCATAAAAAAGGCATGGTAGTTTTTAGAAAACGTATTCAAATCCTGCGCGAAGTTGTATTCAATAAAGGCAGGGCTTTTTCTCGCTTCTTCCAAGGTGGAAACGCTGCTGTCCAGATTGGCAAGCTTTATATGCCTATCTAAAGTGGATTGATAGTAAAATTTGCCGATACCGCCAATAGCAATCAATATAAGCCCTATTGCTAAAAACAAAACCAAAAAATCAAAAAATCCGCTTTGCTTTATTCTAAGAAAGTTTCCTGGCATAGACTTGCCGGAGCGGATATTTGCAACGCCTTTTTTCCACATTAAAGGAGCGGAGGCAACAAAAGAAGCGCAGCCTGCTATTAACAGCCCTTTTAAGCTCTGTTCGCCCCATTTAAGCGGTATTGAAAGAAACGCCAAAATCAGAAGAAAAGTGCCAAGCGCAATAAGCGAAAGCCCTATTTTTTTGTCGGCGCCAAACTTATCTTGTTTGTCATGAATCATAGTTAACACTCTTTCTTGAATATTTCATCGTCGCTATGGTGCATACAAGCAGTATAACAAAGAAGACCACAGATACCGCCGCACCTCTTGCCGTACGGAAATCCTTAAACGTTAAGTTGTAAATCCACTGAACCATAACATTGGTGGCGCGGCCCGGGCCGCCGCCCGTCATAACGTCTACGCTTTGGAACACCTTCATAGAGGCAATAAATGTTGTAACAAACAAAAACAATGTAGTCGGCGCAAGAAGCGGTATTGTAATGTAGCGGAACTGATGAACGCCGTCGGCTCCGTCAATGCGGGCGGCTTCGTAGTAATCCTGCGGAATGCCCTGCATGGCGGAAAGGTAAATCATCATTGCGTACCCTACTACACGCCAAGAAGTCAAAACCAGTACGCCGCTTAAGGCGGTGTTGGCGTCAATTAGCCATCTTGGCCCCTGTATTCCAAATAAAGACAGAGTGTAGTTGAGTATGCCTTCCGTTTGGCTGGCAGTTGCAGCGGCGGGGCTGTATAAAATCCACATAAATACCACAGCGCTTATAGATACAGCTATATATTTTGGCACAAATACCGCAACGCGCATGGCGTTGTAGGCTGGCGATATGCGGTTAAAAAGGAGCGCAAGGAGCATGCCGCCGACCAATGTGATAAACATTTCCCAAAACATGTAGGTAGCCGTAATGCGGAGGGATTCCCAAAAATATTTTGCGCCCGATTGGTTAAACAGCCAGTTGTAGTTGGCAAGCCCTACGAACTTTTGCCTGCCGGCAGTTAGAATGCTCATATCCGTAAAGGAAATGCGCACCATGTCTATAACGGGGTAGTACACAAACAGCAAAAAGAAAATCAATGCGGGTTCCACGCAAAAAAGGTCTTTCATGTCTTCCCATTTTTGTATCATCAGCATTATACCGTTAAACAGCAGGGTAAGGCCTATAATAAGTATTATTACAGCGCCGTTCATAATAACGCTTAACGGAGCAATGGGAAGCTTGCCTTCAGTGGTTAAAAAATATGTATCCGCATCGTTAAAATTAAAGGTTATAGGTGAAAGCTCTCCGTCGCCCATCGCAGGCACCACTGCATCTGCGATTTTTTCCCCGGTTTTGGCGCTGTACAGAGCCATATTGCGGTCTTTATTCTCAAGGGAAGAAACAGCATATATAGTCAATGCGCCTTTTCCGCCGCTTGTGAATTTAAGGCTTTGGTATCTCGCCGTGCCGGCTCCCTTTAGTTTGGCGGAGCGCGATAAAATTATGCCGTTATCAAGTTTAACGGGGGTTTCCTCTGCAACTACAAGGTTTTGATAATCCTTGGTGCCGGGCAGCTGAATACCGTCGCCTTTCAGCGTTTTTTTGCTTGAGCCTATATCAAAGTTTTCGGCGCTGAAAACGCCGTTTTCCTGCTCTGTTTTGTACTCTGCATAGTACAAGCGCACCCCGCTGTTTTCGCCGTACAGGTCCAATGTGCCAGATATTGGCACTCCGGCGCTTTGAGCGATTTCCCTTGCGCTGTAAACCTGGTCTGCCAGAGGCTGAAGCGCATTTAGCTGCAGATCGCCCGCAAGCCAGCCAAATAAGCCTATCAAGCTAATCAAAACGCCAAGTGCAGTTAGAATTCTTCCCACCATTTTTTGGCGGGGAGAAATATATATCGGCTTATTGAAGCGCTGATTCAGCCCTTTTGAATGATTCGTTTCTTTTTTCTCCATTTTTCATGTCCTCTTGTTAGGAGAGCAGAGAACCAGGTTCGCTGCTCTCCTAAAGGATTTATTGCGATTATTGATCGTCTAAGTTTTCCTGCACTTCTATTGCAAGCTCATCCAAGGTTTCCTGAACGGGCGCGCCTTCGTTGAATATTTCGGCAAGAGCATGGCGCCAGAGGTTTGCGCAGGCATCGTATGCGGGATGCTGGTTGCGCGGGTTGATCCATGAGCTCATTGAAACTATGGCTTCCATGGCCGGTTTGCGGGATAGGTATTCCGCATACTCCGGAGTGTCCTGAACGCTTGCGCGTGTCGGGAAATAGCCGGTTTTGTCGGCCCAGTAAAGGTTTATTTCGGGGCTTGTCATGAACATAAGGAACTGCCATGCGGCATTTTTTTCTGCCTGCGTTGCCGCTGACGGAATAAGTATGGCCGCGCCGCCCACTTCCGATTTAAACAGAGTGCCGTCTTCGCTTCCCGGAAGCCAAGCCATGCCCACTTCAAACGGGTTGTCGCTTTCTTTGACTTTGTTTACATAGGTGTCATACAAAGACGAGGTATGGAAAACGCTGAACGCGCCGCCGTCCCAGAACAGCTGGCGCATATTGCTGGATGCACCCGTGCCGTATGCATAGTAGGCGTAGCCCTTGTCTATCCATTCTTTTATCTTGTTGGTAATTTCTATGCTCTTTTCGCTGTTGATGTCGGTAGTGCCGTCTTCTTTTACCAGTTCAACGCCGTTGTTTTTGTACAGCATTTCATAATACCAATAGTCCCAGCCGCCAAAAACGGTGCCGTAGCGCTTTGTTGTGCCGTCTTCGTTAAATACGGTGGCTTTTTCAAGGAAAGCGTCCATATCGGCAATGGTTTTGGGCATTTCTATGCCTTCTTCTTCAGCCATATCCTTGTTGTAGTACATTACTTGCGTTGAAATTAGGTAGGGAAGGCAGATCTGCTCTCCGTCATAGCTGGTGGAAGCGATCAAGCCTTCGCCAAAGTCTTCGATATCGTAGTCATAGGCATCGATGTAGGGATCCAGCACTTCGCAAAGGCCTTCCGCGCCGTAGCTTGCAGGGTAGGAAGTATTGGAAGTAACAAGGGCGGGAACGGTGCCGGAACCTGCGGCGGCCGCAGCAATAAACTGGGTGTTAAGTTCACTATAATTGCCGATGTACACAGGGTCAACTGTAATGCCCATGCCGTTTTCATTATTGAACTTATCTACCATGTAGTTAAGGTATTCGCTTAGCTGGTCTTCGTGAGCGTGCCACCAAGTGATGGTTATCGGTTCGGTCACGTCAAATTCGCCTGCGGCAATTGCCAGTGTAGGCAGCAGCGCCATTGCAAGCAGTAGTGCAATCAGTTTCTTCATGTGAGTCCTCCTTTAAATAAGTGGTTTTTATAGGTAACGCATAAGCGTCACTTTTGTAGATTAAATGCATCTCCTGACTGGCATTATAGCAGAAAAACAAAATTTTTATAATGTAAATGTTGCTGTAAATGCTATTAGTCCGAATATTTTTAGCGCGCCCGCTTCACTTGCATCTGCACTGCAGTTTTAGTTTGCTTTTGTCTAATATTAATAGCTCTTAAACGAAATTATAAATAAGGTATAATAGATGACAGGCGCTCAAATATAAGATCCGGCTGCGTCTTTGAGTTTTCCACATCTTCTATTTTGGTTTCGCCCGTCAGAACCAAAATGCCCAGCATGTCGAAATTTTTAGCTGTGGCTATATCGGTATACAGCCTATCTCCAACCATGGCTGTTTCCTGGACATTGCAGCCCGTCCTTTTCACCGCTTCTTTAACTATGCCTTCATGGGGCTTTCCTATTATAAGGTCGGGCCTGCGCCCCGTGCTGGCTTCAATCAGTGCCATAAAGGAACCCACATCCGGAATAAAGCCTTCCTTGGTTGGGCAGTTAAAGTCGGGATGGGTGGCTATATAGGGCTTGCCATATCTTATATAGTCGCATACCTTGCACAGTTTTTGATAATCAAGCGTAGTATCAAAAGCGACCATAACATAATCCGCATCGTCTTCAACAATATTAAGCCCCATTTGGCTAAGCTCTTCCTTTAAAATATCGTTTCCAAGCAAATAGCATTTTTGATTGGGGCGATGCTCTAAACAGTAGCTGCATGCCGCCTGCCCTGAAGTTATAACATCGAGATAGCGCTCGTCCACGCCCATTTTACGCAGCCTTTGCGCGTAAAACTCGCCCGACTTGCTTGAGTTGTTTGTTAAAAAGCGCACAGTGCGCCCCGTTTTTTCAACGGCGCGGAGAAAATCCATAGAGCCTTCAAGGAGCAGGTCCTCCAGGTAAAATGTGCCGTCCATATCGAGCAGGAACAAGCGTATATTTTTAAGCATTTCTTTGATTTTTTCTGCGTTTGTCTGTCTAAGCATCAGGCTGCCTTTCCGATTACTTTGACGGCGACAGCGCCAAAATAACATAGGTTAATAGTTTTTTTCATATTCAACCTCTCTTTTATTTTTTAAGCAGTATATTTTCGCTTAAAATAAAATATTTAGGGCCTCGTAAAAAGCATGATTTTCATTGCAAAACTTTCATTTGCATTAGTTTGTTTACTCTAAAATGTTTGTTGTAATAAAATCAACGCCATAGCCTGCAAAGGTTTTTGCAAGCTCAGGGTCGTTAACCGTCCATATGTTAACGCTGAAGCCTAAGTCTTTAAGCTGTTTTATGTCGCTTTTAGAAATTCCGGTATGCTTGATGTCCAAATCAAAACGGTATTCACTTAATGTGTCAAACACTTCTTTGCTCATTTTTTTGGCCAGCAGCTGAATGCGCTGATCGGGAAGCAGCTGGCGCAGGGCGACAAGGTTAAAAGGCTCAAATGAAATGAAAATGGTTCTTTCAAGCCATTCAAATTCGCGGATAACGCCTGCAAGGCGCTCTATGTCCGCTTTTTCCATGCGGTTCTTTATTTCAAGCACGCATTCTTTGCTGTAGTGCTTGCATATGGCAATATATTCATTAAGGGACGGCAAAAACAGATCATGGCGCACAATTCCGTTTAAGTCGCTCAAATATATGCCGCGCAGCTTTTCAAAGCTGGTCTCTTCCACCACCATATTAGAGCCTGCAATGCGCATAAGGTCATCGTCATGTATAATTATGAATTGGCCGTCCTTTGTTAAATGCACATCGGTTTCAATGCCAAAATAAGAACGGTTGCCCGCCGCCACGAATGCAGAGCAGGTATTTTCCCTTTCAATTCCGCTAAGGCCCCTATGGGCTATCATTTTTACATTTTTTAAATTCAGTTTGATCGTATCCATATTGCGTTTAATACCTCCGCAAATGATCAAAATTACGCTTTAACATATTGCTTTAGTTAATACCGGCCCTTGCACGGCTTTTAATATACAATGAAGTAAAACCCTTAAAAAGCCGTATATGCCAACGCCGTTTGTAGTATAATTCATATGTGCGCAAATTGCAATTTTTAAAAAAACATGATACTTTATCGCCAATTTGAGCTATTTATGCAAATTCAATCAAATTTAATCACGAAGTGAAGTTGCGCTAAGAATCAATGCATGGACGAAAAACATACTTATTAATCAGCACGATTCAATTCCTTAAGCTGCAAAATCTCACGGTCATAACAAGCAGTTTGCGCATTGCGGATTCCTTTGCGCAAACTTTTGCATGCGTGTTTTTGCTAGGTGGAAGGCTGCATATTAAATCCATTACTTTAGGGGTGGCATCGCAGAAAAAACATAGGCTCCTTTCACGCCTACAAGATGTTTTTTTCTTCCGCCGGCATTGATAGATTCGGAGTTATATCAGATTTTTAAGAAGCGGATATCGCCATAAAGCAGAAGATAATTAAGCCTTCCAAAGAACAATGCTTCCTTTGCGATTAAAGCAAGCTTGGCGAAAAATTCTTATTTAGAGCTGCGGATAAAAGCCAAATAACAAAGGTTATCTGCGAAAAAGCACTGCAATTTGAAAACTAATGCAAACCCCGCATATTTCAATTGTGTTTTTAAACAGCTGATGGTATCCTAAGGACAGCACCTTTATATATACAATTAATTTTAACGGTGCCTTAGTTTAGCATATTGTTTAGGAGAATATAGTGGCTCAAAAGGAAAACATAAAAATAATCGCTCAAAATAAAAAAGCAAGGCATAGCTATTTCGTTGAAGAAAGCTACGAAGCCGGCGTAGAGTTAAAGGGCACGGAAGTAAAATCCATACGCCTTGGCAATGTAAGCATAAAGGAAAGCTATGCCCAGGTGAGAAACGGCGAGGTATACGCGCTTGGCATGCATATAAGCCCTTATAAGCTTGGCCATAATGCGGATTATGACCCTATAAGGCCAAAGCGTCTTTTGCTGCATAAAAGAGAAATACGCAAAATAGCATCGTCTGTGCAGCAGAAGGGCTACACCTTGATACCGCTTAAAATTTATTTAAAGCGCGGCTTAATAAAAATAGAGTTGGGCGTATGCGTAGGCAAGCGCCTGCACGATAAGCGCGATGCCATAAGCCGCCGCGACGCTAAGCGCGCCATGGACAGGGCCATAAAAGAAAACAACAAGGTTTCAAGAAACTTTTAAGGCCTTAGTTTTCTTGTAAGTCAATTAGCGTTTTGCTATAATTCCTGCATAAAAAGGGGGTGCTGTGGTGTCTGAAGAAAGGTTTAGCAAAAAGAATGTAAAAGCCATCGTTCTTTTGATGATATTCGCTTTCATACTCTACCGCTTCGACATTGTGATGCATGCAGTCCGCGATATCATATTTATTTTGACGCCTTTTTTCTTAGGGCTTTTAACGGCCATAGTTGTAAACATACCCATGAAATGGCTTGAAAGAAGGCTGTGCTTTCTGCAGCGCACCCCGTTTTTAAGAAAAATAAGAAGACCCGTATGCCTTACCCTGGCTTTTATTTTTGTTGTCGCCATAATAGCCGTTTTTATGATAGTTATAACGCCGGAGCTAAAAGGCGCTGTTGAAAGCCTTGTAGCGGTGATCCCGGAAACTCTCCGTTCCGTTGCGGACTGGCTGGCTGAGCAAAGCGACAGCATCAAAAAAAAGTTTGTGCTTACAAAGCTTCCGAGCCAGGAAGAAGTAAAAAATTATTTCGAAAATTTTATACAGTACATAGTAGGCGGCATATCGGACTCCCCGCATATACTGCGCTCTGCCGTGTCCAGCATAGCGGATATATTTATAGGCGCCGTGTTCGCAATATACATGCTGTCTTCAAAAGAAAGAATAAAAGCGAACTTCAGGGCGTTCTGCAAGGCGTATTTTAAGCCGCAGACCGGCTTTAAAGTGCAGAAGGTATTCACAAAGTCTACAAGGATATTTTCTGCTTTTATAGCGGGGCAAATGCTTCAGAGCATTTCTTCTGCTGTTATGACGGGCATATTGCTGTGGATTTTTAGAATTCCGCACGCAACTTTAATAGCCATGATAGTATTTATTATGGCGTTTATCCCCATGTTCGGCCCTTATATTTCAGGGGCCGCCGGCGCCATACTCGTTTTTTCCGCCAATAAAAGCATGGTGCTGCTGTTCCTGCTTTTGTTTATTATAGTGCAGCAGATATCGGGCTCCGTAATATATCCAAAAATAATGCACAATGTTTTGCGCTTGCCATCCATTTGGGTGCTTGTTGCAGTCACCATAGGCGGAGGGCTTATGGGCATAGTCGGCATGCTGTTTTTTGTTCCGCTATTTGCTATAATATATCAGCTGATAGAAGAAGACATTGCTCTTAAAAACAAGAAAAAAACAAAGGCGGTGCAAATTGGCTGATCTGATTTTTGAACAAGTTAATAAACGCGCAGAAGGCCTAACCCCATTGCGGAATATAAATTTTTCCGTGGAAAAAGGGGAGCTGTATACCATTCTTTGCTCAAAAGGCTCCGGCAAGAACACCATAATGCACTTGCTTATGGGGCTTACAAAGCCGGACAGCGGAAAAGTTTTGGTTAAAGGCAAGGACTGCTTTTTAAGCAGACGCGAAGTGCACAGCCAGGCGGGTTTTGTGTCCGGCCGAGCGCCCTTTCCCG
>JBMNUE010000081.1:0-8398 GCA_050946095.1 Christensenellales bacterium
AACTGCATTGGCGCTATCGATTTACCAAAATAAACGAAAAAACGGCATAGCCTAATATCAACGACTATGCCGAATTTTTCAGGAATTATAAATCCCTATCTGACCGCCCCTAACGGGCGCCTTTTTTATGTTGTCTACAGTCCTTGGACATCGCGCGTCTTTTCGCTTGAGAACTTTTGCTCTCTCAAGCTAAAAATGTAGTGAGTGCATAGCTTTAAATGCCCCGCGGCCTTAGCGCTATAAGCTTTTCATGATTGCACTAATGGCTTCGCCTCCCTGAAACTCTCTACTCCATACCTCTTACTACCTACTCCATAAATAGTACTTTTTCTATACTCTTTTAGCGCCCAAAACGAGCGCACTTTTTTTGATTTATTATAAAATATTCAAATATGCTTTAGCGGTTGAAGAAAGCTGTTTAGGAAAATGGCATTTTGCTTAGGCTGAACGCTATTCTTATCAGTATAGCAATAAAGACGCCGCACCATGCAAGATATTTCGCATTTCATTTTATTTTTAATATGAAAAAAGCGCCCCTTATATTTGCGGGACGCTTTTTTGTAGTTTGTTTAAGCTTGCTTTATTACTTTTTAGCCGCCTCTTCGTGGAGCTTAGCGACTTCTTCTTCGGTATAGCCGTGAACCTGGATAAGTATTTCATCCACATCTTCAGGCAGTATAAGTTTGGAATCGAGGCGTACGCTTTCTAATTTTTCGCCTTTGAGAATTTTTGCGGCGCCGTCAGCAGGGCCATGAGCGTAGCCGAAAGTGTCCTGCGCTACCGTTGCCGTAAGCTCGCCGTCTATAAGGGCCTGGCAGCCTAATTCGTTAGCGTCTACCGAGAACACCTTTATGTCCATACGGTCAGCAGCTTTCATTGCCTGTATTGCGCCCAGCGCCATATCGTCGTTGGCGGAGAATATGACTTCGATTTCGGGATGGCTTATTAGCCATGCTTCTACTATCGGCAGAGCTTCCGATGTGCTCCAGTTGGCCGTTTGGTCGTCAACTATGTTGGCTTTTACACTTTCCAAGTCTTTCATGAAACCGTCATGGCGGCCGTCTGCATGGAATGTGCCGTCTATGCCGCGTAATATAGCTACATTGGTGCCTTCCTTTACTATACCCTGTTCTATTGCATAGGTTGTAAGGAGGGATCCCTGCTGTACAGGGTCCGCGTCAAAGAAGGCGGATTCGCCGTCGTCGTTTACGGAGCCTACGGTAACTATTACAGGCACGCCCGCTTCAACCGCCGCTTTAACATTCGCGACAGGCGTATCCGGGTCGTTCTGTTCGAATATAATTACATCGTATTTGTCCGCAACGCAGGTATCGATAAGGTTGTTGATTGTTTCGTTGCTCATCTCGCCGTCAAACAAGGTTACATCATACAGGTCGCTGTATTTTTCCTTTGCGTACTTAGCGAATATGTCGCTTACGAGAAGGCAGTAAGTGTCGTTATAGCCTTTAACTATAAAGGCTACGCGTTTGTTTGCTTCAGCTGTTGCAAGGCCTAAAGACAGCACCATGCAAAGAATAAGCAGAACGGAAATAAGTTTTTTCATTTGGCTCCTCCTTAAAAATTTATACACAGCGCATAACGCGCTTATGTTTTTATTTTTTGCTTCTTTTGTTTAAAACGTCTATTACAACGGCCAGCACTATTATCATGCCGGTAATAATCTGCTGGTAGTAGCTTAAAACGCCTTTTAGGGTTAATATGTTTGCTATCATAGCTATAACCATGCAGCCTACAACGGTTCCTGAAGCGCTGCCTAAGCCGCCCGCCAGAGAAGCGCCGCCTATTATGGCGCCTGTTATGGCGTCAAACTCAAGCCCCACGCCTTCAGACGGCTGTGCCGAATTAAGCCTTGCCATAAACAATACGCCCGCAATGCCTACGCACAAGGCATGCAGCAGGTAGCTTTTTATTACTACCTTGTCTGTATCTATGCCGGCGGCCTGCGCTGCTTCCGAGTTCCCGCCGACAGCATAGACATATCTTCCGAAGCGGGTTTTGCTCAGCAAAAACCAAGTAATTATAACAAACAGTATCATAAAAAGTATTGGGTATGGTATTTCATTAAACAGCTTGCCCTGCCCTATTTTTACTATGTTGCCTATGTTTTTTATAACGCGGCCTTTAGTATACATAAGAGCAAGGCCCCGCGCTGCGGTGCTTATGCCTAAAGTAACTATAAACGCGGGAGCGTTAAGCTTTGTAATTATAAGGCTTGCTCCGCCATACATTGCAAGGCATACCAAAATACTTGCAATAACCGCAATAACGCCTGCAGGCCAATCGCCAAAGCCGCCTTCCTGCGTAAGATTCTTAAAAGTGCCCAAGGCTACGCAGCCTGACAAAGCAACCATGGAGCCTGCCGAAAGGTCCGTATTGCCGGTAATAATTAAAAATGTGATGCCGCAGCCTATTATGGTAACAACTGAAGCCTGCGTTAAAACATTAAGCACATTTGCTTTGGATAAAAATACAGGGGACATAAGCGAAAATATGATAATAAACGCTATCATAACGAGAACTATGCCAAAGCGTCCGTATATTTCCTTAAATGAAATTTTTTTGCCTTTAAGCTGTTTTGTTTGCATTGTTTCCTCCCACCGCCGCCAAGCGCATTATGGAGTTGGCGTTTATTTCTTCTTTTTTTAATTCTCCGGCGATTTCGCCTTCGCACACAACTATAACCCTGTCGCTCATGCCTATAAGCTCTTCCATATCGGAATCAATAAGCACAATCGCATTGCCTTGGTCGCATATGGCATGCATAAGTTTATATATCTCGTACTTTGTGCCTACATCTATGCCCCTTGTGGGCTCATCTAAAAATAAAACAGCAGGTTCAACGGCGAGCCATTTCCCCAAAACCGTCTTTTGCTGGTTGCCTCCCGAAAGCTTCTCCACCTTTGTGTTAAGGGAAGGCGTTTTAATCTGCAGTTCTTTTGCCTGGTCTTTAGCTAATTTATCTATGCCGTGCTTATTAAGCACATTGGATTTAAACATATGCTTTAGGGACACAAGCGATAAATTGTCCTTAACGGACGCTATAAGGTTTAGCCCTTGACGGCGCCTGTCCTCCGGCACTAAAACTATGCCGTGAGATATTGAATCGTTAACGGTATTTATCGCAACTTTTTTGCCGCGCATAAATACTTCGCCGGAGTCTTTAGAATCCAAACCTATTATGGAACGCGCAATTTCCGTTCTGCCAGCACCTATAAGCCCCGATATACCTAGTATTTCCCCTGCGCGTACGGAAAAGTTTATGTTTTTAAATACCCCGCTCTTGTTAAAGTTCTTTACTTCAAAAAGCTTTTCACCTATTTGCGATGTCTTTTTTGGGTAGACCTCATTCATCTTGCGCCCCACCATCATCTCTATCACTTGGGAAACATCGGTTTTAGAAGCAGGCACCGTGCTTATATGCTCTCCGTCGCGCAAAACGGTTATGTAGTCGCTTATAGCAAATACTTCTTCCATTTTATGGCTTATATATATCACAGTAATGCCGCGCTCTTTAAGCTCCTTTATTTTATTAAACAAAAAGTCTACTTCGTTCTCCGTAAGGGAGCTTGTAGGCTCGTCCATTAATATTACTTTAGCGTTAATGCTTATAGCTTTTACAATTTCCAGCATCTGCGCCTGCGCTATTGAAAGATTGCGCATTTTTTCATCGAGCTTAAAATGCAGCCCCTGCTCTTTAAAATATCTCTGCGCTTCATTCTTCATGGATTTTTTATCCACAAATCCTTTTTTTGTTAATTTCTCCCTGCCCAAATACAGATTGTCAAGCACCGTCATCTCGGGGATAATGTTAAGCTCCTGGTATATCATAGATATGCCTGCTTTTAGCGCATCGGCCGGGCCGCTTGAACTAAACGGCTCGCCGTTTAAATATATTTCGCCTTTGTCGGCCTTATAAAGACCGTTTAAAACTTTAAGCAGCGTGCTTTTCCCTGCGCCGTTTTCGCCGACTATGGCATGCACGCATCCCGCTTTTACGCTGAAGCTTACATCATTTAGCGCCTGCACTCCGGGGAAAGCCTTGCTTATTCCCTTAAAAGACAGAATTTCTTTTGCAGCCTTTTCAGCCAAATAAATGCACCTCCCGTATTTTAGAGCGCCAGCGCGGCTGCTCCCATAAGCGAAGCGTTGTAGCCGAGCGCAGTTTTTTGTATTGTTAATCCCTGCTTGGAAAGGGGATAGCAGCAGTCTTCAATGGCCTGCACAACTCCCGGGTACAGAAATTCGTATTCGTACACGCATACTCCGCCCCCAAGCACGGCTTTTTCCAGATCCAGCAGGTTTTGCGCCATGGATATTACCCTGCCCAATCCGTAGCCGGCCTGATAAAGAAGATCTTTTGCATCTTTGTCTCCTTGTCTTGCGGCTTCTCCAACTTCTTTGCTTGCGGTGTTGGGATTTTCCGGCAGACCTTTTAGTTTATTGTACTTTTTCCCCAAGGCGAACCCTGAAAACTCCGCTTCCATATCGCCAAATATACCGCAGCCGCATTTTATGCGCGAATCAAACACCACGGGTATATGCCCTACTTCTCCGGCAAGCCCGCGGCGCCCTCTATACAGCCGATTGTTTAAATATATTGCGCCTCCGCAGCCAAAGCTAAGCGTAACCCAGATAAAGTTTTCTATGTCTTTGCAGCAGCCAAAGCGCTTTTCTGCTGCTGCGCAGGCGTTTACATCGTTATCCCCATACACGGGCAGATTAAATACCGCTTCCAAGTCTCTTTTAAAATGCCAGCCGTGTATATTGGTTGAAAAATTAGCTAAAAATACACCATCTTCGCACGGCCCGGGAATGCTTATTCCTACGGACTGAGGTTTAGCGTCTATAAATTCAGCGGCTTCTTTAGCGGCCGACTTAATTTCTGCTATGATATTTTGCGGGGTATAGTCCTTTCCCCTCATTTCACGCCTTGCGGTACGATAAATCCTGCCGGCGCTATCAATAAAAGACACTATAATTTTAGAACCGCCGAGATCTATAGCAAGGCACAGCCTTCTGTCCACAATGTCTCCTTTATACTTATTACTGTTATATTATATAACAACATCAAAAGAAGTTCAAGCTTTATTGCTTTGGCCTGCATGAAATTTTTATATTTTCCCGAGGCCTTTGCTCGCGCTGATTTGTTTTTATACAAAAATTATGATTTTTATGCAAATCCGCCTAATTCAGCACTTTTTAGGCATGCAGATGGTCTTTACCTGCAAGCGCCTTATATAGCACAGCCATCATAAGATGGTCGAACACCATATGTATATCCTCCGTTACCTGCATGCTGTTTACGGGGACATGCAGACTTATATCGCTTAATTTTTTAAGCTCTCCGCCGTCAAATCCCGTGAGCCCTATTACGGTATTCCCCATTCGTTTTGCATATTTTACGGCGCGCAGAACATTTTCGCTGTTGCCGGAACCGGATATAGCCATTACTAAATCGCCCTGTCCTATGCGCCCTTCAAGCTGGAAACGAAATATTTCATCAAAGGATATGTCGTTTGCTATGGCAAGCACCGTTGCAATGTTGTCGTTAAGGCAGCAGAATCTGAACTTTTTTTGCGTGTGCTCAGAAATTCCTTTATTAAAATCGTTTTGAAAATGCGAGGCCGTTGCAGCGCTGCCGCCGTTGCCGAATATATAAATCGTCTTTTCGTTTTCAAAGGCTTCTAAAAGAGCGTTAAGCGCCATATCTATCTGCCGTATGTCAAGCTTATTAATTGTATCGCTTAACACATTTATATATTCTTTTATCTGCAGTTTAAAGTCCTTCGCCATCGGTTAAAAACTCCTTTATGTATTTTTTTAATAGTGCCATGTGCGTTTTTTCATCGGCATCCTTGCTGGGAAGTTCGCGCAAAACGCTGTTTTTTATATGCTTTTTATAGAATTCTGCGTATTCATACGGGTGTATCCAGTCGTTTCTGCAGGCTAATATCAAAGTTTCGGCATCAATGCGTTTTAGCTGCTCCGTGCTGGAAAACGGGCAAAGCCCCGGCAGTATCGCAAATTTATTGTAATTTTTTAAGCTTGCCGGGTTGCTGAAGCCTTTTGAAAATGAATTTGCCGTGTATTCGCTTTTGGCCTTTATGTTTTTATACTCTTTAGTGTTTATAAAGCCCTGCATATCATTGTTTTTTAGATAATCCGCTTCAATGGAAAACAGGCGTATTTTGTCTTCATCCATGGGTTTATTTATCCACGCGGGGCGCACGAGCAAAAGCTTTTGAATTTTTTCCGGAAACCGCACCGCTATATTTATGGACACCGCAGCTCCCATGGATATGCCGCCTATTGCGGCTTTATTCAGCTTAAGAAAATCCATAAGGCTTATAACATCATTGGCAAGGCTGTTAAAATTATAGTCGCCCCAGTCCGCCTGCGACTTGCCGTGCCCCTGCATATCAAGGCTTATAAGGCGTATGCCTTCAGACACATCAAAGCTTGAAAGTATCTGCTGTATGTCGCCGCCTAAGCCGTGCAGAAATATGAAAGGAAGCCCCTGCCCTTCATCTATATAGCTTAATTCAATGCCGTTTGAAATAAATTTAGGCATATTAAATCATCTCCTTTAAAAATTCTATGCTTTTTGGCACCTGTTCTTCGCTTAAGCCGTGCAGCACAAGCGGCCCTTCATATTTATATTTTTTAAGCAAGCTTATATAGGTATTATAGTCAAGCTGTCCTTCTCCTGCGGCGACAAAAGAAATGCCTGCTTTTTTTGCAATATCCTTTGCGTGCGCCTGCACTATATCCTGATGCAGGGTTTCAAAGGCTTCAAGCATGATATTGCGCATATTGTTTATATTATCCTGCGGGATTAAATTTGCTCCGTCCATAATTATTTTTAAGTGCGGAGAAAATTCGTCTATATATTCTTTGGCCTTTGTGGCGCTGTTTATAACATTGCTCTGCTCTGGCTCTACGCCGAGCCTTATGCCGTACTGCTTTGCCTTCGGCAGTATTTTTTGCGTGGTTTCATAAAGCTCGTCCAGGCTGGACTTAAGGCTATTGTCCTTGTGCCATTCCCATTTGGAAACAGTACTTTTAGAGCCTGTGCAAAGGCTTATAAGCCTTATATCGAGCATATCCGCCGCCTCGCACAAGACATTGAAACGCCTTATGCCGTCCTGTTTCTCCTGCTTGTCGGGCGCTATCATGTTGAATGTTCCGGAAAGCCCGTGCAAAATTATGCTGTATTTTTTGGCATAAGCTTTAATGTTTTTTAGCCTTTCTCTGTCCAATTCAAGAGGCATGGTTTCAAGCCCTGCCGATGACAAATTGTAGTGCGTGTATGAAAAGCCCAGCTTGCGCATTTTAATAAAAATTTCTTCGGGGCTTCCCGCAAATGTGCGGCTGAATATACCAAGCTGCATTATATTTCCCCCTGAACGTCTTTTACTTTTATCGTTTTGCCGTTTTCGTTTACTGATTGGTATGTGGCAATAAGGCATTTAAGCGCTTTAAGGCCGTCCTCCGCGCTTGCGCCCTTTTGCGGCGCATTGTTTAAAATTACATCCGCAAAAGCTTCAAGCTGCCTTCTGAAAACATGCCCGTCGGCAGCGAAAGGCTTGTAGCAAGTTTCGGTATCCTGCCGCCAGCATTCGACCTGGCTGCTAACAAGCTCCCACGGGTTTGGCGTTTTTGCAAAAACCGTGCCGTTGGTGCCGTAAATTTCAAAGCCTTCGTGCCAAGGCGCGCGTATGGCTATGGTTAAATCGAGGCTGCCTATAACCCCTGAAGCAAAGTCGCAGGATATAAGCCACGAATACATATTGTCCGCTACGTTTAATTTGGCCGAAAGGCATTCTATATCTCCCAAAAGGTATTGCGCCGTGTCAAACAAATGGCTTGCGTGCCCCAAAAGGTAATAGCGGTCTTTTATCTGCTTTGGGTTGCCCTTTGGCTTTTTCATGTCCGGCGATGAATATATTATGGGCATCACATTGTCGCACAATGTGTAGCGCATGCTGCTGTCGCAGTACCAGCCTTTGTACGTTGTAACTTTGCCTATGTGTTTTTCTGTAAAGTCTTTTGCATATTCTATGCCGGGGTCAAAGCGCTTCATGTTGCCGACCTGCACTATAAGCCCCTTTTCTCTGGCTTTTTTTACCACTTTTTCCGTTTCCTTAACGCTTACGCCTATCGGCTTTTCAACCAGCACATGCTTGCCGGCTTCCAAGGCCTTAAAAGTGCAGTCAGTATGGAATTGATCCCCTATGCCTATAACAACGGCTTCCACATTATCGTCTTTAAGCATATCGTCAAAACTGTTGTAGCATTTTTTCGGCGCATAAATATCGTTCATTTTGTTAAGAAGAGATTCCGACACATCGCATATGGCATAGAGTTCGGTATTTTT
>JBMNUE010000082.1:0-8319 GCA_050946095.1 Christensenellales bacterium
ATGCTCCTGGTTATGGGCGAAGGCGAAACAGCTGCAGAAAAATACGAGAGCGACAAGGCCTGGAAATATGTAGAAGACCTGTTTGTAGGGCAGAAAGTGGTTATCACATCCAGCTCTTCCGCTGTATATAAAGGCGTTATAAACGGCGAATATGCCGTAGGATTAACCTATGAAGACCCCTGCGTTACCATGATTAAGGACGGCGCCGATGCTACAATAGTATATCCCGTTGAAGGCACCGTGTTCCTGCCGGCGCAGATAGGCATAGTAAAGAACGCCAAAAACGTTGAAAATGCGCAGGCCTTTACGGACTTTATGCTTTCAGAAGAAGCGCAGGTATATTTAGCCGAGCAAACGACCAGCCGCAATATCCGCCCTGTTGAATATACAAACGATATAATGACCCCGCTGGACGACATAGTTTTAGCCTTTGAGGACAGCGAATATGTATATTCGCATACCACGGATCTCAAAGAGCATGTTATGGACATTATCAACAAATAATTTAATATGCACAATGCGCAACTGGCTCCCGGTTGCGCATTGTTTTTATTGTTAGAAAGGAACAGCTGTGAGCGTAGATATTACTTTCAAAAACAACCTAAAAAAATACGGGAAAAATGTTATTATCCCAAACCTTAGCCTTAAGGTGCATAAAGGAGAATTTTTTACACTTTTAGGGCCTTCGGGCTGCGGGAAAACCACCCTTTTGCGTATGGTTGCGGGATTTAACAGCATTGAAGGCGGCACCATAAGCTTTAACGATACCGTTATAAATGATATGCGTCCGGACAAGCGCAATATAGGCATGGTGTTTCAGAACTACGCAGTTTTTCCGCATATGACCGTGCGCGCAAATGTCGCTTTCGGGCTTAAAAACCGCCATGTTCCGCCAGATGAAATAAAGCGGCGGGTAGATAAGATTTTAGACACTGTGCGAATAAGGGAATACGCGGACAGACTGCCTGACAAGCTGTCAGGCGGCCAGCAGCAGCGCGTTGCGCTCGCCCGTGCAATAGTTATAGAACCTGATGTGCTTCTTATGGATGAACCCCTTTCAAACTTAGACGCTAAACTGCGCGTGGAAATGCGAAACGCCATACGCGAAATACAAAAAAGCGTAGGCATAACAACCATTTATGTTACCCACGACCAGGAAGAAGCCATGGCGGTTTCAGACCGTATAGCCGTCATGAACAAGGGCGAAATTATGCATGTTGCAACGCCAAAATCCATTTATCAGCGGCCTGCAAATTTGTTTGTTGCAAATTTTATAGGACACTCAAACACATTAAATGCAAAGGCTGTCTGCAAGGAAAACAAGCTCCTGTTTTCAACGGGCTATGAGCTGCCCTTTGATAATTTCACGGAGTCGGCTGAAGATGGCGATGTGCTGGTATCCGTGAGACCGGAAGAGTTTATTATTCAGGATGCAAATAAGCCAGGCATAAAAGGCGAAGTGCTTTCAAGCGTTTTCCTTGGACTCAATACCACATATTTTGTGCGTCTTGAATCGGGCGAAACGGTTGAAATTATTGAAGAAAGCTCTATTTCAAGTATTATCCCGCAAGGCGCTGCGGTTTCCCTGTCAATGAAGAGCGAAAAAATAAATGTATTTAACAAATCCGGCGACAAGAGCATAACCAAAGGAGTGGTGGACGATGCCGAAAAGTAAGCGTCAAAAAAACCTTATAATGCTTTTCGCAGGGCTGCTTTTTATATTAGGTGTGTCCTCAATTGTTTTAGGTTTTATGGGTAAAACCCAGGTGGATTTTTTTACGCGCCGGCTTGATATGACTTCCCATGAATGGATGGAATACGCAAAAGGTAAACCGGTTCCCGAGTTTACCGAGAGCGACTACAAGGGGCGCAACCTTACGGAGTCCGGCAAGCAAAAACAGAAGCTGCAGGAATATGTGGACAGCCTTACAAAGCTTGACCATTTTACAATGCCGGCAAGGTATGTGCTTATGGCTTTAGGGGTTGCGCTAAGCTTGTTTGGCGCCTATATTTTGGTACGCCGCGAGATATGGCCGCTTGTAACTGTTACAGCGCTGCTGTTTTACCTGTTTTTCCTTATTTATCCGCTGGTATCTTTGCTAAAACTTGCCATCATTAATAACGACGGGCAGATAACCTTGGAATTTTTCCAAAAAATGTTCAGCAAGGCATACTATACAAACGCCATATGGCACAGCGTTCTTATTTCAACAGTTGTAACTCTGTTTGCGGTTCTTATTGCAACGCCTATGGCCTACATTATGAGCACCACAATAATACGGGGCGCCGGGGCTTTGCAGATACTCATTTTGGTTTCAAGCATGTCGGCTCCCTTTATAGGTGCTTACGCCTGGATACAGCTTATGGGAAGAAACGGCGTAATAACCAACCTGCTTGCATCAGCCGGCATTACGGTTGGGGATATTTACGGCTTTAAAGGCTGCGTTATTGTTATGAGCTTCCAGCTTTACAGCCTTGTATTCATGTTTATTCAGGGTGCGTTTAAAAGCCTGGACGCAAGCCTTATTGAAGCCAGCGAAAGCCTTGGATGCGTCGGCATAAAAAAGGTTTTTAAAATTGTGCTTCCCTTGCTTTTGCCGTCCATTTTAGCGGGGGCCTTGCTTGTGTTCATGCGCGCTTTTGCGGACTACGGCACGCCTATGCTTATTGGCGAAAACTATATAACGCTTCCCGTGCTTGTGTACAAGGAATTTTTCAGCGAGATAGGCGGTTCCACGGGCCTTGCTGCCGCAGTATCCGTTATAGCCATCTTTATTACAATAACCGTGTTCCTTGCGCAAAAACATATCGTAAGCCGAAAGGTTTTCTCCATTTCAGCCATGCGTCCCATAGAAAAAAAGAAGGTCCGCGGCTGGAAAAATGTTTTAGCGCATGTGTATTGCTACGTTTTGGTAGGCATTGCCATAATGCCGCAGTGCTATGTTATTTTTAACTCTTTCCGCAACACGAGCGGACGCATGTTTGCGGAAGGCTTTTCTCTTAATTCTTATAGAGAAGCCTTTAAGATGGTGAGCCGCTCCATTTGGATGACATACCTGCTGGCCGGCATATCCATAATATGCATAGTTATTTTAGCCTACCTGTTTAGCTACATTATAGTCAGAAGGCATAATGCTTTTAACGCCACGGTGGATATTATGTCCATGTTTCCCGAAATGGTTGCAGGCTCAATATTGGGCTTCGCCCTGCTTACAAGCTTTAACAAGCGCCCGCTGCTTCTATCCGGCGGAATGTTTATAATGATACTTTCATACACCTTGCGGCGCTTGCCGTATACTGTGCGGTCGTCTTCCGCTATTTTGCGGAATATTCCAATCAGCATAGAGGAAGCGTCCATAAGCCTTGGCGCGAGCGGAGCAAAGACTTTTTGGTCGGTCACAATGCCAATGATGGCACCAGGCGTTATATCGGGCGCAATACTTAGCTGGATTACAATCATTACGGAACTTTCAACATCTATAATGCTTTACACTACAAACACTAAAACCATGACGCTTGAAATTTACAGCCAGGTTATCAGAGGAAACGATGGCGTGGCCTCGGCAATTTCAGCAATACTTACTTTCTCCACAATAATCGCTTTAGCGCTGTTCTTTAAAGTCAGCGGCAAAAAAGAAATTTCCATGTAGGAAATTGCAAAGTGTAGACAAAGTATTGTTTATTGGGACTTTAGGGGCAAAGCAGCATGAGTGCAATCGCGAAAAGCTTCGGGGCTTCGGTCGCGGGGCATTGCCGAGCATGTCATTCCCTGCATTTTTCGCTTGATTGAGTAAAAGCAACCAAGCGAAAAGACAAAGTGTCTTTAGACAATTTGTCGACATCCTGAAATCTCCATATGGGAAATTATAAAAGTACATAAAAACTTGTTTGCCGAAAAAATTGAAGAAACTTCGTTTTCTAAAAACATTTAAAACTCAAGGGCAAGAACTCAGGAATTAGAGTATTTATGATTTTATGAAAACGTAAACGACCAGGTAAATTCGGCAAAGTATTAGAAGAAATTTTGTCAACACTCTAACTCCCAGGGACAAGTCCCCGGGAGTTTTAATTTGCTTTAATGTAAACTATGTTTTTTGACATTAAAACGACAGCGTTTATTCAAAAATTTTATTAATTTACATTATAAAAAATGTCGTTATAAGGCTTGAAAATATTATCCTCATCTGATATAGTACTTATGATTTTGGTGATTTTTTATTTGGAAAAACCTTTTGAAGGTTTTTCCATGGAGTAATTCAGGGAGGGCTAATATGTACTGGCTTTATTATTTGGTGCTGGGCGTCGTAGCGGTAACGCTATGGTATGTGTTCCACAATTTCTTCCGAATACGCTCAATGGAAGAAGGAACAGAGGAAATGGTGGAGATGGCTGCAATAATCCGCAGCGGCTCTTCAACGTTTATGAGAACGGAGTACAAGACCGTAGCCGTTGTTGTGGTTCTGCTTGCGCTGGTGTTTTCGCTGTTCGTTGAAAGAACAAGCGGCATTACATTCGTTATAGGCGCTGCCATGAGCAGCTTTACATGCGTGATGGGCATGAAAAGCGCCACATATGCAAATGTGCGCACGGCGAACAAGGCGCGCGAAACCATGTCCATAGGCGAAACGGTCAAGGTTGCTCTATGCGGCGGAAGCATTTCCGGCTTAAGCGTTCAGGCGCTGGGCCTGCTTGGTCTTGTGGTTGTAATATTAATATGGGGCGTAGACCATGAAGCGACAGGCGGCGGCATACTTACTAGCATAGAAGGCATCAATCCTTCAATAATGCGTATATCAACATATTCTCTCGGCTGCTCTCTTGTCGCCATGTTCAACCGTGTTGCTGGCGGCAACTATACAAAGGCGGCCGATATTTCTGCCGATATTTTGGCGAAAATCCGCAACGACCTGCCGGAAGACGACAGCCGCGTGCCGAATGTTATAGCAGACTTTATTGGCGACAACGTAAACGACATAGCCGGCAACTGCTCAGACCTTCTTGAAAGCTTCGTTGCTACAATGGCCGCTTCAATTATGATAGCCGTTATTTTGTTTAAGAAATTGAAAATAGAGGCTATGTTTACGCCTTCGATTATTTTCCCCGTTATTTTAGGGGGCGTGGGGCTTTTAGGATGCCTTGTCGGCTTGATGTATGCCGACAGGAAGAAAATGAGCGATAACCCGGCGCATGAGCTGAACCTTGCTACATGGATGTCGGCAGGCATAACCGTTGTGCTCGGTTTCTTCGTTTCTTTGATTGTTTTTGGCGGTATTGACGGCGAAACCTTTAGCGCTTACGGATGGCATGCCGGCTGGCTGACCCCTTGGATTAGCTTAATTTTAGGCATAGCAAGCGGCGTGGCCATAGGCACAATTACAGAATACTACACATCAACTGACTATAAACCCACAAAAGAGCTCGCTGAAATGGCAACCGAAGGCGAAGCCTTTGTAATCACAAAGGGCGACGCAATAGGCAGCCGCAGCTGCTTGCTGCCTATACTTATGATTGGCTTGGCATTGTTTATCAGCGGCAAAATAGGCGGCATGTACGGAATAGCCATAGCATCGCTTGGCATGCTGTCGTTTGTAGGCGCAACTGTGTCCATAGACGCTTTTGGACCTATTGCAGACAACGCTGGCGGTCTTGCTGAAAGCTGCCACCTGCCTGAAGAAGTGCGCGAAATTACAGACAAGCTGGATGCTGTGGGCAATACTACGGCGGCCATAGGCAAAGGCTTTGCAATCGGCAGCGCTGCGTTTGCTACAGTAAGCCTTATTGTTTCCTATGTAGGCAACTATACGCCGATAGATTCAGAAATAATGCTTAACATCGCAAACTACACAGTTGTTGTAGGCGCTATAATAGGCGGCGCTCTTGTTGAATACTTTTCAGCCATGCTTACAGACAATACCATAGAATCTGCCCGCGACATGGCGGATGAAGGCGACAAGCTGCTTTCAATCCCCGGCGTGCTTGAAGGCACGGTGCGTCCTGACTACAACAGAATGATAGAAATGGCTACATATAATGCGCTTAAGAAAATGCTTTTCCCTTCAGTTCTTGCTATGATGATCCCGGTTGTTGGCGGATTCCTGTTTGGCGTGGAATTTGTAGGCGGCCTTCTTATAGGCGCAACTATAGTGGCTATACCGCGAGCCATATTTATGGGCAACTCCGGCGGCGCTTTCGACAACGCTAAAAAGCACATAGAATCGGGCGCTCTTGAAGGCCACGGCAAGGGCACTGCGGCGCATAAAGCCGCCGTAACGGGCGACACTGTTGGCGACACCCGCAAGGACGTTGTAGGCGTAGCGCTTGATATATTCATTAAAACCATGTCTACGGTTGCAAATACCCTGGTTACAGTGTTTAAGAATTTCACGCTCATACGCTGATAATAAGCTTAATTAAAATGCCGCTTCTTTATTAAGAGGCGGTCAGACTGCCGGCAAAGTGTCCTTGGACACTTTGCCGTGTGTATTTTAGCTTGGCCGCTTTTTTCACACAAGTCAAAAATGTAGTGAAAGCATTGCTTTTCAATGCCCCGCGACCGAAGCTTTTCATGATTAAATTAATGGGGATTTGTCCCATTAAACCCTCTAAATAATACTTGGTCTACATTCCATCCGCTTCTTAGTTAAGAGGCGGTGTTTTTCATGTGTTTTGTTTATGTGCGCAGCTTTAGCTTATTAAAGATGCGCTGCGCCTTGAATTTCTTGACAGTGCATAAAAGGCGTGTTAATATTTAGATAAAATTTGCGGGTGTTTCGCATGGAAATGGAAGGCATGTATTATGGATTGGCTTGGCGTTGCGCCGGATAAAAAAACTCCTTTGGTTGTATGCTTGGGCTATTTTGACGGAGTGCATTTAGGACATCTTAACCTTATAAACACAGCAAAGGAAGTGGCGCGCAGGCTCAATTACAAAATATGTGTGCATACTTACGATGTATCGCCGCAAACAGTGCTTTATCCTGACAGAAAATATATTGAACTTACCAATCTCCGCGAAAAAGAGGAGCTTTTGCGCCGCGCGGGAGCAGATTATGTTGCCGTCAGCCATTTTGATAATAATCTAATGAAAAAATCAGGAGAGAATTTTTTAGACGAAGAATTATCCGCCAATATGCTGGTTAAACATATAGTGGCAGGCTTCAACCACCGTTTTGGGTATTTAGGCAAAACCACGGTAAAAGAACTGCAAAAACTATGCGACGAGCGCGGCATAGGCCTTAGCGTAGTGCCTGCCGTGAAAACAAAGAGCGGCGCTGTTGTATCAAGCACCGCTATAAAATATGCCTTGCAAAAAGGCGATGTTTCTCTTGCGGCCGAGATGCTCGGGAGAAACCCCGAAAGATATCTGCAGAAATAATATTTACAATAGGAGGCTAAACTTATGAAAAAACAGATTCCGGCATGGCTTGTGCTGGTAATTATCATGTTGACAGCTTCGTTTTTGCTTGCCGGCACCAATATGATAACTAAAGATGTTATAAGCGAACAGGCTGTAAAAAATCAAGAAAAAGCCCGCATGAAGGTTCTGCCCGAAGCGGATGCTTTTTTGCCGGTTGCGCTTTCAAGAAACGCTGCCTTGGATGGCTTGTTTTTAGGGCAGGCAAGCGATGAAACCGTAGGCTACGTTGGCGTTTCAACCGTATCCGGCTACGGCGGCCCAATAGAAATTATTGTGGGTGTCGATACGGAAGGAACGCTGCACGGCATAAGCGTGGGCGGCTCCGGCTTTGCAGAAACTGCGGGTCTTGGCGCAAAGGCCAAAGATGAAGCGTTTATGTCCCAGTTTGTCGGCAAGAAAACGCCTGTAAATGTTATAAAAGCGGGCGAACAGTCAAGCGATAACACGATAGACACTATAACCGCGGCGACAATTACATCAAACGCCATTACAAGAGGCGTTAACGATATTGCAAAGTATGCTAACAGGTTTTCAGAAGAATCCGTAAATATTGAAGCGGGCGAAGAAAATCCTGAAGCCGTATTGCTTTTTAAAGCGGATGGAACCATAGAGGCAATACTAATAAAAGAAGAAGACAGCAAAGCGGCTTTTGAAAAAGCTAAACTATTAGCGGGCAAGCAAGCGCCCATCGAATCGGATGATGTAGCAGATGAAGCGCTTAAACCTATAATGCTTAAAGCAAACGAAGCTTTTGAAAAACTAAACGCCGCAGCCCCGGGCTTCAAGGCAGGCACTGCAAGTGCCAGTGCAAAAGGCTTTGCAGGCCCTGTGGCGGTAGAAGTAACATTTAATGACGCTGCAGAAATTACAGAAATAAAAATAGGCGATGACGACTTTGCCGA
>JBMNUE010000083.1:0-8318 GCA_050946095.1 Christensenellales bacterium
TGCTCTTTAGCGACAATATAAAACAAAATGCGGCTGAAGTTGTGGAAGAATTAAAAAGCTTAGGCATAGAAACCGTGCTTGTAACGGGGGATTCAAAAGAAGCGGCGCATCACATGGCAAAACACGCTGGAATAGACAAAATAGAGTATGAAGTTAAGCCACAGGATAAGGCGCTTATAGTGGAAAGCTATCAAAGCAAGGGCAGAACCGTGCTTATGGCGGGGGACGGCATAAACGACGCGCCTGCGCTTGCTAAGGCGGATGTAGGTGTCGCCATGAGCACCGGCAGCGACATAGCGCTTGAAACGGCGGACATACTTTTAATGCAGGGAGATTTAAAGCTTCTTTTAAAAACCATAAAGCTAAGCCGCTACACCATAGCCAACATAAAACAAAACTTAGCTTGGGCGTTTATATACAACATATTAAGCATACCCTTTGCAGCGGGCGTGTTCTACGCATTCGGCGGCCCTTTGCTTAACCCCATGATAGGAGCAGCTGCAATGTCTTTAAGCTCTTTAAGCGTTGTAAGCAATGCTTTAAGGCTTGGGAGGAAAACGCTATGAAAAATTGTGCGCACTGCGAAAATTGCAAACATAAGCAGCGCGATGAAAACCAGAAAAAACTGCTTTTAAACCGCTTAAGACGCCTTGAAGGGCAGGTGAGGGGGCTTCAAAACATGGTGGAAAACGATATTTACTGTGTAGATATACTGGTTCAGGCGCAGGCGGCTAAGAAAGCCTTGGAGTCCTTTATGCGGGTTATGCTCAACGACCACATAAAAACCTGCGTCGACCAAGGCATAAGGGAAGGCCGCGACGAAGTGATAGAAGAATTAACAAATACTCTTTATAAGCTGCAATAATAAAAATAATGGCTGTAAAAAACAAATCATAGGCAAAAAAATCAGAAAAATAAATTGTATTTGATGGAACCAACAAAAAAACGCCAATAAAATGGCGGGATAAGAGGTTCAGATAAAATATTGTTTAATAGAAGATTTCATAGGCGAAGTCCCATGAGTGCGACAGCGAAAAGCTCTTTAGCGTCATGCTCTGTATTAAAAGCCACGATGTCCCATGAGTGCGACGGCGAAAAGCTCTTTAGCGTCATGCTCTGCATTAAAAACCACGAAGTCTCATGAGTGCGACAGCGAAAAGCTCTTTAGCGTCATGCTCTGTATTAAAAGCCACGAAGTCCCATGAGTGCGACGGCGAAAATCATCTCCTTAACTTCATAGCTTCGAAGCGCCATGATTGCGACAGCGAAAAGCTTCAAGCGCTAATTTTCTCGGGCGTTGAAAAGCTGCGCATTCCTTATATTTTCGGTCTGAGGTAGCAAAAGCGGTCAATCGGAAAGACACACGGCAAATCGCTTTTTAAAATTTCGGTGAAATAAAAAAGGCAGCATAAAAAAATCCCGCCGCATTCAAGGGCGGGGTTTTTCTTTGTTTATTGCACAACTGTTTCTGCCGGGTAAATGCTTACTTGTTTGCGGTATTTACCGAAGCGCTCAAAACGCACAATACCGTCCGCTTTGGCAAAAAGTGTATCATCTCTGCCTATGCCAACATTTACACCGGGGTGTATTTTAGTGCCGCGCTGACGCACTAATATGTTGCCGGCTAATACAAACTGGCCGTCGCCACGCTTAGCGCCGAGGCGTTTGCTTTTGCTGTCTCTGCCGTTGCGGGAAGAGCCAACGCCCTTTTTAGAGGCAAATAGTTGAAGATTTAGCTTTAGCATTGGAGTCCCTCCATTCATCAGAAATTTTATAAGACGCGTACATATTCAGGGTAGCTGTCTGAAAGCTGCTGCGCTCCCAAGTGAAAAACCTGAAAAATCGTATCTGTCTGCGTATTTAACAGGTGCTCATCAAGCTGCACTTTCAGGTAGCCCGTTTTTTCATCCACCTGTGTATGCGGGACTGCGCCGGCTATTTGCTCAAGCGCGTTTGCGCATGTTATGGATAAAAAGGAAAGGGCTGCGCATACAATGTCTTCCCCGGCCTGCGCGTAGCCGGCATGTCCTTCAATCTGAAAACCGCAAAGCCTGTTGTTTGCTTTAAACAGGCGTATAGTCGTCATGCCTTGTTGATTGATGTAATTTGTACTTTAGTATAAGCCTGCCTGTGGCCTTGCTTGCGGCTGTAGTTTTTCTTGCTCTTATACTTGTAAACAATAATTTTTTGGCCCTTGACCTGTTTTTCAACCTTACCGGTAACGCTTGCGTTTTCCACATAGGGGGTACCTACTATGGTCTCTTCCCCGCCAAGCAGAAGCACAGGAAAGCTGACTTCTTCTTCAGGCTCTTTGTCGAGCTTTTCTACGAAGATTACATCGCCTTCGCTTACACGGTATTGTTTGCCGCCAGTCGCTATAATTGCGTACATGCAGCACCTCCATTTACATTACTCGCCGGATCTGGGCTGCCAAAAGGCAATTAAAGCCCACCCCGAGCGGCCGAAAGCTAATCTATCATAAAATAGGCATATATGTCAAGGCTTGAACTACATTTTCCTTATCCCTTTATACCGCCCAAGGCTATGCCTTCAACAAACTGCTTTTGAAGGAATATATAAAGCGTAAAGGGGAACAGGAATGTAAGCGTAGCGCCAGCCATAACCATGCCGTAGTTTACATAGTAGTTTGAGGAAAGCGTTGCCATGCTTATGGTAAGCACATGCATTTCGCTTTTGGTGTTTACTATAAGCGGCCATAAAAAATTGTTCCAGGCAGCGTTAAATGTGAATATGCTAAGCGTCACAAGCGCCGGCTGAACGAGGGGTATAACTATTGTAGTAAAACGGCGCATTTCTCCGCAGCCGTCAATTTCCGCAGCTTCTAAAAGCTCATCAGGAACTGCCGTCATAAACTGGCGCATTAAAAATATTCCAAAAGCGCCCACCATGGGAAGTATAAGGGCTGAATAGGTGTTGGTAAGGGAAAGGCGGTTTACCATTACAAACATCGGTATAAGCAGCACCTGCCCCGGTATCATCATGGTTGCAAGGTAGCCTTGGAAAATGGATTCTTTATACGGAACGGGCTTTTTTTCAAAACCGTAGCCCGCCATTGCGGAGACTATGTCAACAAGCAGGCAGGAGCCCACTGTAACTATAATGCTGTTAATGAGCGAGCGTCCGAAATTGCGCTTTGTTATGGCGTATTCATAGTTATAAAAGTCAAATTTAATATCGCTTAATTTAATATAAAGCGAATCGCTGTCCGTAAACGAAACGAGCAGCATATATACAAGCGGGGCAACGCAGAGCAGGGCAAAAAGCGTTACCAATATTATGCCTATTATTGAACAAACCGAATATTTTTTTTGTTTCATGCCTGCTCCTTCTCTCTAAAGATAAGCGTCTGCAATAAGTGTATAAGCAGTATTACTAAAAGCAGCATTATTGCGATAGCGCTTGCATAGCCTATGCGCTTATCTTGGAAAGCGTAGCTGTATATCATATATGCAACGGTATAGGTCGCTCTGCCGGGGCCGCCTCCCGTCATCTTGTATACAAGGTCAAATACCTGGAAAGAGCCTATAATGCCGAGGGTAACAACCATATAGGTTATAGGCTTAAGTATGGGAAGTGTAATATATATAAAGCGCTGCCATGGCTTTGCGCCGTCAACTGTGGCGGCTTCTTTTATTTCTGGGGATATGTTCATCATGCCGGCGTAGTATATTACCATGTAATAACCCGTCGACTTCCAAACGGCGACAGCCGCTACTGATGCAAGCGCCGTATTTTTGCTCCCTAAAAAGTTAACCTTTTCAAAGCCCATAAGGGTGAGAAACTGATTTATAAGGCCGTCCTTTGCTTCATAGAGAAGGTTCCATATAGAAGCTGAAGCTATTAACGAAATAACAACCGGAACGAATATTACGCTGCGCAAAAATGAACCGTAGCGGTTCTGCAGTTTTTCTGCTATAAAGGCGGAAATAATAAGCGCCAGTATTGTTTGCACAGGAACTGTCATAAGCGTATAGCGTACTGTGTTTCCGACAGAAGCTATTACAGTCTTGTTTGAAAAAAGCTTTTGATAGTTTTGAAGCCCTATCCACACAGGGGGCTTTGCCATAGAAAACTTCGTAAACGAATAAAACAACGACATAAATATAGGTATAATGTTAAAGGTGAGCATTAATATAAAGCTTGGTAAAATATAACCCATACCTATTGCCGCTTGCCTGCGTGTGCGCGAAAGCGACCTGCCTGCTGAAGCTGTGTTTTTTGCCATCAGCTAACTCCTTTTAAAATATGCAAACAAGGCCCGGCGGCTATGGCCGGGCCCTGGTAAAATTATTGCTTAATATTATCCTCGTAGTACTCGTATGTTTCGTCAAGAACTTCCTGCGGGCTCAATTCGCCCATAAACATTAGCTGTATGTTGGCTTGAAGCTCTTTTTCAAAGGAAGGCTTGCCTTCAAACTCGCTAACTATTTTCATGGCATCGTTGTATTCAGCGTACATTGCGTCAAGCTCTTCGTCCTTTACGTATTCAGAGTCCTTGGTAAAGCGCGGGAGCGAATACAGCTGCTCATGGAACTGGTCCATTACCTTGCCTGATACTATAAGCTTTAGCGCTTTTACTGCAAGCTCTGCGTTTCCGCGCTCTTCTGCTTTTTTAGCTACAGCGAAAGAGTCTGTCGCTGTGCGGCTGCCGTATCCGCCGGGGCCTTTAAGGCTAAAGAAATATCCAAAATTGATGCCGTTTTTCTTTGCGGAATTTATGCCTGTCGAATCGCCGACTGCCATGAAAGCCAGGGTGTTTTCAGTGAAACGGTCCTGCATGCCGGTTTCCGATACTATGGTTTCGTCAAATATGCCTTTTTCATATAAAGAGTTTATAAATTCAAGCGTTTTAAGGCCGGCTTCGTTGTTTATAGCGACTTCGCCGTTTTCATCCGTCACTTCTCCGCCTGCTTGGAAATAATAGGGCCAGAAGCCTGTCATAAGAGCGCTCGTGCCTACGCTTGCGCCCCAGTTTTGCAGGAAAGGAATCTTATCCGTCTTTTCTTTTATAACAAGGCATGCTTCTGTAAACTCTTCCCAGGTTACGGGCAGCTTTTCTATGCCTGCTTCTTCAAGTATATCCTTGTTGTAGAACATAAGCACCGCACCGCCGTTCATAGGTATTGTGCAGCGCTCGCCATTCTCGTCCTTGGGCGCTAAGGACCAAAGCAGGTAGTTGTCTATTTCTTCTTCGGTCATAAAGCTGTCAAGGCCTAAGAGAAGGTCGTTTTTCACTAAGTCGTAATAGTCGGTAACATACACCACGTCAGGACCGTCGTTGTTTAAAAGCCCCGTAAAAATTGTGGTGTTGTAATCTGTCCACGGCAGTATTTCAATATTTACTTCGCAGTTGTTTTCCTTGCGGAAATCTTCAAACTGCTGGTTCCAAAAGTCGATATCCGAAATGCCGTCGCCAAATTGGTACTGCGGTATCCAAACGGTTAGGCTATCTTCTGCCAATGCCGCAAAAGATCCAAGCAGCATAGCAAGGACAAGCAAGGTCGTGAATAGTTTTTTCATGATATTACTTCCTTTCAAGGTTTATATTTCATTTGATTATAGGCAAAAACGTATGTATTGTCAATGAAAGCTATTAGCGGCAGTATAGAAAAAATGGACACTAATTCAATAAATATCTGAATTGGTTTTCGCCTAACAAGCTATTAGCCTTGCCATTATGCGACTATATGTCTATAATTGAATTGCTTAAGCCTTATAAAGCGGAAAGGTGGGCTCAAGCGGCTGCAGAAATACAAGAAAAAACAATAATATTTGTGCGGAACATGTGCCGTGCTATATTTTTTAGCCTTTAAGCCGTGAAACCGTTTAGATAGCATAAGCGCTTTTCCGGCATAATAAATATATTTTTGATTTTATTTAAGCGTTTAAAAATCGAACAAACAGCGGAAGGGAGTGATAAGCCATGGATTATATATGCATATTTTTTGGGGCTGTTTTTTTAATTGCGGGCATTATGTTTGCTTCGGGGAAAGGATATATCTACTCGTCGGCTTTTAAAAACATGAGCCAAAAAGATAAAGAAAAAATTAAGATTGTCCCGCTCTGCCGCAACATTGGAGGGATGATTGCCTTAAGCGGAATTATCTTCCTAATAAAAGGCTTCTGGACGGGCTTTTCAAAGCGTGGGTTTATGTGTACAATGATTTTATGGCTGATAGCTGCAGGGCTGGATGTTTGGTACATTTCAAAAAGCGACAGGTATTTAAACAAGTAATTCGCAATATTAAAGGTGCAATACATGGACTCCGACAGTAGTCCTGTAAGTTGTTGAGAGGTACGCATAAATTCATATCTTAAGTGTATTTTTCAGAATCTATAAAAAAGAGGAGGCAAAAAATGAGCAAAAACGAAAGCCGAAAAATGCTTAGCCAGGCTGAAAAAAAAGAGGCTGCGCGCAATAGGATAAGCAGCAATATTCACGATTCGGCAACAATTTCTACAAAAGAAATTTTAAAAAAGCTGCATACTTCGCTTGACGGCCTTGACGAAGACGCCGTTGACGAAATGCGCGACGAATACGGCCCCAACGAAGTAACGCACGAAAAAAAGAAATCTCTGGCTAAGCGCCTGGCGGAGTCTTTTGTAAACCCGTTCACCGCCATATTGTTTTTCCTGGCTATAGTTTCTGCCATTACGGACATGCTGCTTCCGAGCTTATCCCTTTTTGGCAGCACGCCTGAAGATTTTGATCCTCTTACTGTTATAATCATAATGACCATGGTTATCATTTCCGGCACATTGCGCTTCGTCCAGGAGTCGCGCAGCGGAAACGCGGCTGAAAGGCTGCTTGCATTAATAACCACCACATGCACCGTTACCCGAAAGGAACAGCCTAAAATAGAAATTCCTATGGAAGACCTCGTGGTGGGGGATATTGTCCATCTGTCTGCCGGGGATATGATTCCGGCGGATCTGCGCATATTAGCCGCAAAAGACTTGTTTGTAAGCCAATCAAGCCTTACGGGAGAAAGCGAACCCATTGAAAAAATGGCTGATGCGAGCGATAAGAAAGACAACATTACAGATTATACAAATATTGCCTTTATGGGCAGCAACGTAATTTCCGGCAGCGCAACGGCTGTCGTTATAAGCGTAAACGATTATACTCTGTTTGGCTCTATGGCGTCAGCGGTTGCCAAGGAGCCGGTTGAAACAAGCTTCACCAAGGGCGTTAACGCCGTGTCGTGGGTGCTTATACGCTTTATGCTCGTTATGGTTCCTTTAGTTTTCTTTATAAACGGCATTACCAAAGGAGACTGGGTTGATGCATTCCTGTTTGCTATATCAATAGCGGTCGGGCTAACGCCTGAAATGCTCCCTATGATAGTAACAACATGCCTCGCCAAAGGCGCTGTTTCCATGAGCAAAAAGCAGACCATAGTTAAAAGCCTTAACTCTATACAGAATTTTGGAGCCATGGATATATTATGCGCCGATAAAACAGGAACGCTTACGCAGGACAAGGTTGTGCTTGAATACCACTTGAACATAAACGAGGAAGAAGATACGCGGGTGCTGCGCCACGCATATTTAAACAGCTATTTTCAAACGGGATATAAAAACCTTATGGATTTAGCTATTATACATAAAACCGAGGAAGAAGAAGCGGAGGACGAAAGCCTTTTGGATCTTTCCGAAAACTATATAAAGGTGGACGAGATACCTTTTGACTTTACCCGCCGCCGGCTTACAACTGTTGTGCAGGATAAAAAAGGAAAGACGCAAATGGTTACCAAGGGAGCCGTAGAAGAAATGCTCTCCATATGTACCTTTGTAGAGCTTGACGGCAGCGTGCAGCCCCTTTCGGAAGAAATCTGCAGTCGTATATTAGAAACGGTTGATGCGCTTAACAATAAAGGCTTCCGTGTGCTTGCGATTGCGCAAAAAAGCAATCCGTCTCCCGTAGGCGCCTTCGGCGTCAAAGACGAGTGCGACATGGTGCTTATAGGCTACCTTGCGTTTTTGGACCCTCCCAAAGAATCTACCGCGGAAGCTATACAAGCGCTTAAAGATCATGGGGTTACAACTAAAATACTTACAGGCGACAACGAAAAGGTAACGCGCACCATATGCAAGCAGGTTGGTCTTGAAGTGCGGAACATGCTTTTGGGGGCGGACCTTGAAAATATGAGCGATGAAGAGCTTGCCCATGCTGCGGAAACAACCGACGTATTTGCAAAACTCACACCTAATCAAAAAGCGCGCGTGGTTTCTGTGCTTAGAGAAAAAGGGCACGTTGTCGGCTTTTTAGGCGACGGCATAAACGATGCTGCGGC
>JBMNUE010000084.1:0-8296 GCA_050946095.1 Christensenellales bacterium
GTTTTTTCTTCAAGGCTTTCCTGCGCCTTGGCTAATTGCTCCTGCATTTTTTGAGCTTGGCGCATGAGCTGCTGCATGTTTGCTCCGCCTCCAAAACCCGGAAATTTGTTTTTAGCCATTTTTATCGTTCTCCTTTATATTTGATATTTTCAAAAAATCCTGCAAAGCGCTTATGTATTGTTCTGTTCCTTTATAAAGCGCCTGCGCGTGCTTAGCCCCTTTAATTACGAGCTTTTGTTTTGGGCCCTTATGCGCGTTAAAAAGGTCTTCAAGCATATAGAAAGGCACAAAGTCGTCCTCATCGCCGTGTATGAAAAGCATAGGTATTTTACATTCAGGCAGCTTATTTACAGGGGCTGCATCAAGGCTTGAAAAGCCCGCCCGCCGTTTCAAAAGAAGCCTTACTATTTTAATAATAAACACGCCTAAAAAGGCGGGCAGCCAAGGCGCTCTTGAGCCCATAACAAACAGGAACTGATCCTCCATGTCCGTATAGCCGCAGTCTTCAACGGCGCATACAACGGGAGAGTTTTCGTCAAGCTTGCTTGCAGCAAGCATTATAGTGGCAGCGCCCATGCTGATTCCCCATAGGACGATTTTGTCCGCCAGCTTGTTTTCCTTAAGATAGGATACCCACTTAAGCACATCGCTTGATTCCATAACGCCGAAAGTGTTGTATTCGCCTTCGCTTGTGCCCTGGGCGCGCTGATCTATAATAAGCACATTGAAATTAAGGTCATAAAACATTTTAACCGGTGTGAAGAATTTTTCTTTAACATCTGTCCATCCGGGGGCTATTATAGCGGTATTTTTTGCTCCGTCTTTTTTATAGTAATGAGCATTAAGCTTCAGGCCGTCTTCTGATTCTATGCTTAAAACCTGCTTTTCCTGCTCTTTAACCCATTTGTAGGCTTGTTTATAGTATTCGCTGTCTATTTCTTCCTGAAAATAGTCGTATTCGCGAGGTTCAAAAAGATTAGCCTGTTTTGTTTTGCGTCTGCGCACCTCTTTTTCTACGATTGTGTGCGCGGCAGAAAATGAAATAAGCAATGCAAGCGCAACAAGCACAAGCAATGCGATTAAAAAAGCAGCCATACCTTACCTCCTTCAAGCTATGTGAGTATAGCATAGTGTAAAACCATTTTCAATAATCTTCAGGCCTTCCTCTGGTATATCAAAGGCAGAGAAACCGCGGGCTTTTGTTCGTTTGTTTTAGTGAACGATATAGTTTTATCGTCCACCTTAACGATGCCCGTGCTTCCGGCAACCTGTTTTTCTTTAAAAAGTATTGTAATTATTTTTTTGTTCAATAAAGGCCCGCCCGCTTTTTGAAGGCAGTTTTTCCATACCGTAAACTTGCAGCCTTCTTTCCATTTAGAGCAGTAAAAGGCCTTGCTGTTTTCAAGCATTTTGCCTCTGCATATGGGGCATTCAACGCCTTCAACAACATTGTTCTTCTTTTTGCTTGCGATTTTAGTTTCTTTTTTAAATTCAATATCAGGAGCTTTTTTATCTGCAAAATCCACCAAATAACGGGTTAGGTTCTGAATGCCCTTTAAAAAACGCGTGCCGTCCTGCCTGCCGGCAGCTATTTGAGACAGGGCTTTTTCCCATTTTCCGGTCATTTCAGGAGATGTAAGTTCATAAGGAGCAGCCTTTATTATCTGCTCTCCTTTATCTGTCGCTATGAGAAACCTGCCCTGCCTTTTCACATATTTAACCTTAATAAGGCGTTCTATTATAGCGGCTCTTGTAGCGGGCGTGCCTATTCCTGAGCCTTTCATCTGTTCTTGAAGCTCTTCGTCTTCAATAATCTTTCCCGCGTTTTCCATTCCGGCAAGAAGGCTTGCATCCGTATGATTTTGCGGAGGTTTTGTTTCTTCTTTTTTGCTGCGTGCGGATACTATTTTCCTAAAATCGCCCTCTGAAAGTTCCGGCAAAATGATTTCTTTGTTTTGGTTTTTATTGGTCGCCCGCCAGCCTAAATTTATTATGCTTTTACCTATGCTCTTAAAATGTTCGTTTTCGCATACTAAAATCGCTTTTACGCTTTCGTATTCATAGGGTTCATAAAATACGGCTAAAAAACGCCTTGCAATAATATCAAACAAAGCCCTTTCGTCATTGCTGAGCTTATCAAGGCTTGCATGCGTATCCGTTGGGATTATAGCATGGTGATCCGTAACCCTGCTTGCGTCAAACACTCTTTTGCTCTGCCTGACCCTTCCTGAAACTCTGTTTATTTTGCTAACTAAGCCTGCATATTCTTTCGGCAGCTTATCTATGGTATTGCTTACAACAGGCAGCATATCTTCGCTTAGATATTTTGAATCCGTTCTGGGATAGGTAATATATTTTCTTTTTTCATAAAGAGATTGTGCAAGGCTTAGTGTTTTTTTAGCTGTAAAACCAAGCATTCTGTTAGCATCGCGCTGAAGGCTTGTTAAATCATACAGCAGCGGCGGCAGCTCCCGCTTTTTTTCTTTCGTAATTGAAATCACCTGCGCATCCTTGCCGCTCACTTTTTTGACTATCGCTTTTGCTAAATCCTGTGTTTTGATTCTTTGCGATGTTTTTTCATCATTTGCGTTTATGTCAAACCAGCTGCCATTAAAATCACCAAAGTCAGCCTTAACGGTATAGTATTCTTCTTTTACAAAATTTGCTATTTCTTCTTTTCTTTTTACAAGTATAGTCAAAGTAGGCGTCTGCACCCTGCCTAAGGACAAAAGCACGCCGTAGCGCATGGTAAATGCGCGTGTTGCGTTCATGCCTACAAGCCAGTCGGCTTGCGCACGCAGCATAGCGCTTTTATAAAGATTATCGTATTTTGAAGATGGAGCTAAGTTCGCAAAGCCATCTTTAAGCGCTTTATCCGTCATGGAACTTACCCATAGCCTGTCAAAAGGCTTGGTGCATTTGGCTTTTTCATAAATAAGCCTAAATATAAGTTCGCCTTCTCTTCCCGCATCAGTAGCGCATATGATGCGGCTTGTCCCGCTGTCATTCATAAGCTTTTTTAAAATATTATATTGTTTTCCGGTCTTTGGAAGCACTTTCGTTGGGATATTGTCAGGTATTATAGGCAGGTTTTCCTTGCGCCATTTTTTATATTTTTCGTCTATTTCCTGCGGTTCGCACAAGGCAACAAGGTGCCCTAAGGCCCAGCTTACCATATACTTATCGTTATAATAATAAGCTTCGCCTTTGTTTTGGCAATTTAATACCTTGGCTATGTCGCGCGCTACGCTTGGTTTTTCCGCTATAATTAAAATCATATTATTTCCCAACTTAAATGTTATTTCAAGTAAATTCTTTCGGCTTATCTTAACGGATCTTACTGCCAATATATTTTTTTAAGTTCCTCTGTCTCTTTATTATTTTCATCCGTCAAAACAAGCGTTTTCTCGATTTTGCATTCGCTTTTTGCGCCTAATATGGCTTCCATCATTATTAAATACGGGGATTTATCCGGTTTGGATTTTACAAAGCGTATCCTTGAAACGGCGAACCTGTTTTCCTGCAGAGCGCAACTTAATTGAAACATACGCGGCACTTTGCACATTATAACTATTTTTCCGCGAAAGCGCAGCAGCTTTTTAGCTGATGCGGCAACATCAAAAAAATCCGCATTTATCTGCGTTTTGGAAGTATCTTCATCCGCCGCATAATAAGGTGGGTTGCAGATAACAATATCATAGCTTGCAGGTTCAAAGGCAGCAGAAAGGCAGCGCAAATCCTCGTTATATATATGAATCTTATCTTCCAAGCCGTTTAACAAAACGCTTCTTTTCATGCGTTCCGACGCCTTTTCATCTATCTCCACTGCGTCTATATTGCTTATATTAGGATATCTGGCATATAGCAAAAAAGACAGTATGCCGTTGCCGGCGCCTAAATCGCATACTCTATCCCCTTTGCGCACTTTGGCAAAGGAAGCCAGCAGCACGGAGTCCGTGCCGTAGGTAAAGCCTTCTTTTGAGCGTATTATTTTAAGGCCGCCTCTTTGCAGATCCTCAATACGCTCGTTTTCCTTTAATAAATCTGTTTGTTTTTTATCCATAAATAGCAAATCCGCCATATTTAAATATGGCGGACACTTTCTCCTTATAATAAAACGCTTATTCTTCAGGAGCGATTGCGTCTACCGGGCATACATCTGCGCAGGCACCGCAGTCTATGCATTCATCGGCATCGATTTCATACTGGGTATCCCCTTCTGAAATGCAGCTTTGCGGGCACTCCGCTTCGCAGCTTCCGCAGCTGATGCACTCATCAGAAATTTTATAAGCCATATCTACACCTCCTATATTCACGCTTCGCGCGTAAAAGGATTATATACCAAATACCCGTTTGCATCAAGCAACAAAATAGTTTTTATATTAAGGGAAATAAAGAATATATGATTAGGCTGTCGACAGAGTCTCCCAGGATGCTTTGTCGAGTAGCATTTTCACCTGGTCGCTTTTGCTCCCTCAAGCAAAAAATGCAGGGAATACACAACTTTTCAACGCCCCGCGGCATTAGCACTGGAAGCTTTTCACTATTACACTTATGGGGCTTTGCTCACTGAAACTCCCTAAATAATACTTTGCCTATAATCTTTAATTATACTTTGTCCCTGCCCTGCTGCGTTTTTTTGCAGGATTTTATGCAGACAAAAAATTAATAAAATGACAGCAAATTTCGAGTTGTGCGTCTAATTATATTTTTCATTTTTTTAAAACCCCGAATTAAAAAACCCGCTGAAATATATATTCCAACGGTTTTAAGGTGGTCTGGGTGGAGAGATTCGAACTCTCGGCCTCTTGAACCCCATTCAAGCACGCTACCAAGCTGCGCCACACCCAGGCATGTCCAAACGAACAGGTAATAATATAGCTATTTTTATTGGCTTTGTCAAGCCTTGATTTTCTTAAAATAGGCTTTTTACAAGTTTTGTTAGGTTGGCGGCGCCCATTACGAAGCCGTAGGAGTTGTCAAGCGTATAGTCCGCGCAGGCGCGGTAATAGCCTATGCGCTTGTTGTACAGATCAACAATGTCTTCAGGGCTTGCGCCTTCTAAAATTGGACGCCTGTCAGTTTTTATGTCGGAAAGTATTTGATCTATGGGCCTATCTATATGTATTATGATGCCTTGATTTTGCATTAAAACCACATTTTCTTTTGCCGTAGGAAGTCCGCCGCCCGTAGAAACAATAGACGGGCTTTCGCCGGCAAGGTTTATTAGCACGCCGGTTTCCGCATTTCGAAAAAAAGCTTCGCCCAAATTAGAATAAATCTCCTTGATGGACATTCCCATGAGTTCGCACACTTTATAGTCCGTATCGATAAAAGGCAGAGCCAAATTTGAAGCAAGCTTTTTGCCAAGGCTGGTTTTTCCTCCCCCGGCCATTCCTACTAAAAAAACATGCATTGTAAGCACAGCACTCTCTCCTTATATGGTACTAAAAATGTACTTAGACTCTAAAAATACTATATCACAAAACTGCAAACTATACAATTATTTTTCCAAAGTGCGCGAGCGTACTTTTGCGAGAAGCCTTTGTATATTCGCTTTAACCATTGGACATAAAACGGGAGATAAAATGTTTGGCAATATTTCTTAACCGCAGTGCTTGAAGCAGGCCGCGCATGCTGTTCTGCCCGTGTTGTAAAATAGCTCTTTGCTAAAATATGAGCAGCATATTCGTGTTGCAAGATAGCGCTTTGTTAAAATATTAGCTGCACATTTAAAAACGCTAATTTATAGCAATAAAAAAGCCTCCTGCTAATAATAAAGCAAGCAAGGCTGTGGCGGAGAGTTAGGGATTTGAACCCTAGAAGCGCTATAAACGCTTACACGATTTCCAGTCGTGCGCCTTCGACCACTCGGCCAACTCTCCAAACGAGTAAGAATATATCATCTTTTGTATAATTCGTCAACGCAAAAATCCAAATTGACATTTAATGCCCGCAAAGCTTGACAAAAATAAATAAAATCTTTAAACTTCTTGTGAAATGTTTTTAAGGGGGCAATGGTTTGAATAAAAACAAGTTTGCCATTTTGGTAGATTCATGCTCTGATGTGCCGCAAAATATAATTGAAAAAGAAAATATTTATGTAGTGCCTATTCACCTGCACTACAAGAATGCTAATTATTTGGATAAAATAGATATAAGTCCTGAAGATGTCTACGCAAGAATGCCTGAAGATGTACCCACTACATCTCAGCCGAGCCTGGGAGAAATTATTCAGGTTCTCCATAAAATTGCTGATGACGGCTACGAAACCGTATTTGCAATAACTATTTCAAGCGGTCTTTCCGGCACTTTTAATGCCGTTAGCATTGCTGCCAAAGAAGAAAAGAGGCTTAAAGTAATAGTTATAGATACATTGAACATAGGCATAGGGGCGGGTGCCAGCGCCATATATGCTTCGCAGCTTATTAACGAAAATTTAAGCGAGTCTGAAATTGTAGAAAGGCTTCACAGCAGCATTAAGGAAGCAAAAGTTTTTTTTAGCGTTCCTACGCTTGAATACCTTAAGCAAGGCGGCAGGATAAGAAAAATAGCTGCAACCATAGGTTCTCTTTTGAAAATAAACCCAGTAATAACCTGCGACGAAGAAGGAAAATACATAATAGCTTCAAAGGTTCGCGGGCGCGCAAAATCTATAAAAGAAGTTGTTGATTTGGTATTTGAACAATCTAAAAAACATGTTAAGTTCTATATTTTAGTTTCGCATGCCAGTGCTAAGGAAGAAGCGCAAAAAGTTTTTAACGAACTGAAGCGCCGTCTGCCTAATGCTGCAAATTTCTTTATTACAGACCTAAGCCCCGCCTTGGGCGTGCATACAGGCCCCGGAATGATAGGCGCGGGTATATATCCCATACAATTATAAAGCGTTAATAAATAGCTAAATACATTTTCCAAGCTATTTTTTCGATAATTTTCTTGATTCATAGGCTAATGTTTGCGCAAGTGTCCTAAATAAGCAAAAGAATTTATTTTTAAGATTAAGACACGGCACTATATCCCGTGCGGAAAAATATATATTCAAAAGGCAGATCAAAAATGAAAATTATGCATTGCTGCAGCAATGGGACAATTGAAAAAACAATTTATTACAGCACAAAGCGTTTGTTTTGTTTTTTGCGATGTTTGTTTTTCGCTTATAATAAATCGCAAAATATTAAGAAACAATACAGTTCGCCTATATTATCGTAAATATTATTAGCATTTGCCAAAATGCTGCTTTTAATAGTATAGTAATAGTACGATATGCGCTATAAATGCAATAAATTTATTACTCAATATTTTTTATAAAACAGTATAATGTTTAGGAGGATTTAAATGCAAAGCAGAGAGGAACTGCAAAAGATGACGGTTGCGCAGTTGCGCAAATACTCTAAGGAACAGGGTATAACGCTGCAAACCAATATGCCAAAGGCAACCATAATAGAAACTATAATAAAGAGCCAGCCGGAAAGAAAGGAAGCAGCCAATACGGCTTCACAAGCTTCGTCCCCCGTTAGGCAGGCACTTATAATATACGACGATTCGGACGATGTGCCCGTTATGACCGTTAAGGAAAATAAACCAAGGGCGCCAAAGCCGCCTGCTGCACAAGCCGAAGACAAGCCTGCTTCAACTAACGACGCAAACGCTTCTAAAGCAAACAAACCGGCTTTTTCGCTTAAAGGCGCAAGGGCATGGCATAACCCCCGCCCCTTTGTGCCGCAGCAGCCTCAAAGCAGCAAGTTTGTGCCGCCAGGAGCTCAAACAATTAAAACGGCTTACGGCACTGAAGAAGGCTCGGCGCGTCCTGTTCCTACTTTTTCAAGGTTCGGCCCCGATGCGCAGGACAGCGCCCCTGTGCAGCATGTGTATAGGCCTACGCCTTTGTCCCCTATTGCAAATACGGGTTTTGTAAACAACCATGATGCACAAGCCGCTTCCCCGCAAAAAAACGCTCCATCAAGCTTTGAGGGAAGCGCGCCGGCTCACCCAAGAAAAATCGAAGGCAATTTGAGCATACCGGAGATGCTCGCTTCAGGCGATGTTGAAGATGGCGAAGGCATATTAGATATAACCCCTGAAGGACACGGCTTTCTTCATGTAAACAACTGCCTTTCCGGCAGCGACGATATTTATTTGTCCAATGCGCAAATACGCCGCTTTTTCCTGCAAAACGGCGACTATGTAAAGGGCAAGGTCCGCCCGCAGCAGGGCATGGACCGCTTTAAAGCTATGCTTTACATAACGTCAATCAACGGTGTTTTAGTGGACGAGCGTAAAATACCTGCAGACTTTA
>JBMNUE010000085.1:0-8281 GCA_050946095.1 Christensenellales bacterium
CTGCTTTGTTTAATTCTTTTTCGGAAAGCTCGCTGTCTTTAAAGAACTGGGATTTTATGCCTGCGGTTATATTATCCCAACGCGTATTGGCTTCTTTTTCAGCTTCTTTATTTTCTTCTTCGCTTAAGACATCAAGCTTATGCTCTTTTGCCTTTTGCTCGAGCACTTTGTTGCGGACTATGTCGTCTATGGTATTTTCAAGAAGCTCTTCTTCGCTCATAGCGGGAGCCTGCATGCCGTACGCGCGGTACAGCTCCTCCATTTGACGCTGCAGCTGAACGTTGGAATTGTATTTTTCCATAAATTCTTGTTTGTTCATGCTTTCGCCGTTAACGTCTATAACGATGCGTGCGCCGTCCACCTGCGGGTCTTTTACAATAAGGGAGCAGCCTGCCAGCATTACACAAGCCAGTATAAGGCTTATAAGCGCGGTTTTTTTCATATTTGCACTACCTTTCTATAATGAAAACTTTAGCAACGTCAGATATTATACATTAACACTCTTGTTTAGTCCAGCGTTGCAGGCGCTGTTTTGCTTTGATATAATATAATGGTTTGAAAGGAGTTCTATGGTACAGTATTTTTGCAGACGCTGCCAGCGTCCTAATCCAAATGCGGTTTGCGAATCTTGTAAAAAAAGCATACCTGCGTCAAGCGTGTGCAATGTATGGGAAACGCGCAGCATGCCAATATTGCAGAAAGAGAATATATTTTTTGTGCTGCGCACCATGCTCTTTGTTATAATAGCCGTTTTTGCAATTATGCTTGCTGTGGAGTTTGTGTATAGCTCCAGCATGGAAAGCATAAGCGTATTTTTAACAAAGTCAGGCGTTGTCCCGCTCATTGTAAAAATATATGCAATAGGCGCTGCGTTAGGGCTTATTATTCTGCTCTTGCAGGGGGATGAAACCGTGCAGGTGCTTATAGAGCCAAAGGGCGTTTTAAAGCGCACTTGGATACGCCCCACACGCTTAAAATGCTATGCGCGCTTTCTGCGCTACGATAAAGAAGCTATATTGTTAAACGCAGACAATATACCGTTTCTGCTTGCGCATGAAGAATATTTAGCCTACCAGGATTGCAGGCGCTTTGCGCTTTATCCAAGGAGCCAAAGGGTTAAGCTGTACAGACCTTATTCCTTTCTTTTCATGTGCTTTAAGGTGCCGAGGCAGGATTGGGAAGAAGCTGCCGGAATGCTGTCGAATAAGCTAAAAAAGGTTGCGCAATGAAGGCATTGCAAAAAAATACCAAATATTTTATAATATTTTCATGCATATAAAGAAAGGAGACATAATATGTTAAATATAATATTATGGCTTTTGTTTGGAGCGGCTGCAGGCTGGCTCGCATCAAAGCTTATGGACAGCAATACAGGCATGCTGACCAATATTTTGCTTGGCATAATAGGTTCTTTGGTAGGCGGAGGCATTGCAAGGCTTATAGGCATATATACAAGGGATTTTTCTTTGGGCGCTTTGCTGATAGCCATTTTGGGCGCATGCCTGCTTATCTTTGTTTATCGTAAAATTAAAAAATAAGGAGTCTCCTGATGATTATTACATTAACACTTAACCCCGCTCTTGATAAAACTTTGGTTCTTTCCGAACTTACCGTAGGCAAGGTAAACCGTGTAAAATCCATAAGACGCGATGCTGGAGGAAAAGGGCTGCTTGTGTCAAAGACCATAGGCGCGCTCGGCAAGGAAAGCATGGCCTTAGGCGTTGTAGGCGGCGCTACGGGGCAATTTATTTTGTCGCAGCTTGACGAGCTTGGCATAGCAAATGACCTTGTGGAAGTAAACACCGAAACGCGCACTAACTTAAAAATTATAGACAATCAAAATAAAAGCCTCACCGAAATAAACGAGCCCGGCGCGCCTTTGCACAATATGGTAATAGAAGATGTGCTTTATACGCTTAAAAGCCATGTTATGAAAGACGATGTGGTCATTTTAGCGGGTTCTTTGCCTGAAGGCTGCAAAGACGATATATACGCAAACATTATAATACATTGCAAAAAGGTCGGCGCGAAAGTATACCTTGATTCCGAGGGCGAACCGCTGCGCCTTGGAATAGAGCAGAAACCCTACATGATTAAGCCAAATAAGTTTGAGCTTTCCAGCCTTTGCGGCTGCGACCCCGAAGATGACATAGCCTTGCTTACCTATGCTAAAAAGCTTGTTAAGGAAGGGATTCCAAAGGTGCTGCTGTCGCTTGGGGCTTTAGGAGCTATATATATAAGCGATGATTTTGTTCTGCGCGCGCATGGCTTGGATGTGCCTGTTGTAGGGCGCTCCGGCGCAGGGGATGCGCTTACCGCCGGCATGGTTATGGCGGAAGAAGAAGGCAAGTCTCCGGAAGAATGTCTGCGTTTTGCGATGGCCTGCGCAAGCGCAAAAATAATGGTTGCAGGCACACAGCCGCCAGAAGCCGAAACCGTGGAACAGCTGCTCCCTAAAGTTGAAATTTTCGATATGCAAAACATCTGATTTGCATCCGATTGTAAAATCTTATCATATTGATTGACAAGCAAAACTGATGTAGTTATACTCAAATTAATTAAAATTGTTGTTAAGCATTATAGCTTGAAAGGAGAAAACTATGAGGAAAAATTTAATGAGAATTATATTTAGTTGCATCCTTGTGTTCTGTTTTATGGCAACTACTCCATTTGCATATTCAGAAACAGTTGAAGGTGTTTGTCCCGATGGTAAGCATACATGGGGCAGCTGGGAAAGAATTAAAGACCCTACATGTACTGAACAGGGAGAAGATCAGAGAAAGTGTACTAAATGTGGAGAAAAGGAATCGCAATATCCAGGAAAATTGAACCATAAATGGCGTACAGAAGCTAATGATGGATGGGAGCCTGACCCGCAAAATCCTGTATCTTGCACAAAAGATGGCAAAGAAAGAAGAGTTTGCAGTCGCTCGGGCTGTAATACAGTAGAAACAAGAACAATCACTCGGCTCGGACATGATTTTCAAAATTATTATCCGAGCACTGATGAGCCGCCAACATGCGAAGAAGGCGGATATGAAGTAGCCGTATGCACAAGATGCCAAGAAACAGATAAAAGAAAAGTGGGAAAACTTGGACACGATTGGGGAAATTGGTATACAACAGATGAACCAAACTGTAAGGAAGATGGAGCAGAAAAACATATATGTTTCAGTTGTCAGAAAGAAGAAACAAGAAAAATAAGTAACTACGGCGGGAAAAACCAACCGCGAGGCCATAAATTTGGTGAATGGTCAGAGAGCCGCAAGCCTGCCTGCAACAAAAAAGGTTTGGAATCTCGCGAATGTTCTTTATGCGGCCGTGTAGAAAACAGGGAGACTGTATACGGCAAGCATGTTGCAAAAACAGGAAAAACTAAGGACGGAAAAACGTTCACCTGGTACGCTAACCCGCAGCCTTCGCTTGAAAGAAAAGGCAGGAAGGTGCAGTACTGCGCCACTTGCAAAAAAGTTATAAAGAGCAAAGAGTACGCTCCGGATAACTACCATTACGATATGCCGGTATATGGCTTTGGGCCTATGGCAGGAAGTGTCAACCCGCAGCTTGCAGGCTCTCTTGAACGCCTTATACCTGTTGATTTAACAACGCCCGGCGAAAGCTATTATGCGCTCGTGTCGCAGGACGGCAAGCTTATAGGTCAAATGGTAGTGGCGTTTGCAGACGGCACATTGTCGGTAAACTATCGCTTAAGCGATCCCAATACCGTTGTAAAACAGGCGGTGTTCTATTTTTACCCAAGCGCCTTGAGCCTTACCGCTCAGGATTTAAACGATCCTACCAAGGCGTACCAGTTTGCGCAGGCTCTGCCTACAGGCGGGCTTATGAGCTGCGTAATATCGCCAAGGCTTATAGTAAATTACGATTCTGATAATCCCGGCAACCGTCTGTTCCCTGAAACAGGCCTTTATATAGACGGCGCAAGAAACAACGCCGAGATTTTGCAGGAAATGACGACACAGCTTATAGAAGGCTTTACTGCATCTCCTGAACAAGCGGCGGCTCCTGAAGCTCCGTTAGCGCCCGAAGCGCCTGCAGCACCTTTAGCTCCTGAAGCTCCGTTAGCGCCTGAAGCGCCTGCAGCACCCTTAGCGCCTGAAGCGCCCGCTCAAAACAGCGTGCCGGTAGCGCCGCCGCCCATAGTGCCCGTTATCCCGGGCAACTAAAACCCGCAAATTCAAGCCGGCCATGCGCCGGCTTTTTGCTTTTGTATTTACATTTGCTATCTTAAATTAAAAGTTTAATAGACATAGAAAGAGCTAAATATCAATATCCTATGTGCATTTAGGAATTTTCAGAGCATGTTTTTGTGTAAAGCGCATATTATTGTGGTATAATGCAATTGAGCGGTAAGCTCAAAAAAGGAGGAACTATGCTACGCTTAGAAAATATTTCCTGGTCCGTACCGGAAAGAAGCGATATTTTACGAAATATCAATCTCAGCATACCTGACCGCAAACTCACGGTCGTTACAGGCCCAAACGGCGGGGGGAAAACATCCTTGGCTAAAGCCATTGCAGGCCTTTTACCGAATGTGCAGGGTAAAATATATTTAAACAATCAGGACATAAGCAACTTAGATGTAACGCAAAGGGCGAGGCTTGGAATAAGTTATGCATTTCAGCAGCCTGTTCGCTTTAAGGGCATAAAGGTTAAAAATTTGCTTAACATTGCCGCCGGCAAAGAACTTAGCTTTGACGAACTGTGCGACCTTCTTGGAAAGGTGGGCCTATGCACGGTTGACTATGTGGATAGAGAAGTCGGCGCAAGCCTGTCCGGCGGAGAAATAAAGCGCATTGAAATAGCAAGCGTGCTTGCAAGGGGAACCGAACTTAACATATTCGACGAACCCGAAGCAGGCATAGACATATGGTCTTTTAACGGCCTTGTATCCGTATTTAAAAAACTAAAGGGAGAGGCAAGCTTGCTTGTAATATCCCACCAGCAGCGCATACTTGAAATAGCTGACGATATAATAGTTATCGCAGATGGCGCTATAAGGACTCACGGGCCTAAGGACGAAGTCCTGCCACAACTTTTGGAAGGAGAAATCACGGGACATTGCCCCGTGGGAAGCAGTGCAGCAGTATGACACAGATAAAACAAATAAACCCTATTACAGAAGAACTGCTTAGCATAGTATCCGGCTATGAAGGCAAGGAATTTGACGGAGCCTACAATATAAGGCAGGATACCCAATGCGCAGGAAGAAAAAGCACAAAAAATATTAAAATAACTTCAAGAGCGGACGGCAAAAGCGGCCTTGAAGTGCATGTTAAGCCGGGCACGAAAGGTGAAACGGTGTATATTCCGGCTTGCGTAAGCCACGGCAATGTGAACGACATTGTATATAACGATTTTTTTATAGGCGAAGGGGCGGATGTTACCATAGTAGCAGGCTGCGGCGTGCACAGCGAGAGCGATGAGGAAGCTGTGCATCACGGCATACACAAGTTTATCCTTGAGAAAAATTCCAAAGCCCTTTACCTTGAAAAACATATTGGCACGGGCAAAGGCAACGGCATACACCGTATCGACCCTATAACGGAAGCGGAGCTTAAAGAAAACTCTTTCCTTAAAATGGACACAATACAGCTTGGCGGCGTAGATATTACGGAAAGAAAAACAACGGCAGTAGTAGGCAAAGGCGCAAAGCTTGTTGTAAACGAAAGAATCATGACGGACGGCGACGATGTCGCTTCAACCGATTTTTTAGTCACATTGGAAGGCGAGGACAGCGGAACGGATATAGTATCCCGCTCGGTAGCCAAAGGCAATTCCAAGCAGGAATACAGTTCGAGAATAGTAGGCAAAAACAAGAGCATGGGGCACAGCGCGTGCGATGCGCTTATTTCGGATAATGCGGTTGTTATAGCAAAGCCCGCGCTTGACGCCTTATCGCCCGATGCAGAGCTTATACACGAAGCCGCAATAGGAAAGATAGCAGGAGAGCAAATACTTAAACTGAGAACCTTAGGCTTAGAACAGGACGAAGCCGAGCGGGCCATAATAAACGGCTTCCTAAGCTAAAATAGGTTTAACAATTTAATTTAATAAATTTTAAAAGGCAAGGTTGAATCCTTGCCTTTTTGCTTAAAAAACTGAATATTTTCAGTTGCCGCATTCAATGGATATTTGATTGAATAAGCCAAGCAGATCCTCCGTTTGCAGCTTCTGCTTTTTTTCGCCCTGCGCGTCAAAGACTATTCCCCCGGAATGCATCATAATAAGCCTGTCGCCGTAGTCAACGGCGTAACGCAAGTTATGCGTAACCATAATTGCCGTAAGCTGCCTTTCCTTTACTATTTTTTCGGTCAAACTCATTATAGTGTCGGAAGTATTGGGATCGAGCGCTGCGGTGTGTTCATCTAGTATTAAAAAGTCTATCTTGGTCATAGTGGCCATAGCTATAGCAAGCGCCTGCCTTTGCCCGCCGGATAGGCTTCCGCATACTGTGTTTAGCATATTTTCAAGCCCCAGGTTTAAAGGCGCAAGCAAGTCTTTGTAGTACTCTATGCGGTTTTTCCTGATGTATGGCGCAAGCCCCATGCGATTGGACTTTGCATCGAACAGGCACATGTTTTCAAGCACGGTGAGGTTAGAACAGCTGCCAAGCGCGGGGTTTTGGTAAATTCTCCCTATGCGCTTGTTTCGCACAAATTCTTTTGTATTGGTTATATCTTTGCCGTCCATATATATTTGCCCTTTATCTATGCCTATGCTGCCGCAGAGTATATTTAATAGGCTTGTTTTGCCGGAGCCGTTGCTTCCTACTACCGAAACAAAGCTGCCGTTATCTATTTTGAGCGAAAAATCTTTAAAGAGCTCATGCTCTCTGACGGTATTGGGGTTATATGTTTTATATATGTTTTTTAATTCAAGCATGCTGTTTGCTGCCTTTCTTTTTGAAGCTTTCAACGCTTAATATAGCTAAGAACAATAAGGCCGTTACAAGCTTCATGTCGGTAGGCTTAAGCCCGAGCACAATTGCCAATGTATAGCATAGCTTATAAATTATGGCGCCGATAAGCACGGCAAGCGTAGCCTTGCTTCCGCAAGAAGGCTTTCTGAATATGGTAAGGCCTATTATTACTGAAGCGAGTCCTAAAACAAGAGTGCCTGTACCCATGCTTATTTCAAACATGCGCTGCTGCTGGCATAATATGCCGCCCGAAACTGCCACCAAGGTGTTTGCTATAACAAGGCCTGCGATTTTTACATTGCCTTTATTCCTGGCAAGGGATGTAACTACCTGCTCATTATCGCCGGATGCCCTTAGCAGCAAGCCAAAGCGAGTTTTAAAAAACAAGTCCATAATAAGCTTTAATATTATTACTATTATCAAAGCTATTAAAAGCGTATCCACAGAATCGGGCAGAGTATTAGCGACTAAGTTCCTGCGAAACAATGTAGCGGTATTTCTTGGTATAGTTATAAGCGATTTGCCGCCTGCTATTCGAAGGTTTACGGAATACAGCGCCGTCATAACTATTACGCCTGAGAATAAATCTCTAACCTTAAGCTTTACATGTATTAGGCCTGTCGCAAGCCCTGCGAGCGCTCCTGCAGCGGCTGAAGCTAATAAGCTTAGCACGGGGCTTGTGCCCTTAAGCAGCATAGCGGTAGACACTACGCCGCCCAGGGGAAAGCTGCCGTCAACGCTTAAATCCGGAAAGTCCAAAACGGTGTAGGTGATGTATATGCCAAGAGCAAGCACGCCGTATATAAGCCCTTGCTCTATGCTTGCAGGCACAGATGCTATAAAGCTTTCTAAAATCTGCATGATATCTCCTTAATTTTTTGATACATCTATGGCTCGGCTTAACATCTCTTCGTCAAGGCTTAGCTTAAGCGCAGCAAGCTTTTCGCTGTTTATATACAAATTGCTGCTTTTGATGGTTTCATATGGGATATCGCTAAGGTTTTCTCCACTCAATACCCTTGCCGCCATATGCCCTGTTTGCTCTCCGAGAGATAAATATTCTATGCCTTCGGATGCCGCGCAGCCGCGGATAACCTGCTCTATTTCGCTGCCGAATACAGGTATATCAGCATCGTCCGCTTCGTCAAGCACAAGGTCAAGGTACTGCACTACTGTGTTATCAAGCACCATGCTAAGGCAGTCGGATTTTTTTATAAGGCTTGGCAGGGCAAGGGCAATATCCGCCCCGTGAGTAATTGATACGGCATTTATTAGAAAATTATATTTAGGAGCAAGCTCTTTGTACTTTTCAACCTGCACTGCGCTGTTTGCTTCGCCGAC
>JBMNUE010000086.1:0-8085 GCA_050946095.1 Christensenellales bacterium
TGCGTCTAACTTTGGCATCGAGTAAACATGTCCCTCTGGCAATGTAAACTTTAAATAGTAGTTTCCAGGAAGAGCGCCTTTAAGGGAAAACCTTCCATTTTCATCGCTTTCAGCAACCGTATATTGCGATACCGGGTTTTGGTCTTCATCAAGCAGGCTTACGCTTACTTTTTCAATGCCGCCAAGAGTGTTTGAAAAAGCTTCTTCTTCAAAGCCGTACAGTACGGAGCCGTTTACTACGGCAGACTTAAACACCGCCGCGTCAATGGCTTTAAGCTGTTCTGCGGCTGTAAGCTCTATAACATCCGTTTCGCCATATTCAGGCGTTTGACTTACGACCTTGTTTTCCATTTCGGCGCCGGTATTTGATTCGCCCGAAAAAATATATGGAGATTCGAGTGCAAAACGCACCTTATACTGCGTTGGAAGAAGCCCGCTTAATACATACTGGCCTTTTTCGTCTGTTTGAACTTCAGCTATAATTTCTCCGGAATCGTTCACCGCTTGCACTGTTACCGAAGACAAAAATGCTTCGCCTTCTTCGTAGATGCCGCTTATATTGGAATCGTCAAATACTGTACCGGATATAGATGCAGGCAGCGTAACAGCCGCTAAAAGTTTTTTCTCTTCTCCCGGTTTAATAGAGATGGTTTTCGTATCCTCGCTCTTTGCTTTATGCTGACCAAAAAAATTACCGTTTTCTTCTTGAGAAGGCAGGCTGAACACCTGTCCCTCCGGTAAGTTAAGGCTTATATTTATATCCCCCCACGGCACCACGGGGAAAAACGCTAAGCCGTCTTTATCTGTCGAAGCTTCCACTGTTTCTGAATCTGCAGTTAAAATCACCTTGGCGCCGGAAAAAGGAAACTCTCCTTCATCAAGCACGCCGTTTACTTGTTTATCATGAAAAGCTTTAAGAGTTAATTTGGCTGCATTTAACACGCCGGTTGGCGGCATATTTGTTGTTTCTCCTAATGTAACATTAAAGTTGCAGCTTGCTTTGCTGCTGAAAGCCGAATATACATTGCCGCCCTTTGTGAATGCCATGCCTTCGGGCAATTCTATGCTCAATAAATAGCTGCCTTCCTGAAGCCTATCAAAAAGGTAGCGTCCTTCTTCATCTGTTACGATTTCCCTAAGCACTCCGGAAGCGGGGTTTTCTATGCTTACTAAAACCCCGCTAATGCCCGCTTCGTCAGAATCTTTCACACCGTTTGCGTTATTATCAAAATAAATTTGGCCTTCCGCTTTGCCCGTCAGCACGCCGCCGGCAGCCAGGCCCATACTTCCTCCGCTTGAAAGCTCAAAAGGTTCTGAAAGGCCGCGGCTTGAATCCTGAGGTACAATGCAGTTGTAAAAAAGGTTCTGCTTTTGCCCCATTGGGCCGATAATATAGGGATCCGGCAGTGTAACCGCGATGCGGTAAGTGCCGGGAGTCATATTTTTTATGTAGGCTGTGCCAGTTTTGTCCGTTAAAGCGGAAGCTATGCTGTACTGCGCGCCGCCGTACTCGTATATAGCTTCAACCAAAGCTTCGCTAAGCAAAGGCTCCGAGGAAAATCTTCCGCCGTTTGCATTCTCGTCCCCAAAGGCTATAACTTTTATATATGCGCTCTTTTTGGAAGCGCCAAGCTGCAAGTCCAAATTCTCTCCGTCTAATGCGTTAAACAGCGGCGTCCTTGCAGCGCTGCCTGCGCTCGGCAGCAAAAAGCTTCCGCCTTCTGCCATAGGAGTTGCTAAATATCCCTGCGGCAGCAGCACTTTAATATAATAGCTGCCGTCTGCAACGCCGCTAAATTCAAAGCGTCCGTCTGCGTTCGTGATCGTTGTGCTCACCGCGGTTTCAGATTCGCCTTCCGCTTTTACAAGCGCAACTTCTACATCGGAAAGCGCATCTTCGTTTGAATCTGCAAAACCGTCCTGGTTTTTGTCGTTAAACACGAAGCCGCTCACAACTCCTGTGGACTGCGCAGTCGCAAAGGGACTTACCCCCAGCATTATTGCAAGCAGGATAGCTATTAACCCCGCCATGTGCCTATTTTTGTACATCGTAACCTCCATTAGACAAGATATTACTCTAATTATTATAACACAAAAGCAGGCACTTTTGAAAATGCCTGCCTATGTTTTTACAACTTTTACATATGGTTTTTTTTCGTTATATAGCTTATTTTTCCTTCTTTCTGCGGGTGCGCCTCCTTTGTATCGGCAGCTTTGCCAATAGCCACAGCTATTTTAAACTTGTATCCCTCGGGAAAAGAAAGCGCTTTTTCAAGAGTTTCTTTGTCTTCGCCTAAAAAGGCATCGCGCGGAAGGCCCAATATTACGCTGCCAAGCCCTAAGCTTTCTGCAGCAAGCGCAATGGTCTGCGCTGCAATACCGGAATCAAGCGATGCGTAGCGGCTGTCGTCTGCGGAAATAAAAATTACGGTAGGCGCATAATAGAAAATCTGGAAATCATCGTCTTTGTAGCGCGGGCTGTAATCATCTCTCTTAAGCGCGACTTTTTTTGCAGCATCATGCACTTTTTGAATAAGTTCTGCATCCTGCACCACGGAAAAGTGCCAAGGCTGAAGGTTCATTGCAGAAGGCGATTCCATAGCAGCATTCATTATAGCGTTAAGCTGTTCTTTGCTAAGCTGTGTCTTTTCATATTTTCTATGGCTGCGTCTTTTTGAAATGGTATTTAATACTTCGTTTTTCATGTTTCTCCTTTCGATTTTTTATTTTTTTATGTTATAATTTTTACGGTGATATTATGCAGTACGAAAAGTTTATGCTTATTGCTTTAGAAGAAGCTAAAAAATCTAAACAGGATGTTCCCGTAGGGGCAGTAATTGTGTGCAACGGCGCTGTAATAGCCCGCGGACACAACAGACGGGAAGAACTAAACAGCCCGCTTGCCCACGCGGAAATACTTGCTATAAACGCCGCTTCAAAAGCGCTTAACAGCAAACGGCTTAACGAATGCATATTGTTTGTAACTTTAGAGCCATGCGCCATGTGCGCAGGAGCAATAATAGCAGCGCATATTAAAACTATTGTCTTTGGAGCCTTTGATAAGCAATACGGCTGCTGCGGCAGCTTATACTGCATTCCCAACGACCCCGCCTTTTCAAGCAGCGCCTGCATAATAGGCGGAATCATGGAAAGGGAATGCTCTGAAATTTTAAACAGCTTTTTTGCTAAAAGAAGATAACGCTGTTTATTTAATATCTTATCTATTCAAGCGCAGCTTTATAAATAGCAAGTATATCTTCCTTTGTTAAGGGATTAAAGAAGCCTATTGTATTGTCTTCTTTAAGAGCAACATCTTCTACCAGCTGCGGCAGGTCTTCTTCCTTTACTCCGAACGTTTTCAAAGAATGCGGAAGGCCTAAGGAATCAAAGAATGCGCGCAGTTTTTGTATGCCTTCTTCAGCCGTCTTTTTGTGGTCTTCGCTCTCGCTTAATCCCATAATTTTAACAGCAAAACGGTAGAAGCGCTCTACATCGTGCGAAAGCTGGTGCTGCATCCAGAACGGGAAGAGAACCGCAAGCGTTGCGCCATGCGCAGCGGAAAACCTTGCAGAAATGCCGTGCGCAATGCCATGTGTGCTCCAGTCCTGCTGCCGGCCAACGGAAAGCGTGTCGTTATGCGCAAGAGTGCCTGCCCACATTATGTCTGCATGGGCTGAATAATCCTGCGGGTTAAAAAGCATCTTAGGGCCTGATCTTATTATGGTTCTAAGGACCGCTTCGCAAAGTTCGTCTGTAAGAAGCACATCTTTAGTGTTTGTAAAATAGCGTTCAAAAATATGCGCCATCATGTCCGCTATGCCGTATGCTTTTTGTATGGCGGGAACTGTGAATGTAAGCTCCGGGTTTAATATTGCAAGCTGCGGACGAATAAATTCTGTTTTTAAGCCGCGCTTGAGCATTACCGATTCTTTGGTGATAACGCTGCTGTTGCTGCTTTCGCTGCCTGCAGCGGCTATGGTAAGCACGGATATTATAGGCAGCGCTTTCTTTACTTTTTCTTTTCCGGAATAAAAATCCCAAAAGTCGCCTTCGTACGGTATGCCGACAGCTATTGCCTTTGCGGTATCAAGAGCGCTCGCTCCCCCAACCCCTATAACGCAGTCTATATTAGCTTCTCTGCCCATGCGAATGCCTTCATATACCGGCCCGTCAACGGGGTTTGGCACAATGCCGCCTATTTCAATACTCTTAATATCGTTTTCTTTAAGCGACTGCTTTACCCTGTCTAAAAGCCCTGAACGCACGACAGAGCCCTGACCGTAAACGATAAGGGCGGATTTAAGCCCCAAGTCTTTTATTTTTTTGCCTGTCTGCAATTCGGCATCCTTGCCGAAAACAAAACGAGTAGGTAAGTGAAAAACAAAATTATCCATATAATTACCTCCAATCCGCCGATATTATACCATATCGGTTAAGCGCAGGCAAAATATATAGACCATATTTAACTTAGATGCTATAATGCCTTTTGAAAGTATTTGGAGGTATTTTTTATGACAAAAAAGCACTTTATTTTAGCGGGCCTCATGCTGCTAATAATATCTCTTTCATGTTTTGCCGCAGCAGAAAGCCTTGCTCCCTTGCCCTTTGAAGACAAGGTTGCCCCAATGCCCGATACAAGCAAATATTCAGAAGATAATCTATCATATAAGGATGCCTCTTTAACTATTGACGGGTACCGCGGAAGAGAGTACGACACGAATTATATTTTTCTCCACATTAAATTAGCAGATCCTTCCCAGCTTAGAACGGCTCCTGCTTCGTCTTTCCGTTCGCAAAGCACTACCGTAGGCAGCACAATAGCCAAGAGAGTTCAAGCCGTCTTAGCCATAAACGGAGATTTTTTCACCATGGATCCATATGGCGTGGCCGTAAGAAATTTCCATACCTATCGCACACGCCCAACAGGAGAAGACATACTGTTTATAGATAAAAACGGCGATTTCAGCGTGCTTGAAAATACCAGAAAAACAGACATTGTGAGACAATTTATTCAGGAAGCCGAAAACAACGGCAAACCTATAATGCATGCCTTCACTTTTGGACCTGCTCTTGTTAAAGACGGCGAAAGCATTATCCCTGACGACAATAAATACAACTACTTTAACACCGCTTCGCAAAAACAAACTCAGCGCCTGTCCTTTTCGCAGCTTGGACCTTTAGAATACCTTGTAGTAGCAACAGACGGGCCTGAAAACAAAGATTGCAAAGGCCTTAAAATGTCTGAAATAGCTGCGCTCACAGCAAAGATTGGTAAAACACTTTCTGAAAACGGCTGCATTATTTCTTATAATTTGGATGGAGGCAGCAGCAGCACAGTTGTTATGAACGGGCAAAAGATAAACGCGCCCGGCTCCAAAATCCGCTATATAGCGGATATAATCTATTTCGCTACATTGGTGCGCTGATATGTTTGAAATACAGAGCATTCATATCGCTTCCGCAAAGCTTTACGGCTTTGGAATATACATGGCTTTAGGGTTTTTATCGCTTTTAGCTTATTTGCTTTATAGAACAAAACATAAAGCCGGCCTTTATGCCTGCATAACACTGCCCATAAGCATTCTTACGGGCAGGCTCATATACTGCTTTTTTAGGAGAAATACCGTTTTCTATTCGCCTATGGACGGCAGTTTTTTAGGCATCCAAGAAATTTTTAACTTTTCAATAGGAGGAATAAGCATTTACGGATGCTTAGCCGGAGTATTGCTCGCTTGTTTTTTGATTGGGAAAATAGAAAAAAAGCCTTTTTTAAATACAGTAGGCCTTTTTTCGCCGGGCATTGCGAGTCTAATGGCATTTATGCATTACGCAAACTTCTTAGGCGGCGAAGGCTTTGGCAATATAGCGCTGGAAAATGCAAATCCTATTTTTTATGTTTTTAACGATTATGGAGAAGCTTACCTTGCAGTATTCAGGTTTGAAGCTCTTTTCTGTTTAGCCTTCGCTATTTACCTGTTCTTTTCAAAAAAGAGCTGTTCTAAAAAAGCTATAGTTTTTTTAAGCATTTATACTGCTATGTTTTTGTTTTTTGCATCCCTGCACCGAGACAGCAGCCTGCGCCTTGAGTCAAACGGCTTTATACGCGTTGACCAGCTAATAAGCTATGTTATTCTATTATGCGTTTTAATATATATTTTGCGCATAAGAAAAAAACATAAATTCACTTATGTTTTAAGCTTTATATTATGCAGCGTATTTGTTATTGCGGCGGAGTTTTTTGAAAAAATACCTCTGCCTACTTGGTTTTTGTATTCACTTAGCCTTATAAGCTGCATTAATCTTGGCGTGCTATTTGCAAAAGATACCGAAAGTATTGTCAACTAATAACATGACAATCCATAGCGATTAACAATAATTTAGGCGAATTGCTTTTTTAAAACATTTTCTATTTTCGGCGCTAAGGCAGCCGCTGCTGCAATCTTTACTGCATCCCCAAATAAAAACGGCACAACGCAGTAAATTAGCGATTCTGTTAGCCCTAGGCCCGTAAGCCGCATAAACCACAGAGTGCCAAATATGTAGCATACAAAAAGACCAAGCGCTAAAACTAAAATTCTATTTAAAAAATTAGAGAGTTTTTTCCTAAACAAACCTATAATAAATGCGCACAAAAGGTAGCCTATTAAATATCCGCCTGTCTTTCCAAACAGCGCAGCAGGGCCGGCCTTTAAGCCCGCAAATACAGGCACGCCTATTAATCCTAACAGTAAATAAACTGCAACGGAGATTATGCTGTATTTAGCCGGCATAATAAGGGCGCATAGGTACACCGCAAAAAGCGCTAAATTTATAGGTACGCCGCTTGGCAGCGGTATAGCAATTTGAGAGCATATTGCAATAAGGGCCACAAACAATGCGGACTGCGCCAAGCGAAGCGTGCTGAATTCTTTATTAGCCAAATACATCCCTCCCGTTTTAAAAAATAGTATCATTGCATTTTATTGATGTCAATATAATAAAATATTTCAATCTGTTTTATTCCCTGCAATTTGTTTTTTAAAGCGGCGTTTTTTTATAAACATGGGATTGACAAAAGGCTTGTGTAGGGTGTAACATAGCATTACACTGTTGATGGAGGATAGTACGCTTTTCCTTGTTTTCAAAGAGAGCCGCCGGCGGGTGTAAGGCGGTAAAACCGGTTCAGCGGAATGGTCTCCGGAGGGTTTTGCCGAATACAGTAGGCAAGAACGGGATCCGCACCCGTTAGCATGGCGGCGTATGTGTTAGCATATGGAACAAGTTGGGCTTTAAAGCCAAGCTAAGTGGTACCGCGAAGATTTTCTCCGCCTCAGCAAATTGCTGAGGCGGTTTTTTTGAAAGGAGGATGGATATGCGCCCTTGCGCAAGTTGGTGGGGTTGCGCCCAAGGATTGAGTTTGTTAATTGTAAGCATATTTATTGTATTTTCAAAAATAGAAAGGAATTATTATGAAATTTACTAAATCAATAGTTTTTATAACGGTTTTTACACTTTTAGCAACATTGTTTACATTCGGAATCGCAGAAGAACAGCAGTACCGCATAGGCATAGCCCAGTTTGCCGTGCACGGCTCCTTAGATAACTGCCGTGAAGGCTTTTTAAAAGGCCTTGCAGATAAAGGCTTTATAGAAGGCGAAAATCTCTTTGTGGATGTGCAAAATGCGCAGGCGGATATGGGCTTGGCAACACAGATTGCAGACAGCTTTTTAGCCCAGAACTATGATTTGGTATGCGCGATCGCTACGCCTATGGCTTCCGTATGCGCAAACACTTTTGACGATAAAATACCGCTGGTTTACTGTGCCATATCAGACCCCGTTGCAGCAGGACTTGCAGAAGCAGATTTTAAAAACACCGGGAATTTTTCCGGCACAAGCGATGAATTGCCGGTAGATCATCAGCTTAAAATGATACGTTCCCTTATGCCGGACGCTAAAACCATAGGTTTGCTTTATACGGTCGGCGAAGCAAACAGCGCAGTGCAGGTTGAAAAGTACAAAGAGCTTGCTCCTAAATATAATTTTCTAATAAATGCCGTATCAATTACTCACGGGGCGGATATTGCCCTTGCCCTGCCAAGCCTTA
>JBMNUE010000087.1:0-7984 GCA_050946095.1 Christensenellales bacterium
CGAAGCGCGAAGTAAAGCTGACAAGCGCGAGCGACGAAAAAGTGTACGACGGAACAGCGCTAACGAACGATACGGTAACGGTAGGCGGCGACGGCTTCGCAGAAGGCGAAGGCGCGACGTATTATGTAACTGGAAAGCGGCTTAATGTTGGAGCGAGTGACAATGCGTTCACGTATACACTTAATGATGGTACTTTGGAATCCAACTACAAAATAATGATGGTCGAAGGCCTGCTTAAAGTTACGGAAATGCTGAGCTCGCATTACTCTCTGTTCTGGATGTCTGATACTAAGATTGCAGAGCAGGGTCTACGTGCTGATGCATATAAAGACATGATAAGCTGGGTTCGCAACAATGCAGATGAGCATGAAGCTTTTGCCCTTGTGACTACTGGAAACATAGTTAATTATGCAAATAACGATGCGGCATGGAAGCTTGCAGAAAGCGAAATTAAAACGCTGCCTGAAGAACTACGCTACTACCCCACCGCGGGCCAAAGCGATGTAGATGGCGATGAGCTCAATTTCGTGCCATACGTGGGCCATTGCGAAAGCGTATCAAGCCCTCGCCATGAGTTTAAAGAAGGCCATATCTGGTATCAATCTCAAGCAGGACACCGCCTCGTTTTGATGGGCATTGACTATAAGAAGCCGGCACAGACACCTAAAGAGGAAAAACAGCAGAAGCAATGGCTGTCCGCTGTGAATGACGCAGCAAAATACTACAAAAATTATTCCATTGTATTGCTTGTAAACGGCTTTATGGATGAAGACGGCAACCTTACAGAGTTTGGCCAGCTGCTTGATCAGCAAGTCCTCTCAAGGAACGCGAACATAAGGCTGGTACTTTGCGGCAATGCAGAGGGAACGGCAAGGTGGGCTAAAGACTACGGAACGCATACAGTAAATGGTCTGATGTTTAACTATCAAAATGATGAGGAAAACGGACTGGGCTTCTTACGCGTTCTCACCTTTAACGATGAGAACAGGAGCATAGAGGTTTATACCTACAGCCCGACGATGAACCGTGAAAGCTATGACGCGGAACATCCAGAACTGGACAAGTTTACACTGTTTAACGCCTACTAACTTAACGAATGGCTTACAGGCCGGCTTCCAATTTACTGGAAGCCGGCCTTTTGATGTGTTATTTTTTAATATGTTAATTTAAACCGGAAAACAAAACTTTATTACAGCTTCAAACTACAAATTTAATTGATAATTTAAAATTAACATATAATAAAATGCTTGCGTATTTTCCCGCATAAATGTCTGCTCTTCAAGCGTTAATGTATTTTTAATCTAAGTTTTCTTTTTGTTTAATCCATGCGGGTTATTATAGTATTGTAAAAGGGAGGGGCGGCAAGCCCTTTAGGAAAGGAGATTATTATGGATCGCTTTGAAATGACAGAAAAACTGCGCGAGAAAGTAAATGTAAGCTATGAAGAGGCCAAGGCGGCCTTGGAAGCGAACGACTGGGACCTTTTGGAAGCTATAATATATTTGGAAGACCGCGGGAAGCACCCCTATAACAGCCATGAAGAAAAAGCTTCGGATGTTCTCTATGAGGAACGCGCGGAACAGCAAAATGCAGAACGCGCTAAAAAGCGCAGAAGTGAAAGGGAGGATCAGGTGAGCGGAGTTTTACAGGGAGTAATAAGCTTTTGCACAAAGCTTTTGCAAATAGGCATGAAAAATTCATTGGAAGTCTACCGCAACGATAAGCGTTTGCTTTCAATACCGATTGTGTTTTTAGTGCTGCTCGTGATTTTTGGCTTCTGGATAGTTATACCGCTAATTATAATAGGCATGTTCTTCGGCCTGCGCTACAAATTTACGGGACAGGACATAAACCCCAAAGTAAATGACGCCATGGACACCGTAGCTAACAAGGCGGAGAGCTTAAAAGAAGATATTAAAAACAAATCAGACGATTGGGATTAAGCGCGCCATTCTAAATAGACAGGCGGAAAATTAGAGGCAGTATATCCCGATGCGGAAAGCAAGCGCGAATGGGTTTAGATTGCCTTTATAGTACGAGCCGATAATTTATACGCATATTTTGGGTATATGCATTTTCACACGGAGCCTATGTTAAGGCTCCGTTTTTGTAATAAAGCAGGTTAAAGGCGAATATAGGCTAAGGCGATTAGAAACAGTCTGCGTTATTAAAGATTAGGAGCTTTTTCTGCTATTAAATATAAGTTATCCATAAAACAATAGGCCGTGCGGGATTTCCTGCGCGGTTTTTATGTTTCGCGGCAAAAGGATTTGCCCAATATTTTAGGAGGAATTTTCTTGGCGGATGTGTTAGAATATCTCTCGTTAAGTCTTTTTTTATGCTGTTTTTTATAAAACAGCTATCAGAGTGCGGACAAAGTATTATTTAGGAGAGGAAAAGAAAGTAAAGCCGCATGAGCGCAATAGCAAAAAGTTTACAGCATTAATGTGGCCGGTAAATTAAAAAGCTGTGTATTTCCTGCATTTTTGGCTTGAGGGCAAGCTCTTAATCGAAAAAACGCAATATAAATTGCTTTTGGATATTTTGCCGACAGCCTAAATATCTTTTTATTGTATAAAGAACAGATTGTTGCTATAAATGTAGATTAATTAACCAACAGAAAAACTAATATAAAAATTGCAAAATAACAACCCGCAAATTATTTTTAGGAGACCGCTATGTATCAACTGCTGCTTATCATAATATATATTTCTTTTATAAGCTTGGGGCTGCCGGATGCGCTTCTTGGGTCCGCATGGCCCGCTGCGCATTTAGAGCTTAGCGTTCCTATATCAAACGCCGGAATAATATCCATGATAATAGCGGTAGGCACTATAATTTCAAGCCTGCAAAGCGACAGGCTCACAAAAAAACTCGGCACTGCGAAGATTACGGCATACAGTGTATTGATGACGGCGTTGGCGCTTTTAGGGTTTTCCATAAGCAAATCGTTTTTAGCGCTGTGCATTTTTGCTGTTCCTTACGGGTTAGGCGCAGGAAGCGTTGACGCAGCGCTTAATAACTATGTAGCGCTCCACTATAAAAGCAGCCATATGAGCTGGCTGCACTGCATGTGGGGCTTGGGCGCTGCTGCAGGGCCTGCAATTATGGGTATGGTTTTAGCAGGGGGCGGGAGCTGGCGCATGGGCTACCGCAATGTGGGCCTAATACAGATAGTGCTGTCCGCTTTGCTGTTTGCATCTCTGCCCATATGGGGAAAAGTTAAAAACGGCTCGCGCAAGGACAGCGAACATGCTTTTTCTTTAAAAGAAGTTATACATATAAAAGGCGCAAAAGAAGCCATGCTTATTTTCTTTTGCTACTGCGCCGCGGAACAGACGGTCATACTTTGGAGCAGCAGCTTTTTAGCCTTCCATTATGGTTTGCCCAAGGATTCGGCTGCGGGGCTGGCAGGCTTGTTCTTTATAGGCATAACCGCAGGTAGAGCGCTTAACGGCTTTTTGACGCTTAAGTTTTCGGACGACAGGCTTATACTTGGAGGAGGCCTTGTTGCAGCCCTTGGCGCTTTGATGCTATGGTTTGGAAACATAGGAGCCATGATAGGGCTGACGCTTTTAGGCCTTGGCTGCGCGCCCGTATACCCATGCATGATACATGCAACGCCGCAGCGCTTTTCGGAAAAATATTCCCAAGCGCTTATAGGCGTGCAGATGGCAAGCGCATACACGGGCACAAGCATTATGCCGCCGCTGTTTGGGGCTTTGACGAAGCTTGCGGGATTAAGCCAGCTGCCAATGTATCTGCTTATAATAATAGCTGCAATGCTGCTTATGCACAGGCGTTTAATTAAAAGCTAACAAAGTCTTTTTTGCCAAGCCATGCCGCCTGTGTTAAAATGGAGCCGGAGGATTATTATATGGCTGACGGCGTAGTAAAAATAGTGGCAGGGCGCACAGGCAGGCTCTGGGAAGTAATATTAAAGCAGGTTAGGGCTTCTTTGGATAAAGACAGACCCTGCGTTTTGCTTGTGCCTGAACTTTATACTTTGCAGGCGGAGCGCGATTTGATTGAGGACTTAAATTTACCGGGCCTGCTAAAGGTGCAGGTTTTTTCGCCGTCGCGCCTTAAAAACAGGGTATTTGAACGCGCCGGGAGCGACAGAAAAACATTCCTTGACGAACAGGGGCAGCGCATTGCTGTTGCAAGGGCGATAGAAAGCTGCCGCAAGGAATTGGAGTTTTATAGGAAAGCGGCGGACAAACCGGGCTTTATAGATGCAGCGGCTAAATGGATTGCGCTTATAAAAGAAAAAAATATAAGCTATAAAGATTTACAGCTTGCCGCTGATAAAACTGAGCAGAAGTCGCTATCTAAAAAGCTTTACGATTTAAGCCTTATATATAAAGAATACGAAGATTTTATCGCCCTGCGCGGCTTTACCGATGCGCATGACAGCGATAAGGACATGATAAGCAGGATAGGATGCAGCGGCATAATGCAAAATGCGGACTGCCTGGTTTACGGCTTTGACATAATAAGCGAGCCGTTGCAGGACCTGCTAATTTCAATTGCAAAAGAAGCGGACAGCCTGCTTGTTACAATAGTTGCGGAAAAAAGCCAGGAAGAAGATGGCGATGCCTTTGCTATCCCTTTAAAAAGCACCCAAAAGCTTGATAAAGCCTTTAAGGATAATAATATCAATGCGGAGTTTTCCTTTTACGGAAATCCCTTGCAGGCGCCTTTAGATATACAGCACCTTGAAAAACATTTTCTGTCGCTCAAAAGAAATGAGTATAAAAAAACTCCAAACTCAATTTGTCTTTACCTTGGGCAGACGCCGTATAAAGAGGCGGAGTTTGTTGCATACACGGCAAAAAAATATATTCAGGAAGGTATAAACCCTGAGGACATATTGATAATATGCGCCAATTTAAACAGATATTCGGCGGTGCTTTCCAACATGCTTTCATCTTTCGGCGTGCCTTTTTATATATCGGAAAAAACTCTTTTTACAAGCCACGACGCTATAAGGACGGTGCTTGCTTCCTTTGATATTATTACGGACGGCTTTAGAACGGAGGACATAATAACCTATGTGTCGACAGGCTACAGCGGCCTTACTCAGGAAGAGAGCTGGCGCATAGAAAACTACGCCAAAGCCTACGGGATAAACGGTTCCCTATGGCGTAAACCGTTTGAGCGGGGCGATGAAGAGCAAAGGGCGAAAACGGAGCCTGTAAGAAAAAAGCTTATCAAGCCGCTTGAAAATTTGAAAGAAAATATGTTCCTTGCCGGCAATATACAGGAGTTTTTAGAAGCTCTAATAAATTTTTTAATAGATATAGATATGCCTAGCAGGCTTGATGAACAAGAACAGATCATGTTAGACGCCGGGCTTGATGCTGCTGCGGACACAGTAAGGCAGATATATAAAAAACTTACAGAAAGCTTTGAACAAATGGAGCTGCTGCTTGAAAATGAAACAATGTCTTTGAGAAGCTTTACAATGCTTTTGCGTTCTTCTTTTGAAAGCTGCAGCTTATCTTCGCTTCCGCCAAAGCTTGGATGCGTGCAGGTTGGAGAGCTTGATAAAATTCTGCCTGATTTTCCTAAAATAACATTTGTTATGGGCTTAAATGACGATGCGCTTTCAGATTACGATGCTTCTGTTGTGTCGGATTCCGATATACGCCTTATAGAAAGCGCTATGGAGAAAACCGCCGGCTTTATCAAAGAAGAAAACGACAGGCTTAAGCTGCTAAGCCTTTATAATGCGCTTAGTTCGCCAAAGCAAAAGCTGTTTATATCCTACGCTCTTTCTGACGAAACGGGCGAAGCTATGGAACCTTTAACGCAGATTGCTTCTATAAAAAAGAACTTCCCGCTGCTTAAGGAAGAAGGCGGCGTTATGTCGTCTGTTGAAACATGTCCCCCCGTTGCAGCAGAGCAGGCTTTAAAAGCGATGCCGCAAAAACTAAACAGCGAAACATTAGATAGCGTTTGGGTTGAAGCTATAAACTTTCTGCGCACGGACGGGCGCTATAAGCATAAAACAGAACAGCTTATTGAATATTGGCGGGGCAAGGAGCTTGCGCAAAAGCTTTCGGCGGGAAGGGCAGAGCGCCTGTTCAGCCTGTCAAGCATGAGCGTTTCCCGCCTGCAGGACTTTGCCGCCTGCCCGTTCCGCCACTTCGTTAAAGAAGGGCTGCGCCCCGAAGAAAAGAAGGAATGGAAGATAGAGCCAAAGGACAAAGGCAATTTCTACCATGCGGCTCTTGAAGCCTTTTCAAAAAAAGCATACAAACACGCTAATTATCCCAACATAAGCCAGCAGGAAAGCGATTCTCTTATGGAGCAGGCGGGCGAAGAAATACTAAGCGAAATTAAAGACCTGCCGTTTTTAGACAGCGACAGGAGCAAAACAAGGGCAAGAGCCTTCATAAGGGACTGCAAGCAAACTGCGTGGACGCTTACGCGCGGGCTTCAAAAGTCTTCATTTGTTATATTTAAAGTTGAATTGGAGTTTGGGAAAGTGGGCGGTCTTATGCCTGTAATGATAAAGCTGAAGGACGGCAGCACTATATATCTAACCGGCAAGGTAGACAGGCTTGACGCCTGCGAAAGCGCAGGCGAACAGTATATGCGCATTATAGATTATAAAACGGGAAGCATAAAACTAAGCCCCGAGGATATTTTCGCAGGCCTTCAGCTTCAGCTGCTCATATATTTAAAGGCCGTATCGGGCGAAAAAAGCGCAGTGCCTGCGGGCGTGTTTTACCAAAGAGTGGTTAGCTCCCTTATAGACGAAACCGAAGAAAGCTTAGAGCAGGAGGTTCTGCAGAACAGGAAAGATGCCTATCTTACCATGAGCGGCATAGCTTTAAAGGACTATGACGTATTTTATCTTATGGATGCTGGCGATCCCCCGCTGTCTTTAGGGAAGCTATTCAACAAAAATGAAAGCCCCGCCAAGGGCAAAATGCTGGCTTCCGAAGAAGAAATGCAATGGCTTATGGATTTTGCCGTAAAAAAGGCTGAGGAGCTTGCAGAACAGATTAAATCGGGCAGCATTTCGGCTTCCCCCGCTGTGGATAAATACGGCGCAGGCCCCTGCGATTACTGCGACTATGCCGGCATTTGCAGAAAAGACCCTGTAACCAGTGCCAAACGCATGCGCATAAAAGAGCCGATGAGCTTTGAAGAGCTAATAGAAAGAATTAAGCAGGATAGGGATTAACGTTATTATAATATAAATAAAGCAGCAAAAAAGGCATCGTGCCTTTTTGTTGCGTCTTTTTAAAAAGGACGATACCAAAAAATATTAAATTTATAATTAAATTTAAAAGCATAGACAAAGTATTGCTTAGAGAATTTAATGGGAAAAGGCTAATGAGCGCAATATTTAAAAGCACCGAGGCTTCGCTCGCTAGGCAGGCTGCGTATTCCTTAAATTTTTTGGCTTGAAAGAGCAAAAGCTCTCAAGCCAAAAGACACACTGCAAAGCGTCTTTAGACTTTTTGTAGACAGCCTAAAATTTATAATTAAATTTCTATATCAAGGCCTACCGGGCAATGGTCGCTGCCAAAAATATCGTCGTATATATTGGCTGTGTAAGGCGCTGCGTTTAAGCTTTGCGACAGCAGAAAATAATCTATGCGCCAGCCGGTGTTGTTCTTGCGCGCATTGCCCCTGTAAGACCACCAGGAGTATTTAACGGTGTCGGGGTATTGCTTTCTAAAAGAATCTATAAAGCCGGCGTTTAAAAGCTCCGTCATCTTCCCGCGCTCTTCATATGAAAACCCGGGGTTGCCTATATTGCTCCTGGCGTTTTTTATGTCTATTTCTTCATGGGCCACATTAAGGTCGCCGCAGTATATTAAAGGCCTGTCCTTGCTGAGCTGCACAAGGTAGCGGCGCATATCGTCTTCAAACTCCATCCTGTAATCAAGCCTTCTAAGGCCCGGCTGCGCGTTTGGCACATAGCAGTTTACAAGGTAGAAATTAGGGAATTTTAAAGTTATCA
>JBMNUE010000088.1:0-7979 GCA_050946095.1 Christensenellales bacterium
AATTTTACCCCGCCCGAAAACATGCGTGCGCGGCTTCGCAGCTTTATAAGCTTTGAAATGCTTGCAAAACTGCCCTTTGCGACAAACCTGTTTTTTGTGCTTATGCCCATAGTATGCGTTATGTACGCTTCAAAGGACTATGCAACGGGCTACCTTAAAAACTACCTTGTAATGCAAAACGCCAAAAATAAATGGCTTTTAAGCAAGATGCTTACGCTCCCCGCAATACTTATTTTGTTTTACATAGGCATTTTTTTAGCAAGCGCCATAGGAACGCTTGTGCTTAAAAACCCATTCCCCGAAAGCTATGCGGATATATTATCATACATAGCCAAAATGTCGCTTCCGGGGATTGCCTTTGCATTGTTTTCTTTGTTTTTAACGGTGGCGTTCCAGAGCAAAACAGCTTCCCTTATAGTAACCCTGCTTTTAAGCTTTAGCCTGCAGACTATAATATACGCACTTATAGATTCAATAAACTTTTTACCCTTCAAGCTGCGCGACTACGCCTTTGTAAGCCTAACGAGAAAGCTTAGCGTTTCCGGCGAATTCCCTCCAAACCTTGTAATAGTGTCCGCAGCAGTAGCTGTTTTAAGCATAGCGCTTTCATTTATTGTGATGAACAGGCGCGATCTCAAAATATAATAAGGCTTAAAGCAAGGGCTTTAAGGGAAACAATAAGGCTGTCGAAAAAGTGTCCAAATTGTATATGGATACTTTTTCGCGCGCCTTTTGCCTGAGGGCCCTGCTATTTCAAGACGAAAATGCAGGGAATGCGCGGCTTTTCAATACCCCGCAGCCGAAGCTTTTAATGATTGCACTAATAGGGTTTCGTTCTTGAATTTCCTAAATAGCGCTTTATTTACACTCCGGTGTTTTATGTGAAAGCCAACAAGCGCAAAAGCTTCTCATACGGCTGCCGCGGCGCATAAAAAGCTTTTAGCTTTAGCAAGCGTAAAACAGCAGGCTAAAACAGGCGTGGAGCTGCGTATATGCCCCGCAGCCGAAGCTTTTAACGAATGCATTAACAGGGCTTCGCCCCATGAACCCCCTAAATAGCGCTTTGGCCGCACTCCGGTGTTTTATGGGAAAGCTAACAAGCGCAAAAGCTTCGAATGCAGCTGCCGCGGCGCATTAAAAAACTTTTAGCTTTAGCCAGCGTAAAACAGCAGCCTGAAGCAGGCGTGGAGCTATGTATATGCCCCGCAGCCGAAGCTTTTAATGATTGCACTCATAGGGTTTCGTTCTTGACTTTCCTAAATAGCGCTTTGCCTGCACTCCGGTGTTTTATGGGAAAGCCAACAAGCGCAAAAGTTTCTCATGCAGCTGACGCGGCGCATAAAAACTTTTAGCTTTAGCCAGCGTAAAACAGCAGGCTGAAGCAGGTATGGAGCTGCGTATATGCCCCGCAGCCGAAGTTTTTGATGATTGCATTAATAGGGCTTCGCCCCATGAACCCCCTAAATAGCGTTTTGCCTGCACTCCGGTGTTTTATGGGAAAGCCAACAAGCGCAAAAGCTTCGAATGCAGCTGACGCGGCGCATAAAAAGCTTTTAGCTTTAGAAGCGCAAAACAGCAGGCTGAAACAGGCGTGGAGCTGCGTATTAGGGCATATTGCCGACATGCTGCGCCTTTTTGCCTTTCCGCCCTTTACAATTTCAGCCGATTTGCTATAATGTAAACGCTAAGACCGGGGACGGGCTTTGGCGGCTGCCTTTAGCGAACGGGGGATGGTGCAAGCCCCGCGGCAAGGCCAAAAGCCAGATCACCCTGCGAGCGGTAAGTGGCTGCCACCCGTATAAGGCAAAAGCAGGGCGCATTGCGCCAATTTGGGTGGTACCGCGGGCAGACCTCGTCCCATTGGGGGGAGGCTTTTTTATTAGGCAAGCTTAATGTGTTTTTTAAACTTGAGCAGCTTAACGGGCAAAAGCCACGCATCTGCATCAGGGAAAAGCCTTGCGCTCGGCAAGCCTAAGAGCCGCATCTGCTTTATATTTTTTTAAAGAAATTGCGACCAGGCAAAAACGCAGACGGTAAAGCGCCCAATACGCTTTACCGGCGGTTTGCTTTATCATATGGAGGTTTTATGTACAAGAAAGTATCGACGGATATGAATTTTGCTCAAAGGGAGAAGGACGTTTCCGCATTTTGGAAGGAAAACGGCATAGTCAAAAAAAGCTTCAAGCTTAGGGAAGGCGCTCCCCGCTTCACTTTTTACGACGGCCCGCCCACTGCAAACGGCCGCCCGCACATAGGGCATATTATTACGCGCGCCATAAAGGACCTTATACCGCGCTACCACACCATGAAGGGCGAAAACGTTTTGCGCGTTGCCGGCTGGGACACGCACGGCCTGCCCGTGGAGCTTGAAGTTGAAAAAAAGCTCGGCATAAGCGGCAAGCCCGAGATAGAAAAATACGGCATAGAGCCTTTTATAGAGCAGTGCAAAAAAAGCGTGTGGCTATACCTTAACGAGTGGGAGGAAATGAGCGAGCGCGTTGCCTACTGGCTCGACATGGAAAACCCCTATGTAACCTACCATGACAGCTATATAGAATCCGTCTGGTGGTCGCTTAAGCAGATTGCGGATAAGGGCCTGCTTTATAAGGGGCACAAGGTAGTGCCTTTCTGCCCCCGCTGCGGCACGGCGCTGTCTTCGCACGAAGTAGCGCAGGGCTACAAGGAAGTGAGCGAGTTTTCCGCCTTTGTGCGCTTTAAGGCAAAGGATTTGGACAACGCATATCTGCTCGCCTGGACCACCACCCCATGGACTCTTCCAAGCAACGTCGCCCTTTGCGTAAACGCAGATGAGGACTACGCCTTTTTTAAGCTGAACGGCCAAACGCTGATTATGGCAAAGGAGCTTATGGAAAGCGTGCTGGGCGATGAATACAAAAACGCAGAAATCATTAAAACCGTAAAAGGCGGAGAGCTTGTAGGCATGAATTACGAGCCGCTGTATGATGCAGGCAATGCCGCCACTTGCTCTCTTGATGAAGCCTACCGCGTGGTATCGGACGGCTATGTAAGCCTAACGGACGGCACCGGCATAGTGCATATAGCCCCGGCCTTTGGCGAAGACGACGCCCGCATAGGCAGGGAATGGCAGCTTCCCTTTGTGCAGCTTGTAAACACGCAAGGGAAATTCATAGAAAATACGCCCTGGGAAGGCGTGTTCGTGAAGGACGCAGACCCTATTATATTTAACGACCTTAAACAGAGAGGGCTGCTCTTTAAAAAGGAAATGTACACGCATAACTACCCGCACTGCTGGCGCTGCGACACGCCTTTGATATACTACGCAAGGGGCGGCTGGTTCATCGCTATGACAAAGCTTCGCGACGAGCTTGTTAAAAACAACCGCTCCGTTGACTGGCACCCTGAAAATATAAAGGAAGGGCGCATGGGCAAATTCCTTGAAAACGTAATAGACTGGGCGCTAAGCCGCGAACGCTACTGGGGCACGCCGCTTCCCGTGTGGGTATGCAGGGACTGCGGGAAAATACATGTAATAGGCAGCCGCAAAGAGCTTGAAGATATGGCTGTTGGAGAAATCGACCTGCCGGAACTCCACAGGCCGTGGATAGACAGGGTAAATCTTAAATGCCCCGACTGCGGAGGCACTATGGAAAGGGAAAAAGAAGTCATAGACTGCTGGTACGATTCCGGCTCCATGCCCTTTGCGCAGTGGCATTATCCCTTTGAAAACAAAGAATTATTCGAAGAAACCTTCCCTGCAAACTTCATAAGCGAAGCCGTGGATCAAACCCGCGGGTGGTTCTACTCCCTTCTTGCAATTTCCACCTGCGTGTTTGGAAAATCCCCCTATGAAAGCTGCCTTGTTTTAGGCCATGTGCAGGATAAGGACGGCCGCAAGATGAGCAAGCACTTGGGCAATGTTGTGGACCCGTGGGATGTTTTAAACAAGTACGGGGCGGACGCCGTGCGCTGGTATTTCTACACCGCAAGCGCTCCCTGGCTGCCTAGCCGTTTTTCAGAAGACGCCGTGTCCGAAGGGCAGCGCAAGTATATGTCCACCCTTTGGAATACCTACGCTTTCTACATATTATATGCGGATATAGACGGCTTTGTGCCAAGCGATCACCCGCTTAAAAAAGAAAGCCTGACACTTATGGACAGGTGGATACTAAGCCGCCTTAACGAAACCGTGCAGATTGTGGATAGCGGGCTTGCAAGCATGAAGATACCTGAAAGCGCCAATGCTCTCCAAAAACTGGCGGACGACCTTAGCAACTGGTATGTGCGCCGCTGCCGCGCCCGCTTCTGGGGCAAGGATATGACGGAGGATAAGGCCGCAGCCTACGCAACGCTTTATACCGTGCTGTATAATATGTGCCTGCTTACAGCGCCGTTCACGCCTTTTATGGCTGAAAGCATGTACCAAAACATGGTGAAGTCTTGGGATAAAAATGCGCCGGAATCCGTCCATCTGTGCGATTTCCCAATATCTGACGAAAGCTTTATAGATAAAGATATGACGCGCCAAATGGCGGACCTTATAGAAGTGGTGCAGCTGGGCCGCGCCTGCCGCAACCTGGCTTCCTTAAAGGTGCGCCAGCCCTTGAGCGAAATGCTTGTAAGAGGCGCCGAATTTGGAAATGAATACGCAGAGCTTGCCAAGGACGAACTGAATGTAAAGCAAATAAGCTTCGTAAACGATGCTTCCGCCTTTACAGACTACAGCATCAAGCCGCAGCTTAAAACGCTCGGCCCGCGCTTTGGAAAGGAGCTAAAGCAGGTGCGCGAGGCGCTTCAAAATGCTGACGGCATAAAAACCGTTGAAGGTTTTGAAAAAGGCGAACCGCTTGTAATAACCGTAAACGGCAGGGAAGAACAGTTAAATAAAGACGATGTGCTTATAGAGCCCAAGCAAAAGGAAGGCCTTGTTTCGCAGGAGGAAGGCGGAGTCGCCGTAGCGCTAATAACCGTGCTTACCAAGGAGCTTATCGCAGAAGGCATAGCAAGGGAGCTTATAAGCAAGCTTCAAACCATGCGCAAGGACGCGGGCTTTAACGTGGTAGACCGCATAAAGGTATACTACACGGGCGAAAACGAAATAGTGGAAGCCTTTAAGCTCCATTCCGATATGATTTCTTCCGTAGTTTTAGCAAAAGAAATGCTGAACGAAGCAGCCCCCGAAAGCGCCTACGCGCAGGAATGGGACATTAACGGGCATAAGGCTTCGCTCGCCGTTGAAGTAATGAATAAATAGCTTTAAAAAATTATAAAAAGCTTTACATAAAAGGCTTATACCAACGGCAAATAATTGTTTAAGGCTGTCCGCGCTTTGCGGATATCCTATATCAAAAACAGGCGATTAATGTATTAATTTATACCGGAGCTTGTCCATGAAAAAAAGTTCCTTAAAGCTGTTAGCGTTTTAAGGATAGTGCAAAAATAATCCATCGAGAGGCCCTTTTCTTTTAAGAAAAGGACCTCTTTTCTTATTGAGATTATTAATCAGCTTACACATAATATTGTGCTCAACGGTGCAATTTATCGATATATTATTATTTTGTATAAATCTAAAAAAATTATATTGACATTAATAATAAATAATGTATAATAGTTATAGTTTTCAAGAAAGGAGCTGACACGAGCATGTTCAACGTGCCGCAATCCTTGACATATAGACATACCGACATACATACATACATGCAGAGCAGGTCTTCCGGTTTAGCAAGCCGATCCAAATTTAATATGCAAAGCCCTCTGCGCATCAAAAAACATACAGAAAGTTTTTTATATTTAGAAAGCAGGAAGTAGAAACAGGCTTTCTGCTTTATTATATTAAATTATTAAAAAATTAAGGAGGAATCTTTATGTACAAGAAATCTTTAGCATATATGCTAACTTTTGTGCTAATTATAGCCGGCGTCTTTGCAGCTGCTTTGGCTGCCGAGCCGGTTGTAGAAGTTTCTGAACCGTTGACGGTTAAACGCAGCGAGATTGTTAACAGAGAATTTATGGACTGGGATAAATCTAATGTTGATGAAGCTTGGGGCGCCTATGGAGATTATAACACCTGGGAAAAAGCGGGCATTGTGGATATGCTGTCTAAAATTACCATTAATGGTAAGAGCATAACTCCGCAAGATGGAGACGATTTTCCTTGGTGGCAGTTATATAACGCAATGGGACCTGGAGGAGTAACTTCATTTAAGAACAAGTTAAACGGAGTGCCTGTTCTTTGCCTTAAGGTCAGAAATGTGCCGGATAATCTGCCTCTTTCAGCCCATCCACTAATAATAGACGAAAACGAATATACTCCACCATATACCTTTACAACAAATTATAGCCTTGATTATTCAATATATGAACCTCTATTTATAAACGATTTCACGGTAATCGACGACTATCGCCAGCTTGCATTCGAATTTGCTCCTTCTGATGATGGCGAGACACACGGCCGCTTTACTGGCGAAGAGAAATTGATTACCTTAGCCAAATACCAAGACACCAAGGTTCCCAACAATGTTGTAGGTTTGGTGCAAGGCCAATCCATGGAAGAGGCCGGTTTAGAAATCCCCGAATATGAACTGGATAAAGGCTGGGAAATCAGCAAAATTACTGATGAAACGGGAAAAGAATACACGAAATCGCAGGTTTTAAGTTTGCATGTAGTGGACAATCAAACATTTACGATTCACCTTATTCAGCCCGTGAAGGAAGTCGTAGTTCCTGCAGTCTGGTATCCGGTAGATGTGAATACCGGAGAAGTTATTCCTGGTCTGCGCCCAAATCCCACATATCCGGACATGTATCCCGATTCGGAAGTCGCTATTTTAAAAAAAGGCGAGTACAAAATTGACTTAAACGGCACAATTAGCAAGAATAGTGCTAACAATTTTTTGATAACGAGCAGTATTATGTTCACGGACCAATTCCATAAAGTAGTTGCTCAAGGCCGCGATGTTCCTGAAGGAGTAAGTCGCAATAGCTATGTATATAGCATAACATACGGCGATGAGACTTTTAAAGATTTTGATATGGGAATTCATGGTATGACAGTTACGCCTTATAATGAAGGTGAAACCATGAACCTGTATCTTGCTGTTTATGAAGATCAGGAGCTTTCAGAAGCCACCTATAAAGAAGGCGATGTTGAAATTACAAATAAGATGACAGATGATGAAATTCGCCAGGCTTTGATAGATCATGTGGAAAAGGTTGATTATCTTGATCTAAAAGTTGATACGGCGGAAGAATCCGAAATTTTAGAACTTGACCTGAAGAATTTAGACAAATTATTTATATTTGACCATAATACCGGTAAATTTATTTCTGATGGCGATAACTACAAAGACTTTATTGCAACAGAAGGAGACATTGCCTCTCTGCCCGATGGGAAATACGAAGCTGTTTACCCAATTTACTGGCAGTATAATTTTCCTGCATGGTGGTGTGGTGCTAATAAATTCCCTAGATATCGCTATAAGATCGACGACACCTTCCATTTTACATTTACTAAAAAAAGCCTTGTTGACGTAAATGTAGAAAAAGCTTGGGAAGACAGTGAAAACCAAGACGGTTTGCGCCCTGAAAACGTTGAGGTACAGCTTTATGTAGGCAACGAAGCTGTTGAAGGCAAAACATTAACGCTTAACGCCGAAAACAACTGGACGGGCGCATTTGAAAACCTGCCTAAATATAAAGGTGGCGAAGAAATAGCCTATACCGTTAAAGAAACATCTGTGCCTAAAGACTATGAATCTGGCTTAAGGGGCAGCATGGAAGACGGCTTTACAATAACAAACAGCCATACACCTGAAACTGTATCCGTAACAGGCGCAAAAACTTGGGAAGGCGAAGGCAAGCTGCCTGAAAGCATTAGCATAAATCTGCTTAAAAACGGCGTAAAAATTGAAGCTAAAAAGGTAACAGAAGCAGACAGCTGGAAGTGGAGCTTTGAAGGGCTTCCGAAATACGAAGACGGAAAAGAAATAAGCTATACAATT
>JBMNUE010000089.1:0-7956 GCA_050946095.1 Christensenellales bacterium
AAAGACCTTATTTTAAACGGAAAAGTATACATTGGCATGCCGCCTTTATATCTTGTAAAATACGGCTCAAAATCTCAATACGCATATGACGATAAAGAGCTTAAAAAGATAACATCTAATTTAAAAAGCTACACGATACAGCGCTATAAAGGCCTTGGGGAAATGAACCCGGAGCAGCTTTGGGATACTACCATGAACCCGGAAACGAGAAAACTTTTACGTGTGGATATAGAAGATGCCGCCAGGGCGGACAGGCTTATAAGCGTTCTTATGGGAGATAAAGTAGAGCCAAGGCGCAACTATATAAGCAAGCATGCTAACTTTTACCGTCCCGATGATTTTGTAAAACTCAAGTGAGGTGAATTTTTTGACTAATTTGGAAGAGCAAAATATTATTACAGCCCCGCTTGAAGAGGTTCTCCATAACAGCATGATGCCGTATGCGGAATATGTAATTATGGAGCGCGCGCTTCCTAAGGTGGAGGACGGCTTAAAGCCTGTGCAAAGACGCATACTTTTTACCATGCAGGAGCTCAATATTACGCCTGACAAACCGCACCGCAAGTGCGCCCGCATAGTTGGGGACTGCTTAGGCAAATACCATCCGCATGGGGATACTTCCGTATACGATGCATTAGTTCGTTTAGCGCAGCCGTTCTCAGTGCGTGCGCCGCTTGTTGACGGGCATGGCAACTTTGGCTCGATAGATGGCGATACAGCCGCCGCAATGCGCTATACCGAAGCGAGAATGACAGCGCTGGCTCTTGAAATGCTGCGAGATTTAAACAAAAATACCGTGCCTTTTAAATTAAACTTTGATGATACTTTAAAAGAACCGGACATATTGCCTTCGCGCTTTCCGAATGTATTGGTAAACGGAGCTTCAGGCATTGCGGTTGGTCTTGCTACAAACATACCGACCCATAACCTTAAAGAAGCAATAAACGCAAGCATTTTCCTTATGGAAAATCCGAATGCTTCTCTTGATGAAATAATGCAGATTATGCCTGCGCCGGATTTCCCTACGGGCGGGCAGCTGCTTGATACGCCTGCAATTAAAGAAGCCTACGAAACCGGCCGCGGCAAACTTACAATGCGCGCAAAGGTTCATTTTGAAAAAGGCCGCTCAGGAAGGCATCTTATTTGCATAACCGAAATACCGTACCAGGTAAACAAAGCGCAGATGTTAGAAAAAATATTAAAGCTTTCTTCCGAAAAGAAAGCGGCGCTTGGCTGCATATCGGATATACGGGATGAATCGGACCGCAACGGCTTAAGAGCCGTTATTGAAATAAGAAAAGAAGCCGATCCCAAGCTTATATTAGGCTACCTATATAAATACAGCGATTTGCAGACCACATTCGGCGTAAACATGGTAGTGATTGCGGACGGCAAGCCGCAGCAGATGGGATTAAAAGAAATTTTAAGCCACTATATTAAGCATCAAAAACATGTGGTCACGCAGCGCACAAAGTTCGACCTTGAACAGGCAAAGGCCCGTGCGCATATTTTGGAAGGCTTGATCATCGCCGTAGATAATCTTGATGAAGTTCTAAGCCTTATTCGTTCATCAAAGAACGGCAAAGAAGCAAAGGAAAAATTGATTGCCCGTTTTGCGTTTACCGATATTCAGGCGCAGGCTATTTTGGATTTGCGCCTGCAGCGCCTTACGGGGCTTGAAATATTAGAACTGCACCGAGAGTTTGAGGAAATACAGAAAAAAATACGAGAGCTTGAATCCATACTTAAAAGCGATAAAAAACTTATTTCCGTAATTAAAAAAGAGATGCAGGAAATATCCGAAAAGTTTGGAGATGAAAGGCGCACCGAAATAGTTAAAGAAAACAAACGGCTTAAAGCTGCGGTTGAACAGGATGAAATCCCGGTGCCTGAACCCGCTGTGGTTTTAATTAACAATTCCTGGCAGATAAAGCGTATGCAGCTTAAAGCTTTAGAAAAAATAACGCCTGCTGAAAATGCGCAGGAAATAACAAAATACAGCTTTAGAACCATGACGGATTGTTTTCTCTATCTTTTCACAAACAAAGGCAACTGCTTCCGCCTGCCGATAGAGGATATAGAAGAAACAAATAAGCCTAAGGATAGGGGTGTTTCCGTAGGAGGGCTTGTAGCGGGGCTTGAAGATGATGAAATGCCCGTAACAGCTTTCTGCTTTAATCCTGAAGAAGTGCCGCAGCTGCCCGACCTGCTGTTTTTCACTAAAAAAGGCTTTGTGAAACGCAGCGCCTCCAAAGAATACGATATAAACCGTGGCCGCTTTATAGCTGCAAAGCTTGCAAAAGGCGACGAGCTTCGAAGTGTGCAGCTTTTAAGGCCGCAAGACGATATATTGGTATTGAGCAAAAATGCTATGCTTATACGCTTCCCTCAAGAAGAAGTGCCTGTAACCGGGCGCTCTACAAGAGGGGTTTGCGCAATAAAACTTGCAAAGGGCGATGAACTTCTATACGGAGCTCAGATTGAATCCGAAGATGAACTGTTAATTGTTTCTGAAAGAGGGTATGCCAAGCGCATAATGGAAAGCTTTATAGATATTCAGCATAGAAACGGCAAAGGTTCGAGAGCTTTTGCGTTTTATAAAAATGCGTCTAACGGTTCTTATGCGGCTGCAGCTGCTTTAGCAAAGCCAAACAGCATTGTTACCATTATGCAAGAGGAAGGGGATATTTTAAGCCTTTCGAGCGAAGAAATCCCTTATCAAAACTTGCAGGACAGGGGACGCAATATAGTTATGGCGCTTATGGATAATACCGTGAGCGGTATAAAAACCGAAGACAATTGACAAAAAACAAGCTGCACTTTACAATCTAAGTCAAAGAAAGGGGAACATTATGGCACTAAAACGCTACAACGGCAAAGCGAGCATAATAATGGCAGCGGTATTTTTAATACTTGCCCTGCTGGTTATTAATATGCCTTTTCCTTTTGCCCAGCACGCCATGCTAAGCTTTGTTGTATACCCTGCTTTGCTGCTTATTGCAGGAAGTGTTGGCGGGATTGTATCTTTTGTTTTAGGCTTTGCCTTTATAACGCTTAGCGGCATATATGCTGCAGGTTCTTTGCAAACTCTGCCTTTTAGCTTGTTTCTGCTGCCTATATCCATTGTATGGCTTATTTGCCTTGACAAAAATATTGAGTATTCCAAAGCTGTTATCATGCTGCTTATAGCTCATGTTTTTGCTACTGTGCTGCTTATTGGTTATTTTAGACTTTTTAAACCTGAAATTACTGTCCATTACCTTAGCGAAGCCTTTATAAAAAAGCTTGATTCCATGCGGGAAAAAGATATAGTGCTATATGCTTTAACAAATACCGGCCTGCTTTCGTTAAATGCGCTGCCTGAAAACATCCAGGTGTTTAACGATGCTGCAGACGGCGTAGTATTTATGCCGGCTGCAAGAAAAGAGCTTTATTCTCAGCTTGCTCTGCGTATAGAAATACTGCTTAGATCGATTCCTGCAACAATGATTTCCGGGGAAAGCATATGGATATCGTTTTGCGCTTCGACGCTGGCGCTTCATATAGGCAGGCGGTATAACAAAACAGACAATGCAGGTTCTTTCCAGCTGCCGCTTACTGTGCCGTTTTCCGCATGGTCTTTAAGCCCTGCTATGAGAAAAGGCTTGGCGGTGTTATTTATAGGCTATCTAATCACTTCTTTTATACCCGGCACCTTGTACTTAGCAGGACAAATGATGTTTACAGCGCTTACAACGCTGCTTGCCATACAGGGGCTGAGCCTTATTACCTTTTGGCTTTCTCGTTTTGCAAAACGCTTCTACCTTAAGCTGTTTTTGCTTTTTTTGATTTTTATTATACTAAACAGAACTATGGCGTGGATAGGATTGTTCGATCTGTTTTTCAACTTTAGGATGCGCGCCATGCCAATTCATCCAAACCAAAACGATTTAAACAACAAGGAGGATAATATATGAAAGTTATTTTATTAAGAGATGTACCAGGTACCGGAAAAAAGAACCAAATACTAAATGTATCGGACGGATTTGCCCGCAACTATCTTTTTCCGCGTAAATGGGCTGTTCCGGCTACCAACAAAGCCATAAAGGAAGTTGAGCGCCAAAAAGAAATAGAAAGACGCAAAGAAGAAGAAAGACGCCAAAACGCCCAAGAAATAGCAAAAGCGCTTGAAGGCAAAACGATAACCATAGAAGCCAAGGCAGGGGAAGGCGGAAAGCTTTATGGCAGCGTTACTTCCCAGGAAGTCGCAGATGCTCTGAAAAAACAGTTCGGCACGGATATTGATAAACGCAAAATAGATTTAAAAGACTCCATTCGCCAAGTAGGCAAGACAAGCATAGAAATAAAGCTTTATTTAGGCGTTTCTGCTAAAATGAATGTAGATGTTATAGCGGCTCAATAATGACAAACTTTCCCGAAACCATCACGCAGGTGCCGCCAAACAGCCAGGAGGCTGAAAAATCCGTTTTAGGCGCTTTGATGCAGGACGCAAACGCCGTTACGGAAGCGTTGGAACTGCTTAGCAGCGAAGATTTTTACAATCCGCAGCATGCGGCTATTTTTGATGCGATTGTTTATTTAAATAGACACAACAGCGCTGTAGACCTTGTAACCATGGATGCGGAGCTTTCGCGTACGGGAAAGCTTGATGGAATAGGCGGCACCGAATACCTGGTGGAGCTTGTTCGCTTTGTGCCTACCACAGTGCACCTTAGGCATTATATTAACATAGTGCTTGAAAAGTCGACCCTGCGAAAGCTTATATCGGCTTCAAACGAAATAATGCGCAACTGCTACAGGCAGGACATGGAAATGCAGGATATACTCCTGCATGCGGAAAAATCTATTTTCGATATAGTTATGCGACGCAACAGCAGCCAAAGCCTTGTGCATATATCTGAAGTTATGCAGCTCACATACCGCAAAATGGAAGAGATTGCGCGCAATAAGGGGAAAATAGACGGAGTTCCAACGGGATTTACATTGCTTGATAATCTGCTTACCGGGCTTCATCCTGGAGAACTTGTGCTTGTTGGCGCGCGTCCCAGTATGGGCAAAACAAGCTTTGCAATAAATGTAGCGACTCATGCGGCGTTAAAAGGTTTCACAACGGCCATATTCAGCCTTGAAATGCCAAACGATCAAATAGCTATGCGCGTGCTCTGCTGCGAAGCGAGAGTTGATATGCAAAAAGCGCGCAACGGCACATTGAGCGACGATGAATGGATGAAGTTAGCCCTTGCAATAGCGCCCTTAGCGAACGCGCCTTTTTATATGGATGATACTGCGTCTTTGACGCCTACGCAGCTTAGGAGCCGCTGCAGGCGCCTTATGATGGAAAAAGGCGGGTTGGATCTAATAGTTATAGACTATCTGCAGCTTATGACTACGGATTCGCGTGCTGAAAACCGTCAGCTTGAGGTAAGCGAAGTTTCAAGAATGTTAAAAGCCATTGCATTGGAACTTAAGGTGCCTGTGCTTGCCTGCGCCCAGCTTTCGCGGGCTAATATTCAGCGCGCGACCAAGCGGCCTATGCTTTCTGACCTGCGCGATTCAGGCTCCATAGAGCAGGATGCCGACATAGTAATGTTTTTGCACAGGGAAAGCTATTACGAAGAAAGCAGCGAAGAAACCAATATTGCAGAAGTTATTGTGGCAAAGCAGCGCAACGGCCCGCTCGGAACTGTAAAGCTTTACTGGCATGACAACTATACTTTGTTTGAAGATTTAAGGAGTGAATAATTTGTCTTCCCAAATAGGAGTAAGCGAACTTTTAAAGGACGACCGTTTCGAAGGTTTTCTTCTTGTGCGGAATGCAAACAGCAGGGTAGGTTCAACTGGCAATCCGTACCTTGATATGATGCTCATAGACAAGACCGGAAGCATAAACGCAAAAGTGTGGAATACTTCGCAGGCTGCGCCTGAAGCGGGGTCCGTGCTTAAAATAAGGGGCTCCGTAACCGAATTTAACGGAAGGCTTCAGCTGCGAGTTGAAAAATTCCGCGAAGCGCAGGAAGAAGACAATGTGGATATTTCTCTTCTTGTTCCTTCTGCTCCCGAAAAACCGGAAGACATGTTTAAAGAAATTTTAGATACTGTAAATTCTTTTAGCAATATAACGCTTAAAAAAATAGTATTATATCTTATCTCTAAGTTCAAAAAAAATCTTATGTATTTCCCAGCTGCTCAAAGCCTGCACCATGCTGAGCGTTCCGGGCTATTGCACCACACAACGAGTATGCTGCGCGCGGCAAAAGGCATAATGCCAGTTTATCCCTTTTTAGATAGGGATCTTCTGCTTAGCGGCATAATATTGCACGACATAGGTAAAGTTTTAGAGTTGGATTCAGATAAACTTGGCAATGTGCAGGACTATACAAAGGACGGCTTGCTTTTAGGACATCTTGTTCGCGGGGTAACGCTTATAAACGAAGCGGCAAGAGCGCAGCAGATAGACGAAAACGACGAGTATGTAATACTTCTTGAGCATATGATGCTTAGTCACCACGGCATACCGGAGTACGGCAGCACGCGTATGCCCATGTTCCCGGAAGCTGAGATGCTGCACCTAATTGACGATATGGACGCGAGCATGAACGAAATGGAAGATGTAATGAACAGAACGCCTGAAGGAGTTTTCAGCGAAAGGATATGGTCTTTGGAAAGACGCATATACCATCCCAAATATAGAAAAGGATAATTTGTTTTAATGTATGTCTAAAACTAAGAAACCGGCATTTCGAATAGAAATTAACTACGCTGCTCTGCAAGCCTCGTTTTGGGTATCATATTTAGTATATCAAGGCTTTACAGCAGTGTTTTTGTCATTTCATGGTTTTTCGGATACGCAGATAGGCATAACATCATCTTTATTAAGCATTTTAGCCATAGCTTTTCAGCTTACCGTATCCTCATTTACAGATAATCACAATAATATACCGATTAAAAAAATAATGGCAGCAATTATGCTTATGTCCATGGTCTGCGGAGCGATTATTTTAAAAGTGCCTTTATCAATTGCTTTAATGTCATTGGTATTTTCAATAGGCGGCGCTTTTCAGCATACTAATTCAGCGCTTATAAATGCTCAAATTATGCAGTATGTTAATGCCGGGGTGCCTGTAAACTACGGCTGGCCAAGGGGCATAGGCTCTATTACCTATGCCTTGTTTGCATATATAATCGGCCTGCAGCTTGAAATACATTCTCCTTCAATTTTAATGCCAATATTTTGCGTTGTTAGCTTGCTGTCCGTTGTTATTGTCATGCTGATGCCAAATGTGGAAGATGTGTCTAAAAAAAATGCGCATATATATGTGCATGAAAAATACAGCGGCCGCACAAGCTACAGGCAGATGTTAAGCGAAAACTCTGTATTGCGCCTTTTTCTTTTAGCGAGTGTGCTTCTATATGTTGGAATGACGCCATCGCTTCTTTTTTTGGTAAATGTAATAGAGGGCGTCGGCGGAGGCGGAAGAGAGCTTGGCATAAGCATGCTTATACAATCCGGCGTTGAAATGCCTGCGATGTTTTTAGTTCCTATGCTGCTTAAAAAAGTAAAATCCCGCTATTTGCTCGTGGTATGTTTTTTTGCTTATTTTGTAAAAATGCTTGTCCTTTCTTTTGCGGGAACTATGCCTACGGTATATTTCGCTATGGCAATGAGCGTGCTTTGCTACGGACTGTATGGAGTTTCGTCTACCATTTTTGCAAACAGCATAGTTTCTGGCGGCGAAAAGGTAAGAGCGCAGGGGCTTGTAATTTTAGCAAGTAATATGGGCGGAATATTAGGAAATGTTATAGCCGGCCTGCTGCTTGATAACGCCGGACTTAAATATTTGTTTTATGTAAGCTGCGCAATAGAATTTTTAGCAGCTGCTGTGATGCTTTTGTGCGCAAGAAAAGAATCGCTTTTAGAAAAGCAGGCATAATATCTGCTTTATATACAATATTATT
>JBMNUE010000090.1:0-7956 GCA_050946095.1 Christensenellales bacterium
TGCGGTCCTGGAAGAGTTTCCCAAAGCAAAGCATCAGGCTTGCTGGACGCATATCGCGCGTAATGTGATGAATCGTGTACGAGCAAGCGATAAGCTTGAGGTTGTAGATGATCTGCGGCATATTCACCAAGCCGAAAACTTGAAAGAAGCACAGGCTAGGTATGAGTATTTCTGTAAGAAATGGGGCTTCAAATACCCTAAAGTGATTGCCTTGCTGAATAAGCACGATAACCTGTTTACCTTTCTGGAGTTCCCTAAAGCTATTCAAAGAAGCCTTTACACCAACAATATGATTGAAAACTTCAACAAACGTGTTAAGAAACAGACGAAAGTGAAAGAACAGCTTCCCAATGAAAACGCATTTGACCGCTGTGCATGCACAATTTCGATGATTTACAATGAACGTTTCAGTTCAAGAATCCACAAAGGATTTGCTAAAGTTCAAGCTGAATTAAACGAAATGTTCAAAAAAATCGCCTCCCTCTAGAGGGAAGAACCTAATAGCTTAACAAAGGACTTACATGAAAGGTTACACAAAACTATTGACACTACCAAGGTTTTTTGCTTTATTAGCCGAGTAATATGATAAGTATTTAAGCGTTTCGGCAAAGTCCCATGGACATATTGCCGCGTGTATTTTTGCTTGCAAGCTTTGCTATCTAAAGTTAAAGTGCAGAAAACGCAAAGCTTTTATACTTGCGAATAAAGCGCTATAAGCTTTTAACGATTGCGTTAATGGGGTTTTGCACTCTGAAACCCCTAAATAATACTTTGTCTGCGCACTGAACGCATAGCTTTTAGCAGCTTTGCATAAGCGCCTTAAACTACAGAGTTTTTTACTAAACTTTTTAAAATATAAATAATTATATTGATAGCATAAAAGGGCATAAAGTCTGTATTTTTCTATGCGTCTATTTTTTTTGCAGCAATTATTAAACGTATAAAAAATTCCCTTATATTAAAATTTGAAAAGCTTTGTTCTTTAATTTACATTCATGCCGCTTTTTTGTCTTTATTTAAACCCTGTTTTGTGCTATAATTATATGACTTTTAAGGAGGTAGAAAATATGAACGTCTATATATTGTCAAGCGCCGAGCAGGTCGCTAAAAACTGCGCCATGCTTATTTCCGCACAGCTCATAAAAAAACCCGAGAGCGTAATCGGCCTTGCAACGGGCTCTTCGCCCATAAGATGCTACGAATACCTTGCCAAATGGTATAAGGAAGGTCTTTTGGATTTTTCCAGGGCGACAAGCTTTAACCTTGACGAATACATAGGTTTGGACGAAAACCACGAACAAAGCTATCATCAGTTCATGCAGGAAAAGCTGTTCAAATTTATCAACCTTAAGCAGAGCTTCCTGCCTAACGGAGCAGCCAAAGACTTGGACAAGGAGTGCAAAGACTACGACGAATTGATTGCGTCTTACGGCGGCGTCGACCTGCAGCTTCTTGGCATAGGGCGCAACGCTCACATAGCTTTTAACGAGCCGGACAAAGTTTTTTCAAGCGGAACACGTGTTGTTGACCTAACCCAAAGCACCATAGACGCTAACCAGCGCTTCTTTGAATCCCCCGATTTAGTGCCCAAGCACGCTATCACCATGGGCATAGGAACCATAATGAGCGCAAAACAGATAGTGCTTATAGCAACCGGCAAGGAAAAGGCGGAAGCCATAAAGAAAACCGTAAACGGAGAGATAGACCCTATGGCGCCTTCATCCATACTAAGGCTGCATAAAAACGCCACCATACTTATAGATAGGGAAGCTGCCACGCTGCTTTAAAAGTTGGATAGTTTGTGGACTTAACTTTTTTGAAATAAAAAATGCCGCATTTCTGCGTGCTGACTTGTCCACAGATGTTGATCCCCAGGGTGTTTATATGTGCATATGTATTGTTTTTATAAAACGCCGGCGTATAAAAAACGCATAAACAGCGTATAAATAATAAATAAACAATTTATATGGGCATAAACAGCTTTGAATATTTAAAACTATAAAACAAAAGCAGTTTTTATTTAGCGGCGTTTAAAGCAGCCCTTAAGCTTATCCACATAAGAAGGCATATTTGCGGATAAGGCTGCACAGCTTATGCACAGCTAAAAGCTATATTTTTCTAAGGCTCAAGCCGCTTTTCCACAGTATAAACAGCCCCTACTACTACTACTACATATATTACTACTACTGCTCTAAACAGTATAAGGCGCCTTTTAAGAGAAATTTATAAAAAAAATATAGGCATGATCTATATGCTTAAAATAATTTTTAAGAAAGCTGCGCCAAAGAAGATTTAACAACAGGAAGTGAAAAGATGCACATTAAAATAACAGCTAACGAACTGAACCGCGCTTTATCCATACTTATGAAAGCCATACAGCCAAAACCGGCTCAAATAGTTTACGAAGGCATATTTATGGAAACTGTCGACGATGGAATTATACTTACCACCACAAACGGGCAGATGACCATAAAAACGCGCGTAGACGCAGAAGTTGAACAAGACGGCAGCTGCCTTGTGCCTGCGAAGCTTTTTTCAGAGCTTTCGCGCAAGCTTGACGGGGAAATAGAGCTTGCAGCAAAAGATAAAGTTATGACGGTTTCAGCTCATGGCATGTCTTCAACCGATATAATGTGCCTTGAAGCGGCTTCTTTCCCGCAGATAGAAGATATTTATGACGGCTTCAGCGTAAGCGTAAACCATAACGATTTTATAGACGCCATATCTAAAACCAAGTTCGCCTTAAGCCTTGAAATAAGCCAGATGATACTTACCGGCTGCTTTCTGCAGGTGTTTAGAGAAGAAATGCGCGTGGTATGCCTTGACGGCTTCAGACTCGCTATGCAAAAAATATTTGTGCAAAGCGATATAGCCAAAGAAAAGGACTGCATGTCCTGCATAATACCTGGAGAAGTAGTAAGAGAGCTTAGCAGCATGGGTTCTGAAGATGACAGCGAAATAAAGCTCACCTTTAACGGCACCAATTTTGTTGCGGAGTTTGGCAGCACCAAGGTTTTCAGCCCGCTTATTGTAGGCGAATATATAGATTATGAGCAGATACTGCCAAAAACATGGACAACCGAAATAAAGATAGACAGAAACAAATTTATACAGGCAATAGACCGCGCAAGGATAGTTGCAAGGGAAGGAAACAACCTGCTTAAACTTAAAATTGCAGGAAACAGCCTGTCCATTTCAGCAAATACCGAAAAAGCAAACTCCCTTGAAACGATACCTATATCAATAAACGGAAACGAGCTGCTTATAGCTTTTAACTCGCGCTACCTTTATGACGTTGTGAGCAACATAGAGGACAAGGAATTCAGCATGCGCTTCAACACCAATGTAAGCCCCTGTGTAGTGGCCCCTATAAAAGGCAATAAATTCACCTACCTTGTGCTGCCCGTGCGCACAATAGAAGAGATGGAGGATTAAATGATAGCTATTTTGTCCGCTATGGAGCTTGAAATAGACCTGCTCCGCTCCGAAATGCAAAACCCTAAAGTTGAAGAGCATCTTAAAAACAACTTCACAAGGGGAAAATTAAGAGGCCAGGAAGTAGTTGTTGCGGCTTCAAGCATAGGCAAGACAAACGCCGCCATAACGGCGCAATTCACAATAGACAAGTTCCACCCCGACACCATAATACACACGGGCATTGCAGGCGGCCTTGCTCCACACGTTAAGGAGCTTACCATTGTTTTAGGCGAGCGCATAACCTACCACGATTTTGAGCCCGAAATTATGGACAATTTTCCCCCTTACACAAGGTATTTCTATTCGGACCAGAGGCTTCTTAACTTAGCCGAAGAGCATCTCAAGGAAAACGGCCTTATTTATGAAAAAGGCCTTATCGCAACGGGGGATTCTTTTATAGAAACCAGCGAGCAAAAGCACGCTATAAGGCAGAATATGCCTGCACTCAGCGTAGACATGGAAAGCGCTGCAATAGCCTGCGCCGCCTATGTAAACAGCATTCCGATACTCGTTGTACGCAGCATTTCGGACCTTGCCGACGAAGACAGCCAGGAAGCCTATGAAAAAAATAAGCAAAACGCTGCGAACATAAGCGCCAACCTGGTGATTGACATATTAAAAAGAATGCCTGAAATTTCATACGGAATTTATTGATGCTTTAAAAGCGTTCATTGTTTTTTAAAAACGCGCGCAGCAAGCGGAAACTATGAGTTTTTCCCGATGCGCGTGTTTTAATTTAATAAAAATTATTCAATGAAGTTCCATGAAAAAAGGTGTTTATAGAGATTTATTTTATAAAATATATAAACAAAAACCTTAATACAGCCCGCTAATCCAGCCTAAACAGCAGATTTTTTAATATGAATATTCTATTGGTAAAAACATAAAAATAAAAAGTACTCAAGAGTTTATATAAAGTATTATTTAGTGGGTTTTAGGGAGCAAAGCTTTATAAATGCAATATGTGCAATAGTAAAAAGATTGCAGCGATAAAATGGTTGAGCTTAAAAGCCTTTGCATTCCCTGCATTTTTAGTTTGAGTGAGGCAAAGTTTCCAATCGGAAATACAAACGGCAAAAAGTCTATGGAATTTTGTGGATAGCCTAAAGCATATTTTTTATATAAATATTCTATTATTAAAAACACAAAAATAAAAGTATTAGAGAGTTTAGACAAAGTATTATTTAGTGGTTTTAGGGTAAAGTTTTATAAGTGCAATATGTGCAATAGTAAGAAGCTTTCAGCGCTAAAATGGTGGAGCTTAAAAGCCTTTGCATTCCCTACATTTTTAGTTTGAGTGAGTAAAAGCTTCCAATCGGAAATACACATGGCAAAAAGCCTATGGGACTTTATCGACAGCCTGAGCATATTTTTTATATAAATATTCTATTATCAAAACACAAAAGTATTAAAGAGTTTAGATAGAGTATTATTTAGTGGGTTTCAGGAAAAAACGCTATAAGCGCAGTCGTGAAAAGCTTTAGGGTTTTCGCTTTTGGGGCATTGAAAGCATTGCATTCCATATATTTTTAGATTGAGAGATGCAAAGCTTCTAAGAAAAAATAAACGGCAAAAAAAATCTATGAAATTTTGTCGAGTCGACAGCCTGAGCATATTTTTTATATAAATATTCTATTATCAAAAACATAAAAATAAAAGTACTCAAGAGTTTAGATAGAGTATTATTTAGTGGGTTTTAGAGAGCAAAGCTCCATAAGCGCAATCATGAAAAGCTTTAGGGTTTTCGCTTTTGGGGCATTGAAAGTATTGCATTCCATATATTTTTAGATTGAGAGATGCAAAGCTTCTAAGAAAAAATACACGGAAAAAAATCTATGAAATTTTGTCGAGTCGACAGTCTGATTATATTTTTTATATAAATATTCTATTATTAAAAACACAAAACAAAAAGTATTCAAGAGTTTAGATAGAGTACTATTTAGTGGGTTTCAGGAAAAAAACGCTATAAGCGCAGTCGTGAAAAGCTTTAGGGGTTTCAGTCGAGGATCTTAAAAGCCTTTGCATTCCCTACGTTTTTTGATAGAGTGAAGCAACGCTTCCAAGCAAAAATACACACGACAAAAAGTCTATGGGATTTTGTCGACAGTCTAAAGCATATTTTAATATTAATATTATATTTTCAAAAAATATCAAAACAAAAAGTATTCAAGAGTTTAGACAAAGTATTATTTAGTGGTTTTAGGGTAAAGTTTTATAAGTGCAATATGTGCAATAGTAAGAAACTTTCAGTGCTAAAATGGTGGAGCTTAAAAGCTGAACATTTCCTATATTCTTAGTTTAAGGTAGCAAAGCTTCCAAGCAAAAATACACAAGGCAAAAAGTCAATGGGACTTTATCTACAGCCCGGAAACCCTAAAATATTAGGCTTTTTGCTGCTTAAACCGCTCGGTATGAACCTTCTGTTTTGCAGGAGGTTTTTTGTATGCCGCAACAAGTTTTGAACCTGCGGCATCAATAAACGGAGCGGCGCCGTGGAATGAATTGCTGTTTTTTAAAAAAGCATAAAACTTTTACATTATTTTGCTTTTTAAAGCTTTTAAAATATGCGGCATGTATGGTAGAATGATATTTGAAAGATACGCAAACTGGCAGAGCCAGAATGCCGCTTATTGATAGCAGTTGTTTAACGGCAGATGCAAAGCTGATTTTCTGATTGAAAACAATAGAACCGCAGCTGCGCATAAAGTTTTAGAATTTAATTATCGAAAAAGACTCTCCATAGGCTTAAAAAGCGCAAATTATTCTAATAATTTGCATTGCATTTTTAGGCTTAGGCAAAGCATTGTTTTAGAAAATTTCAGGGAAAATATTCCTTAGCGCAATCGCAAAAAGATTGCAGCGCAAAATAAGGTGTGCAAAGCGCTTATGTTGGAGCGGTTCAGCTTATGGTATTATTCAGAAATCCGCATCCTAATTCAAGGGATTCCGCAAGGCGGCTCTTTATATCTTAAGCTGCTGCACATATAAAGATTACAGCGCTTAAAAGCTTTGGATCCCTTATATTTTTAGCTTGAAGTATCAAAGTTTGCAAGCAAAAAGACACATGATAAAAGTCCAAGGATATTACCTGCGCTATGATTATAATTTTACTAAAAAACGAGATTGGAGGCAGCTTAAATGAAGAAAAAAGCGGTTATATTTACCCTTTTGCTGTGCATGTTAGCAGCATCAGCAAATGCGGACACGTTCTACACACTTCCTAAATTGATCGAGCAGGCAAAAGCAGGCTGGCATGAAACCTATCAGGCACACGGGCGGACGATAGCTGTGGATATTACGCCTTTACTGCCGGAAGCGGAACAGTTTCCCGTGCTTTACTGCTCCTGGAAGCAGGATTGGGACCTTGTTCCTAAGGACGGAGAAAAGCACGATTTAGAGGTAAACGGGCAGCCCCACATGGCTGAAAACAGAGGATACCAGTTCCTTGTGAAAAAGCCGGCAAACGGCAGGGAAGACGTTGCGTGGACTGTAAATGTTAACGGCAAAGCGGTTAAAGTGCAGCCATACAGGGTTTACTACCCGCCTTTTGACCAGGATAAAGCCTATATACCGGCAAACAAAACAACATTGGGCGAAATAACGGAAATGACAAAGGAAATCATGAAAGGGCTGGGCATAGATGAAAATTTCCTTTGGAAAGAACCTAAAGAATTTGGAACGCACAGTTTCTATGAAAAAAACGACAAAGAAAATCCCTTAGCCCCTGGGATTGGCTTTATTACATGGGATCAGGCCTTAAAAGGCATTCCTATAATAGGCGATCTGCGAAGCAACATTGCGAAAGCCTTCATAGACATTACGTTTCAAAACAAAGATTCCTGCGGATGGAATTTTATTCTTTGGAATATAGATAGCGAAATTGCAGAAGATGTGCCGCTGTGCGGGTTTGACAAAGTGATAAAGGCGCTTGAAAAGGAAATTAAAGACGGCCGTCTGCGCGCTGTGTTTGAAATAAAGCTGGGCTACGGGCAATTTAATGAAGACGGCGCAAGCGATGACTACCGCAGGCTGCCCGGATGGGAGCGGCGTTATTACCTGAAACCCATTTGGCGGGTGCATGGCATATGGGTGAAAAACGCAAAAAGCTCAACCGAAGATTTAATTTTAGGCGACGAGCCGGGCTACCGCAATGTGCGAAACAGCGCCCACCAGACATTCATAAGCATAGATGCGCAAACAGGAAAAATAATATCCAACACCAATGCGGTCGACTATGTGCCTATTGATAAGACCTATTACCGCGGCTATCTGTCCTGGGAGGATGCGGGCGGAAAGCCAAAAGAATAGCAAGGAATTTTGAAGCTATGAAACAAGAAATAAAAACTACATTTCGCTCGCCGGAGTTTTGGCTTGCGGCAGCCATATTTTTCCTGAGCTTTTTCGGATACTCGCTGCCGCGCTGGTTTGAGGATTCCCCATTGGAATATAAAGACAGCGCGCTGCAGCTTTCCCTTGGCG
>JBMNUE010000091.1:0-7866 GCA_050946095.1 Christensenellales bacterium
CATGATCCAGGCCGCCAAGAGAAAAGCAAGAGGCTACCGTACATTTAAAGGATTTTCATCCATGATTTACCTGATAGTCGGTAAACTACAGCTCGCCTGTCCAAATCCGTTACGATAATGGGAGGAGGACCGAATAAATAGAATTATTGACAAAATATAGCAACTGTCTATATAATGAAAAAAATATAGTCGTATAAAATAAGGAGGAAACTATAGTGGCTGAAAAACAAAAAAAGAGGAAAGTACCGCACACTTTAGTAATACTTGCATTAATTATTTTGATATTTACTGCACTTACATGGATTATTCCTGCGGGGGAATATGAACGCTACAAAGATGATGTGACGGGAAAAAATCTTATAGACCCGGAATCTTTTCATTACGTAGAACGTACTCCGGTAAACCCATTGGAATTGCCAATGTTTTCCGTACAGGGGTTTGTAAAAGTAGCAGACTTGATATGTGTCATACTTTTTTCAGGGGGAGCATTTTATGTTATAACAAAAAGTGGCGCCCTTCAGTCACTTATTGGTCTTATAGCAAGAAAGACTCAGAACAAGGCTAAAATTTTTATTCCGGCGTTAACACTGGTTTTCGGACTTATTTGCACAACGCAAGGCGTTAACACTTTTATAGGTTTTGCGCCGGTTATGGTTATGATAGCTTTAGGCTTAGGCTACGACTCCATTGTAGGCGCATCTTTGATACTGCTTGGTGGGGCGGTAGGTTTTTCTACTGGTACATTGAATGTAAACACTACCATTGTTGCGCAGAAGATAGCTGGCCTTGCGCCATATTCAGGTCTCGGTTACAGAGCAGTAAGCTTTGCTGTATTCTATGTAATAACTAATATCTATTTAGTGCGTTATGCAACAAAAATACAGAATTCACCTCATCTTTCTCCCATGTACGAGCTTGACAAACAGCGCATAATATCTTCAGAAGATATTAAACATGGCGAAGAAAGCATGAATCCGCGCAAATGGGGCGTACTTATATCATTGTTTGTAGTGCTTGGCATCATAGTCTACGGCGGAATCAATCTTAAATGGGGGCTTTCTCAAACAGCAGGCATGTTTATATGGCTTGCGATAGCTGCAGGCTTCATATCCGGCATGAAACCATCTGAACTGGCTAAAACATTTGTTGAGGGCGCAAAAAAGATGGTTGGCGCGGCAATTATTATAGGCCTTGCAAGGACTATTTCTATAGTTCTTGAAGAAGGTACAATTATAGATACCTGTATATATTCTCTTAGCAGTGTAATAGGCAAGGTGCCGTGGATACTGCGAGGACCTGTTATGTTCCTAATAAATATTATTGTAAATATAGCAATCACATCAGGAAGCGGCCAGGCAGCAGCAGTAATGCCGATATTTGCTCCCTTGGCAGATACCGTAAATTTATCCCGCCAGACGGCTATACTTGCTTATAACTTTGGGGATGGCTTCTGCAACTATATTCTGCCGACTTCCACAGCTCTAATGGGAACGCTTGGCGCGACGGATATTCCGTATGACCGCTGGATGAAATTTATGTGGAAACTGTTTATTATTTGGATAATAGTCGGCAGTCTGCTTATGATGGGTGCGCAGCTTATAAACTTTCAATAAGGAGAAACAATGGAATTTAAAAAAAGCATAGACAACACTATAGAATCCGTTAAAAATCAGCTTTTTGAAATGGCGGATTCCATATTTGATAACCCTGAAACTTCCTTTAAGGAAACATATGCTTCAAAGCTTCTGTCAGATGCTTTTAAAGAAAAGGGATTTGATGTAAAGCTTGGTTTAGGTTCGCTCAATACGGCGTTTCGCGCCGAATATAAACAGGGCGAGGGAGGTCCTAAAATAGGTTTGCTTTGTGAGTATGATGCATTGCCTATGGGGCATGCGTGTGCGCACCATATGCAAGGGCCCGTAATGCTTGGGGCGGCGCAGGCCGTTATGGAAGCAGTCGGCAATAAAGCGCCTTACAGTCTTATAGTTTATGGCACTCCCGCAGAAGAAGGCGGGGCGGGCAAAGTAATAATGCTCCAAGAAGGATTTATGAAGGATATAGACATAGCTCTTATGATGCATGGAGGACCTGCTACACAGGTTGATGTCAAATCCATGGCTATGCAGGGAATAAAGCTGTGTTTTCACGGCAAAAGCGCACATGCGGCGCTCAAACCGGATGTCGGGCGCAGCGCGCTTGATGCATTGCTTTTGACATTTAACGGTATAGAGTTTTTGCGCGAACATGTGAAAGAAGATACGCGTATGCATTACACAGTGATAAATGCGGGCGGACCGGAAAATGTTGTGCCTGAAATAGCTGAAGGGAAAATATGCCTGCGTTCGTATAACACAAATTACCTTAATGAAGTAGTTAAACGCGTAAAGAAGATAGCCGAGGGAGCATCCATTATGACCGAAACTACTTTCGACTGGGATGACGATATACTTATGCGCCGCGATGGCAAAATACCTTCATATATGTTAAACGACCTCATCATGAAGAATGCAGAATATTACAAAGCTCCTAATATCAAGGGAGCGAGAGAAAAAACAGGGTCTACAGATTTTGGCGCAGTAACCTATATTATGCCAGGAACCTGTTTGCGCATGTCTTTTGTGGATGACGGCACCTCTTCGCATTCCCAGGAGTTTTTAAATGATGGGAAAACAGAAAGAGGGCACAATGCAATCGTGTTTGCGGCTAAAATTTTAGCCGCCGCAACTGCGGAACTTATTTTAGATCCTCAAAAAGTGCAAGCAATACAGGAAGAATTCAAACAAACTAAAGAAAAGATTACAAAAGAAGCGTAATATAAAAACATAACACCTTATTATATAAAACGCACCCAAGATTAAGATCAGGTGCGTTTTATATATAGGCAGAGCTAAAAAACAAACCATTGAAATTTTTACTGCCGATAGATGAAGCGAAAATTTTGGTGGATTTTAAAGAACAGCAACAGTCGGGGAAACTGGTTGATGAGCGGGCGTTTCACGCGTAGGCTGTTTAGGATATAAACAATTAAAACTTTAAGCGCTAATTATTGTTTTTAAAACTATCCCAAAAGCCTTTAAATAAATTTACAAACTTTCTAAACTCCTCCTTTTTTATCGGTATGCGTTTTAAAATTACCTTTGTTTTAACTATGGGGGCGGAGTTTTTGAAGGCGTTCTTATAGAGCCTTTCGCATTCGTTAAGGGTTTGCGCTGTGGGGGTTTTGGCGCCGTAGGTTACGGCGCTTAGCTTCATGCTTAGGCTGATTAAACCTTCGTCGCCCTGTCTTTTAGCGTATTCTATAAGCGTTTCGCTTTGAAGCTTGGCGTTGCCGCTTTCCTGCATTATTTCAAGGAAGCCGTTAAACAAGGCGAATGCCTTGGCGTTCGCGTCTTTTAGGCGTTTGGCTTTGACCGTAGGAGCGGCAAAGTAAAGCCTTAAGCATATCAGCAAAACAACCAGCGCTAAAAGCCACAGCCATGGCAGGGGATTTCTGTCCTGCTCTATGGGCGCTGCGCTTTCAGGCTCCTCGGTAGGAGCGGGAGGTTCAGAAGGCGCGGGGCTTGGCTGCTCTGTCGGGTTTTCGTCCGGCTTATCCTGCGTATCTTCAGTAGGGCTTGGGGTAGGCGAGGGTTCGGGGCTTGGGGTAGGCGGATTCGGGTTAAACATAAGCTCGTTAAGCGCGTCCTTGTCGGGAGGCGTATCGCCGCTGTTTTCATCCGCCGTTGCGTCAAACACCACCCAGCCTATGTTCGGTATATAAACTTCCGCCCAGGCATGCGCGTCCTCGCTTGTAAGCGTGATGGGGTTATCTCTGTGCTCCTTTACAAGGAAGCCTTCTATGTAGCGCGCGGGAAGCCCCTGGCTTCGCGCCAAAACCGCCATAGCGGATGCAAAGTATGTGCAGTAGCCTTCCATGGTGTCAAAAAGGAAGTGCGCCACAAAGTCCGTATCCTGCGGCGTTTCCTGCACATTAAGCGTATAGCGGTAGTTGTTTTTTAAGGATTTCATTATGTTTTCCGCTATGTCGTAAGGGCTTGTGGCGTCTCTTGCCATAAGAGAGGCAAGGTGAGCCACTATGCCGTCGGGCGTTAAATGCTTAGGCAGCTGAGTGTATTTGTCCTGCATAAGAGCATAGTTTGGATCAATATGCGCGGATAAGGCGTTTGCCAATTTTTTTGTTTCTTCGCCCGCAGAATAGTCCTCGTATGTTACCGTATAGCTGTTGCCGGGCTCTAAGTTCCTTGTGATAAAAAGCTCCGACGCATTGTTAAAATACGGCACCATGTGCGCGCCCATATCAAGCTGCCTTACTCTTTGCGGCACAAACAGCGTGGAAGGGGATTCCCTAAGCACATTTACCTTTACCTGCTTTTGCGGCAGGCGCTCTTGTTCGGGCAGATTCCAGTTGAACAGCTCTTTTCTAAGCGGTTCAAAACGGCCCGAATGCACGCCGTAGCGCCTGTCGGACAGCGTGTCGTACCATGCGCGGCCGTTGTAATGATCCTTTATGGCGCCCCGCAGCCATGTTTTGCCTTCGGCGCTCACTTCAAGCACTGGCGCATTGGGCGGGTTGGGAACGCCGCCCAAGCCGTCATCCGGCATGTTCTGCCAGCCTTCCGCCTTTAAAGAGAAACCGGTTCTTGAATCCGTAAAGAAAAAATAATCGTTTATAAAGTCGCGCAGAGCGTCCGCGCGCTCTTCAAGCTGCGGCTGTGTCTTAGGGAATTCGGGCGATACGGCTGCAGCTAAAAGCGCTATGGCTATTGCTATCGCTGCTGCCTTTATTATTTTAGCTATGCTAATATTTTTTTGCGTGCTTTCTGAAAAAGGCCTGTTCACTATGAACATAAAGGGAAGCACGAGCGCTGCCGGTATAAAATACTTAAGGTCCGTCTTGGCGCCCGAATACCACATGAGCATAAGGGAAGTTATGTACAAGGGCATGCTGGTCGCAGGGTCCCCCATAGCTAAAAGCACGCCGAAAAGCGAAGTTAAAAAGCTGAAAAAGGCTAATATGGCATCTGAATAAAGCATAGATGTTTCTATCATAGGGAGCCATTTTATGCGGGCGATCATTGCGTTTATTATGTTGCCGCCGGAAAAGGCAAATAGTGCCGCAACTGTAAGCCCTATGAGCATTATGGGGCGCAGGCCTGAATTAAAGCGCGACGAAGCAAAAAATATAAGCGTAAAAACTATTATCTCAATTAATCCGAAGAATCTCAGCGGCAGCATCTGCGTTATGTTTAAAAACGCCGTTAAAAGAGTATAGGCTGTTAACACGCTAAGCGAAAAAGACAAGGCGGCGCGCGCTGCTTTATGCCGGCGTAACATAGCACACCTCCACAAAATGATGCTGAAGCCTTGTAATATAGGGCAGGGTTTCCAAGGTTTCAGGCTCAAAGGATATATAATAAAAGCGCACCTTTGCCCCCGTTTTAATTATATCGGCGGCCAAATCCACAATGCGCGCGTTTAAGCGCGTCGTTACGAGAACGCAGGCGCCGGTTCTTTGCATACGGTTAAGCTCCACGCTTATAACTTCTTCAAAAGATATGCCTTCTCTAAACATTTCAAGAGCCAGCTCTTCTTTTAATATTTCAACCGTGCTTATATTGTCCTGGTGGTATTCGCCTAAGCTGCTGCCGTAAAGCGGAACGCGGACTGGGCGGTTTTCCTTAAGCTGCATAACTGCAGCGGACAGCGCCGTTTCGCATACGGCGTCCTGCAGGCGGAGCTTTTCGTCGTCTTGCTTTCCCGTAACTTCGGGGCTTTGCAGGTCCACAAGTATAAGGGTATCCGGCGGGGAAGGCACTTCAAAGCGGCGCACTATGGGTTCGCCTATTCTTACTGAAAGCTTCCAGTGTATGCGTTTTAAAGGATCGCCCGGGCGGTAGCTCCTTGTGTCTTCGGGGGCGCTTATGTCTTCGCCGGAATCGTTTTTTATGGCTTTTCCGTCGTCGCCTTCGGGGAATACGAGAGGCTCAAGCGCAAAATCGCGCGGGAGGCTGAGCACCTGCGGAAGCTCCCTCGGGTATTGTTTTTTGATTGCAAAAAAAGCGAATATGTCGCTTATGACAATTTCTTTTACTCCAAAGTTAAATAAACCCACGTGCTTAAGCGGGGCTTCGAACTGCATGCCGTAATTTTTAAAAGGGCTTACGCTGATGCTTGCCTTGGCATCGCCTTTTGGCATGGCAAGGTTTAAACCAAAAGAAGCTACAGGCAGCGGGCAGGAATGCTTTATGTTTAAAAAAAGCTTGGCCGCGCTTCCGCGCTCTCCGCGTTTTGAATCCAGATGCTGGCTGTATTCGAGCGTAAAAAAAACGAGCAGCGCGCTTATTAAAGCGTACAGCAGCATAAGTCCTAAGGTGATGCTTAAAAGGTAGTATATGGTCTCCCCAAGGCTTAGGGCGCAGTACAAAGTAAAAGCGAAAGCCAGCGCAGCGGCTCTTAACCTGTTTGTCATGCCTTGCCTTGCGGCACCGCAACGGAGGACAAAATATCAGACAGTATTTGGCTGCTTGATATGCGCTTCATCTTGGCTTCCGGGCTTAAAATAAGACGGTGGCACAATACTGCAGGCGCCATTGCGCGCACATCGTCCGGAAGAACATAGTCTCTTCCGTTAAGAACTGCGAGCGCCTGCGCCGCCCTTAAAAGCGCTATCGCGCCGCGCGGCGAAACGCCCAGGGACAAGCTTTGGTGGCGCCTGCTTGCAGCCGCCAGGGACGCTACATACCCGCGAACTTCCACGCTTGTATATATGCCCCCGACCTGGTTTTGCATTTCTATTATTTCCTGCGCGGAGCACACGGGCATCAAGTTTTCCATGGGGGAAACTTGAGATGTATAGCGGCCAAGCACATCGACCTCTTCTTCTATGCTGGGGTAGCCTATGGATATGCGCAGGAAAAACCTGTCCATCTGCGCTTCGGGCAGGGGATAGGTTCCCACAAAGTCTATGGGGTTTTGAGTTGCTAAAACCATGAAAGGCTGCGGCAGCTTGTAGGTGGTGCCGTCAACCGTAACCTGCCCTTCTTCCATAACTTCCATAAGGCTGGACTGCGTTTTGGGGCTGGTGCGGTTTATTTCGTCTGCGAGCAGTATCTGCGTTATAACGGCGCCGGGCTTATAATCCATCTCTCCCGTTTTTATGTTGGGTATGGTAAAGCCGGTTATGTCGGACGGCATAATGTCCGGCGTAAACTGTATTCTCGAAAAAGAGCAGTCGAGGGATTTTGCAAGGGCGCCTGCGAGCGTTGTTTTGCCAACGCCCGGAACGTCTTCAATGAGCACATGGCCTTTGCATAAAAGCGCTATAAGCGCAAGCTGTATGGCTTCGTCCTTGCCTACTATCACCTTGCGCACATTGTTTAAAACTCTGTATACTAAACTGCGTGGATCTTCGCTCATAATTCCTCCTGTGCCTTTACGGCATACTGATTATAAACATCTTTGGCAGAAAACGCAACATATATGTAAATATTACGAAACAATTTGCGCGGTTCAAAACCCGGCGCGAGCCGAGCGAGAGCGTAGAAAAAGCAATATTTAGGAGGTTCAGGGGGCAAGCATAATGATTGTAATCGTGAAAAACAATCGCGAAAAGTTTCGCGTGCGGCGGAAGCTTTAGAACATAACATGCCTTCCTCGCCTACAACAACGAAAAGCTTCGCGTGCGGCAAAAGCTTTAGAACATAACATGACTTCCTCGTCTACAACAACGAAAAGCTTCGCGTGCGGCAAAAGCTTTAGAACATAACATGCCTTCCTCGTCTACAACAACGAAAAGCTTTGCGCGCGGCAAAAGCTTTAGAAAATAACATGACTTCCTCGTCTACAACAACGAAAAGCTTCGAACAT
>JBMNUE010000092.1:0-7716 GCA_050946095.1 Christensenellales bacterium
GACGTCCGGTTTACTGCAGCGAATGCTTTGCAGCCATAAAGGAAAACGCTTAACAAAGAAAACCGCCTAAGAGCAAGCCGCTTTTAGGCGGTTTTTATTTTAAGGCAAATATTCTCCTGTATTTAATCAATGCCTATGCGTCTTTCCGCTTGAGAGCTTTGTATCAAGCCAAAATGCAGCGAATGCGCAGCTTTTAAATGCCCCGCAGCCTTATTCCCGAAGCTTTCCGCGATTACTCTCATTAAGCTTATTCCCCCTTAAATAATACCTTGTCTACACTCGATAGCTTTGCTTTTAAGCCTCAGCATTTTAAGCTTTTATCAACTATGCTAATACGGCTTTAACAAAGTTTTGCTTTATGTTTTTATATAAACAATAATTTGCCGGAAACGCTTTCAGGCGGTTTCTTTTTTTGCAAAGCTTATCAGCGGCATAAATATATGGTATAATCCGCAAAAGGAGGGGATGCCGATGGAATACGCCATAAAAACACAGAATTTAACCAAAAGCTACGGCAAAGCGCGCGGCATTATTGATGTAAGCCTGTCTATTGAAGCAGGCGATATATTCGGTTTTATAGGGCCTAACGGCGCCGGCAAATCCACCTTTATACGCACGCTTTTAGGGCTTATAAGGCCCACGAGCGGCAAAGCTTCCGTGCTCGGCTTTAAAATACCTTCGCAGCGCAGGGAAGCGCTTAAGCATATAGGCTATATGCCGTCAACTGTATCCTACTACCGCGGCATGCGCGCCGCGGATGTTTTCAGGATGTCTGCCCGCCTTAGGAATAAAGACTGCGAAAAAGAAAGCTGGGTTTTAAGCGACAGGTTAGGGCTTAACCCGAACAGGCTAGTAAATGAGCTTTCATTCGGCAACCAAAAAAAAGTGGCAATAGTCGCCGCAATGCAGCATAATCCTGATTTAATTATTCTGGACGAACCAACAAGCGGGCTTGACCCCCTTGTGCAAAGGGCCTTTTGGGACATACTGGATGAGCGCAGCAGAAGGGGCGTTACAATATTTTTATCTTCCCACGTGCTAAGCGAAGTGCAGCACCACTGCCGCCACGCAGCAATAATACGCGAAGGGAAGATAATACTTTCAGACGCTGTGAGCAACCTTTCAAACACTGCAAGGCGCATAACGCTGCGAGGCGTCAGCGAGCTTCCCGCTGCATTAACCAGTTTGAGCGGCGTTTTAAAAGTGTACACGCACCAAAACGAGTCCTCATTTTTATACCAGGGGGATATGCACGACATACTTCCCGTATTAAGCTCCCTGCCTTTTTACGACCTTACGGTTACCGAACCCAGCCTTGAAGAAATTTTCCTGCACGTTTACGGAGGAGAAAATAAATGACAGTTTTCCGCCACGAAATAAAGCAAAGCAGAAAGGCCCTTATTATAACAAGCCTTGCCTGCGCTGCTCTTATAGCGCTTGTTATGAGCGTTCAGCCAACCATAGCCGCAAGGGCGGACATGCTTACAAGCTTCATGCAGCGCTTTGGCCCGATTTTGCAGGCGTTTTCTATAGACAAGCTGGATTTGAGCAATGTGCTTAACTACTACGCCCTTGAAGCCGGCAATATAATGCTTTTACTGGGCGGCGTTTTCGCTTGCGTAAGGGGCATTTCCATGCTTTCTAAAGAAGAAGGGCGCCACACGGCGGAGTTTTTGTTTCCCCACCCTGTGCTGCGCATATCCGTAATAGCGCAGAAATGGCTGGCGCTTCTGTTTGATATATTTATTTTCACATTAATAAATACATTTGCAACCTATCTCTGCTTTGTATATTTAAAAGAACCCTGGAACATTAAAACCTTTGTTTTAATGCAGGAAACCCTGCTTTTGCTCTACATATGCCTTGCTAGCATCTGCTTTGCGGTTTCCGCATTTCTTTCGCACGAAGCAACGGGCGCAGGGGTAGGCGTAGCGGTGTTCCTGTACATACTTAACCTGCTTATTAATTTGGATATTGCAGGCGATGCTTTTAAATACATAACGCCGTTTTATTTCGCCGAGCCTACAAAGGTGTTTAACAGCGGAATAGAAATTTACTACCTTAAGTACTTTGTAATGCTAACGATTGCAGCGCTTTTAGCAGGCAGCCTGCGATACAGCACAAAAGACTTGAAAATATGATTAATATAGCCTGCATATCGCCAGACGGCGCGCCATGCAGCGTAAGAAAAAACGCTGATGAAATAATGCGCCTTATACATATTAATAGCAAAGCGGACATAGTTTTGTTTCCCCGCCTTGCCCTAAGCACGGCCGGCTGCGGGGATTTGTTTTTGCAGGACGCTCTTATAAGCGCCTGCGAAAGCGCCTTAAAAAATATTGCAGCAGGCGTCAAAGACCGCATTGCAGTTATTGGAACGCCGGTAAAAGACGGTGCGGGCAATTTGTTTGACATGGCTGCCGTATTGCACGGCGGAAAGGTGCAGCGCTTCGTGCCGCTAAATAGCCCTAAAAAGCCTTTCAGCCAAGATTTCCCGAGCGTTTTATACGATATACCCGTAAGCCGCGAGCCTTTTATATTAAACGGCCAAAACATATGCATAGACGGCATTAAGCAATACAGCGTCTGCCTTATGCCGTCCTGCAGGCCCTACCTTGCAGGCGATGAAGCGCTTATTTGCGACTGGCTCAAGGCTTCATCCAAAAACTGCATTGCCGCTCTTGCGCAGGCGGGGCAGGCTGAAAGCAGCACGGATTACTGCCATGCAGGCGTCTGCGGTATTGCAATAAATCAAAAAATAGAGGCATACCGCGGGGCTTTTGCAAAAAAGGAATACTGTTTTTATGGCGGCGCTGCTAAAAGCAATAAAGAATGCATATTAAAATCAGAACCTTTTTTGGATAAAAAAACTCCCTACCTAAAAGGCGACAAGGCCTTAGTGCTTTGCGACTTTATACGCATACCAGCGCAAGCCTTAAGCCTAAGGCTTAAAAGGATAAACGCCGAAAATATTATTTTGGGGCTTTCGGGCGGGCTTGACAGCGCCATGGCCCTGCTTGTAGCGGACAGAGCGCGCCGCATATTAAATTTAAGCTTATCTTCGCTTAATATATACACGCTTCCGGCGCAGGGAACGGGCAAAGCCACGCTTTCAAACGCCGAAATGCTATGCAATGCGCTTAATATTCCGCTTAATTCAATAGATATTTCGCAGGCCGTATTTGACCACTTAAAAGCTATAAACCATAAAGGCCAGGAAGACGCCGCTTTTGAAAACGCGCAGGCGCGCGAAAGAACGCAAATACTTATGGACATAGCGAATATGCTAAGCGGCATTATGATAGGCACGGGCGATATGAGCGAGCTCGCCTTAGGCTTTACCACCTACGGCGGCGACCATATGAGCATGTACGGCGTAAACTCCGGGCTTCTTAAAACCATGATACGCTTTGCTGTGCATAACGAAGCGCAAAAAAACGATCGCCTAAAGCCGGCGCTTAGCGCAATACTCAATACTCCCATAAGCCCGGAGCTTAAAAGCGGCGCGCAGCACACGGAAAAAATATTAGGGCCCTATATATTAAACGACTTCTTTTTATACTATGCGCTAAAAGGCTTTGCTCCCGAAAAAATTATTAAGAAAGCTTTGTCGGCCTTTGAAAACGAATATACTAAAGAATTTCTTGCAGCGCGGCTGAAGGCATTTTACAGGCGCTTTTTCGCCAACCAGTTTAAGCGCAGCTGCCTGCCAGACGGCCCCAAGGTGACGGACATAAGCCTGTCCCCGCGCGGAGAGTTTAATATGCCTTCCGATGCTTCTCCCGAAGTGTTTCTCGATTTGCTATAAATCTCAAGCTTCCTAAAAAGTATCCATGGGCATATTGCCGTGCGCTTTTTTGCTTGAAAGCTTTGCCTATCTCAAGGCAACAATGCATGGAATGCACAGCTTTTCAATCCCCCGCAGTCAAAGTCCCGAAGCTTTTTACAATTATACTCACGAAGCTTCGCCCAATTATTCTCCTAAACAGTACTTTGTTTATACTCTGTTATTTACTATAAAACTCTATTCATCAGGTTTTTTATATTTAAAAGGAGGAAAGCACCGTGAAAAGCATACTCATTAAAAAATACGACCCGCTTAAGCAGGGCTGGGAAGAGAGCGTATTCAACACCGCAAACGGATATATAGGCGTGCGTTCATGCCAGGAAAGCGGAACGCCTGACGGCGTTTTCAGCATACGCGGCGCGTACATAAACGGTTTTTACGATGAAAAGGACATAGCCTACGGAGAAAAGCTGTACGGCTTTGCGGAAACCGGGCAAACCATAGTAAATGTTACGGATGTGCAGACTGTAAAAATACTAATAGACGGCGAAGCTTTTTCGCTCGACTCCGGCACGCTTTTATCTTACGAGCACGAGCTGTTTTTGGACAAGGGTTTCCAGGAAAAGCGCATTAAATGGCGCTCTAAAAGCAACAAGGAAGTTTTTATAAATATAAGGCGCCTTGCTTCGCTTGCGCAAAAGCATCTTTTTATAATATCAGTGGATATTTTGCCCATAAACTTTTCGGGCGAAATAAAGATCTTATCAAGCGTAATAGGCGATGTGAGCAATTTTGCAGACCCAACAGACCCCCGCGTTGCAGCGGAAAAACAGAGCTATTTAAAAGTAAGCAAGACGGAGTTTTTACAAGACGGCATAGCCTTTATTAAGTCTTTCACCAAGCGCTCCAAATTAGAGCTTTCTTGCGCCGTAAGACATAAAACCTCCATGTTTCACGATGAAAAACACACGGCCAAAGGCAACACATTAATAAGCGAGTACTTGTACTTTGCAAACCAGGGCGAAGGCATTTCGCTTAGCAAGTACTGCATGTTTGTGGATTCAAGGCGGGAAAAAAACACCGGGGAAGCCGCCTTATCCATACTTGAAGACAGCTTTGAAAAAAGCGCGGAATACTTTATAGAAAGCCAAGTCAAATATCTTGCGGATTTTTGGAACAGGGCATCTGTAAGCGTGGACGACAGCAAGCTTCAGCGCAGCATAAACTACTGCCTGTATTCTCTTTTGTGTTCTGCAGGACAGGACGGCATTACGAGCGTTTGCGCCAAGGGGCTTTCGGGCGAAGGCTACGAAGGGCATTATTTCTGGGATACGGAAATATACATTTTCCCGTTTTTCCTGCTTACAAAGCCTAATATAGCTAAGCAGCTGCTTATGTACAGATACAATATTTTGCCCAAGGCAAGAGAGCACGCTAAAATTATGGGGCATAAAAAAGGCGCTCTATACGCCTGGCGCTCCATAACCGGAAGCGAGTGCAGCGCATATTTCCCGTCCGGCAGCGCGCAGTACCACCTGACGGGCGATGTGGCGCATGCATTCATACAGTATTATTTGGCAACGGACGATATAGAATTTATGCAGGACTTTGGCGCCGAAGTGCTTGTTGAAAGCGCAAGGCTTTGGCTTGACGCAGGGCATTATGTGAAAAACCGTTTCCACATAGATTCCGTTACCGGGCCCGACGAATACAGCTGCATTGTAAACAACAACTACTACACCAACTGCGCCGCAAAGGAAAACCTGCTGTGGGCGTATAAAATAATGCAGATACTTGAAAAATCGGGCAAAGATAAGCAAATAAAAAAGCGCCTTGATTTAAGCTATGAAGAGCTTGAAAGCTTTAAAAAAGCTTCTTACAATATGTACCTGCCATACGATAAGGACCTTAAAATAAATCCGCAGGACGACGGCTTTTTACGCCTTAAGCCGCTTGATTTAAAGAGCATACCCAAGGAAGAATTTCCGCTTCTTCTGCACCGCCATCCGCTTTGGCTTTACCGCCACCAGGTGCTTAAGCAGGCGGACACCGTGCTTGCGCACTGCCTGTTTGACTATGCCGACAGAGAAACAATAAAAAACAGTTTTTTGTACTACGAAAAAATAACCACGCACGATTCCTCGCTTTCCGCCTGCGCGCACAGCATTTTGGCGGCGTTTTTGGGCGATACCAAAAAGGCCTTGGAATATATGCTCGATTCCTCTCAGATAGACTTGGAAGACACGCACAAAAACACAAGGGACGGCATACACACCGCCAACATGGGCGGGTTGTACCAATGCCTGGTGCAGGGCTTTGCCGGCGTGCGCATAAGAGAAGACGGGCTGCATATCGCCCCTTGCCTGCCTGAAGAATGGAGCGAGTATTCCTTTAACATACGCTTTAAAAAGCGCACGATAAACATAAATGTAACTAAAAAAAGCGCAGCTCTTAAGCTTTTGGAAGGCGAGCCCGTAAATATTTATGCGTTTAACAAAGAAGTCAATTTAAGCGGCTATAAAGAGATAAGCCTTTAAAGCCCTTGTTCACAGCGCGCTTATTATGCGTATTTTAAAATCAGGAGTGTAATTTTGCAGCATTTTTTTATCATCAACCCCGCTGCGGGCAAACGCAGCAGCGAAAAAGAAATACGAGAGCTTATAGATAAACACCGCATTAAAGCCGAAGTATACATAACGCAAAAGCCCAACGATGCAACAGACTATGTTAAAAACATATGTAAGAAAGACAGCGGTTTAAAGCGCTTTTGGGCTTGCGGGGGCGATGGCACCCTTAACGAAACCCTAAACGGCATGGCGGGCTTTTCAAATGCAGAGCTTGCGTGCTACCCCTGCGGAAGCGGCAACGACTATGTAAAATGCTTTGGAACAAAGGACGGTTTCTTAGATATAGAAAAGCAGCTTTTAGGAACTGCAAAGCCCGTTGACATATTGGAAGTAAACGGCCGCTATGCCATAAACGAAATAAACTTCGGCTTTGATTCAGTTGCTGCAGCCGTTATGCAAAAGGTTAAAAGAAAGCCAATAATAGGCGGCAAAAACTCCTATATTACCGGTGCTTTGTACGCGCTTATAAATTCTATCAACAATGCCTGCCGTGTGTATGCGGGGGACAAGCTGCTTAATAAAAACGGCAGGCTGCTCCTTTGCACCGTTATGTGCGGGAAATACACGGGCGGCCAGTTTCTGTCCGCTCCAAATGCAAAGCTTGACGACGGGCTAATAGATGTTACAATAATAAAGCCGCTTTCAAGGCTCAAACTATTGGCGCTTATTAAAAAATACGAAGACGGCAGCTATTTAACAGACCCTGAAATACAAGACTTCATAATATACAATCAGCTTGAGCGCGTGCGCTTTGAAGCTCCTGAAGGCTTTAAAATAACTATTGACGGCGAAAGCATGGATATTTCTCAAGCGGAAATACGCCTTATACCAAGGGCTGTAAAGTTTATAGTACCAAAAGGACAGGAATCAGCATGAAAGAAGCACTTAAAAATGAAGTAAATAAAAGGCGTGTATTCGCCATAATAAGCCACCCGGACGCAGGCAAAACAACGCTTACGGAAAAGCTTTTGCTCTACGGCGGCGCCATAAGGGAAGCAGGAAGCGTAAAGGCTAGAAAAAGCCGGCGCCATGCAACGAGCGACTGGATGGAAATAGAAAAGCAGCGCGGCATATCCGTTACAAGCTCCGCCATGCAGTTTACATACGAAGGCTACCACATAAACATACTAGACACCCCAGGGCACCAGGACTTTTCCGAGGATACCTACCGCGTTCTTGTCGCAGCCGATGCCGCCGTAATGCTTATAGACGGCTCGCGCGGCGTTGAAGCGCAGACCATAAAGCTTTTTAAGGTTTGCGCCATGCGCGGCATACCCATATTTACATTTGTAAACAAGATGG
>JBMNUE010000093.1:0-7647 GCA_050946095.1 Christensenellales bacterium
CGCTTGAAATTGATGTCAAGCATGTGGAAAATCAAGATTTTTCAGCGCCGCTTGGGGCGCTTTGCGGCGTTTTAGAAAACACAAAAAGCGAAAAAAGCTCCGAAAAGAGCTTTGAAGACGAAATGATGGTGCTCTGCTTTTTTGAAGATGATAAATTCAGGGCATTTCTTTCTTCTTTTAAGAAAAATAATATTAAGCCTGTTGCGTTAAAAGCAGTATTAACGCCTCACAATGCAGTATGGAACGGTATAGAGCTTCATAAAAATCTGTTTGAAGAGCATATGTACTTTATGCGTCAAAGAAAGATATAATTTAAAAATAAATTTATTTTAACTTTATATTTTAATCTGAATGCGCTATTGAAACCGGCTTTTGCAAAGCAGATTTAAACAGCATTTAAAAGAAGCTGTTTAATCTTACTACAGCTTTGCATTAAAAATTGGCGTTATTAGCAGCAGACAATACAACAGTAAAATATAAAAAAGCATTTTACCGCCTGCTTGTTGCCAATATCAAACTATATATGCGCTGTGCGCACAACACTTATTCTTATGTAATTACATCATACGCGCAAAGGAATCCACGGCGCCTTGCAGAAACTTTGCTGTGTCCGGGTTTAAATTGCCGTCTTTATCAAGCAGCTTATGCACGTTGCATATGTATATTTCAGGGCTTTGCATAAGCTTGACATTAAGGCACATAAGCACCTGCCTTAGATGCGTCGTGGCGCCGAAAGCCCCCATGTTTCCGGGAGATACTCCGAAAAGAAGACCCGGCTTGTTGCTCCAAAGGTTTTGCCCCGTAGGCCTTGACGCTATGTCTATCGCATTTTTCAAAGGCGCTGTGAATGAGCGGTTGTATTCAGGAGTGGCGAATATAACGCCGTCCGCTTCCTTTATTTTTTGCCTGAACTTTATATAACTTTCAGGGTATTCGCCCGTTATTTCAAAGTCTTGGTTGTAAAATGGCAATGCGTTCAAGTCTATAAATTCAGCTTCGAAATTTTCAGGCAGCATTTCCACCGCTTTTTGAGCTATTCTTCTTGTAAAAGAAGCTTTGCGCAAGCTTCCGACAAGTACCGCTATTTTTTTCATAAATCAATACCTCCTATAGTATATTACCATATTTTCTAATATTTTAAACAGCTATGCTGGAATAAAAGGCTTATTTTTTATATAATTGCAAGGAAAGGGGGCGTTAGCATAAAAAAATACAAGGTAAGCAAAACAGGCATTTTGCTAAGCCATATCCCTAAAAGCAAATTTTTCTATCCGTTTTATTTAGCGAATCAGCTTCATATAAGCGAAGAATTTTTTTATTCTGAAAACCTGCCTAAAAGCCTTGACGGCTTCAGAATAGCGTTTTTCTCCGATGTGCATTTTGGGCCCATGTTCAAAAAAGAGCGCGTTTTAGACCTTGCAGAAAAAGTAAACTCGCTTGATGCAGATGTTATTTTGATGGGCGGCGATTATGGAGAAATAACGCGTACGTCGATTGAGTTTTTTAAAGTTCTGCCTAAGCTAAAATCAAAATACGGCTGTTTTGCAAGCATAGGCAACCACGACCGGCATGGATCGAAAAAAGAATTTGCAAAGCTTTTGCAGGCTATTAAGGATAAAAACATTATTCCGCTTATAAATGAACAGCATATAATAAGCGATGCAAATATATCTTTATACGCAAGCGATGATATATATACTGGCAGCCCCGACCTTTCTTTTTTTGACGATACGGAAAACTATAAAGACAAATTCAGCATATTTTTCCCGCATTCGCCGGACATTTTGCCTAAAGTGCTTAACAAAAACAAAAAAGCTTTTGACCTTGCCCTATGCGGCCACACGCACGGCGGGCAGATTGCGCTGTTTGGAAAAGCGCTGTATTCTTCAAGCCGATACAGAAACAGATACCTTTCCGGATGGAAAAAAGAAAAAAATCACCGTATTTTTATATCAAACGGCGTAGGCACATCCATTATGCCTGTACGCTTTGGCGCAAGGCCGCAAATTAACCTTATTATACTAACTTCAGGTTAGGCTCCGCATTTAAATTAAGCTGAGCCAAATCGCCTTTTAAAAGCCGCCTATGGCCTGCCGCCGCAATCATAGCGGCGTTGTCTCCACACAGGAAAAGCTGCGGCATATAAAGAGCCGTGTTCGTTTTAGCGCATTCTTCTTTAAAGCGTCTGCGCAGAAGACTGTTTGCGGAAACTCCGCCGGCTATTAAAAGCTTATCCGCCTTCTTATCGTTAACAGCTAACATTGTTTTTTCTACAAGCGATTCCACCACCGCTTTTTGGAAGGAAGCGGCGCAGTCCTCCACCTTGTATGGAGTATTTTTTTGCCGCATATTGTGCAAATTGTTTATAAAAGCAGTTTTAAGCCCCGAAAAGCTGAAATCGTACTTACCTTGGGTTTTAGGATGGGGCAATTTTAAAAAGCTGTCGTTTCCCGTTTTTGATGCGGCATCAAGCTTTGGACCTCCTGGGTAGCCTAAGCCCAGCACCCTTGCGGCTTTGTCGAAAGCTTCGCCCGCTGCATCGTCCTGCGTGCAGCCTACAAGAGTATAATTGTCGTTTTCATCTACTTTTATTATATGGCTGTGCCCGCCGCTTGCAACAAGGCACATGCACGGAGGGTTCAGCTCCTTAAAGCTTAAATAATTAGAGCATATATGCCCCTCTATATGGTTTACGCCTATAAGGGGTTTATCGGCAGCAAAAGCTAAAGCTTTGGCGTAGGATACTCCTACAAGCAGCGCGCCCACAAGCCCCGGGCCTTTGGTTACCGCAATGGCATCTATGCCGGATAGCGTGTATCCGCTTTGTTTTAAGGCTTCTGACACTACTATATCTATTTTTTCCGTATGGGCCCGGCTTGCAATTTCCGGAACAACGCCGCCGTATATGGTATGCAATGGTATCTGCGAAAAAACCACGTTTGAAAATATTGTTCTGCCGTTTAAAACTACGGATGCCGCAGTTTCGTCGCAGCTTGTTTCAATGCCTAATACAATAATATCTTCCTTATGCTTGATTTTTTCAAGTTTTTCTTTTTGCATATTAAAATAATTATTTTGCATCTGATTTTTTACCTTTAAACATAACAGCAAAGCAACCCATAACAAGGCACAGCGCAACGGGGAATATGCGTTTTAAAAGCAATTTCCCATAGCTTTCAAAGAACGCTTCCGGCATAAGCTTAAGCAATATATCCTCTTTTTCGTTTAACAGCCAAAGGTCGTTTGTGAAAAGCAGTTCGTGGAACTTTTCAAAAAGACCGTCGAAGTTTACAAAATAAGCTATCAAAATTGCAGCAAGAAAGGCTATAAACAGCCCCACACCTATTAAAAAAGATGTTTCGGCAGTTTCAGCGCTTATGCTTATAATATTTTTTCTATCAAGCAGAAATAAAGCAAAAAACATAAGCAGTATGGCGAGTACAGGCCAAAAGAACGCAAGGCCCAGCATCACGAGATTTTTCACATCCTGCATATGCAGTATCTCTCTTTGGCTTAAAAGCGCATCGCCGTTTGGCAAAGCCATATCAAGCGCTTGCTTTTCACCGGAAAGATAGCCCGTAATATCTTCTGCAAAAATCTGGTACTGTTCGCTGCTATATTCTGTTTTAGAGTATTTAATAAACTGCCTATGCATTAAAGGCGCATCAACGCTAAGCCTTGCCATTTGATAGCAGCACAATAAAACCGCTGCGGCGAATATCAAAACAGCAAAAGCAAAGCGCAAAAATATGTCTTTCGCCGTCATTGCATTTTAAGGTAGGAAATTATAAATTTATCCAGATTGCCGTCCATAACATCATCTATATCGCCTGTTTCGCAGCCCGTGCGGTGGTCTTTTACCATGGTATAGGGCTGGAATATGTAAGAGCGTATCTGGCTGCCCCATTCTATTTTTTTCATTTCGCCTTTAATTTCAGCCATCTGTTCTTCTTTTTCGCGCTCTTTAAGCTCAACGAGCTTTGCCCTAAGCATTTTAAGGCACATTTCCCTATTCTGTATTTGGCTGCGCTCATTTTGGCAGGAAACCACTATACCCGTAGGCATATGCGTCATGCGCACTGCGGAGTCCGTCATGTTTACATGCTGGCCGCCTGCCCCCGTGGAGCGGAATGTATCCACCCTTACGTCTTCCATGTCTATTTCTATTTTGTCGTCATCTTCAAGCATGGGCGCTACGTCCAAAGATGAAAACGAAGTATGCCGCCTGGCGTTTGAATCAAACGGGCTTATCCTTACAAGGCGGTGCACGCCTTTTTCCCCGCGCAGATACCCGTATGCGTTTTCGCCGTCCACTTCAAAAGTGGCGGACTTGGTTCCCGCTTCGTCGCCGTCAAGGTAGTCAAGCAGAGTTACCTTAAAGCCTTTCTTTTCGCAATACCTTGTGTACATACGGTACAGCATCTGCGTCCAGTCCTGCGCTTCAGTGCCGCCTGCGCCTGCGTGCAGGCTTAATACAGCGTTGCAGCTGTCGTAATCGCCGCGCATAAGGGTTTCAACCGCAAGGTTTTCTATGTCCTCGGAAAGTTTTTTTAGAGTTTCCACAGCTTCCAAGGCCAAATCGCGGTCTTCTTCTTCCTCCGCAAGCTCTAGCATGGTTTCAACATCTTCGCATTGCTGAAGCAGGCTGTAGTAATGGTTTATTTTATTTTCCATTGTTGCCCGCTTTTTGTTTACCGCGGTGGAATGCTCTATATCTTCCCAGAACCCCGGGGAATTCATCTCTTCCTTTATTTCTTCAAGCTGGTTTTTAAGGTCTTCTATATGCAGCCCTTCGCCTGCTTCTTTAAGCTTTGCACGTTCCTGCTGTAATTGAGCAGTGCACTGTTCAACTTCAACTATCATTAATTCTGTCCTCCTGCTCTGCCGCAGCAATTTTTGTATTTTTTACCGCTGCCGCAAGGGCAAGGGCTGTTGCGCCCCGGCTTTTTCCCTTTGACTATGGGGCTGTTCGCTTTAGGGGCGTTTGAAGATTGCTGCGGCGCAGTGTCCGCCCCTTTTTCCGATGTCACCCTTGCTACCGCCCTTCTTTCGGCAGGCTTTTGTATTTTAATCTGATACAGCTGGCGAATGGTGTCCTCCTGAATAAGCCGCACCATCTCTTCAAACATATCGTAGCTTTCCATTTTGTATTCGTTCACGGGGTCGCGCTGAGCATATGCCCTTAAGCCTATGCCGTCGCGCAGCCTGTCCATGGCGTCTATGTGGTCCATCCAGCGCAGGTCAACTGCGCGCAGCAATATATTGCGTTCAAGTTCGCGCATATCTATGCCTATGGAAGCTATCTCTTTTTCTCTTTCGGAATAAAAATCATCCGAGGCCTTTATTAAAAAGCTTATTGCGCCGTTCTTGTCAAAACTGGAAAACGCTTCTCTGTTTTTATCTATAGTTCCTTTATGTATGCAAAGCTTCTCCAAATATTCGGCAAGGCCTTCTAAATTCCAGTTTTCATTTTCGCCTGTAAGAAAATGGTCTGCAGCTTCAGTTATAAGCTTTTTAACCATGTTTCTTATGTTTTCACGCATATTTTCGCCTTCAAGCACCTGACGGCGCTGGTCATATATTATAGTGCGCTGCTGGTTCATGACGTCATCGTATTTAAGAACATTTTTACGTATCTCGTAGTTGCGGCTTTCAACGCGCTTTTGCGCGTTTTCTATTTGCTTTGTAAGCATGCCGGCTTCAAGGGGTTCTGAATCGTCCATGCCTAACCTATCGGTAAGCGCCTGCATGCGCTCGCCTCCAAACAGCCGCATTAAATCGTCCTCAAGCGAAATAAAGAACTGGGAAGAACCGGGGTCCCCCTGCCTGCCCGCGCGGCCCCTAAGCTGGTTATCTATGCGGCGGCTTTCGTGCCTTTCCGTACCTATTATGTGAAGACCGCCAAGCTTAACCACCTTTTCATGCTCTATATCTGTTTTTGCTTTATACTTACTGCATAAGGAGTTAAACTCTTCCCGCGCTTTTATTATCTCTTCATCGCTTGTTTCGCCCTTGCCCGTCGCCTGCTCGATAATATTTTCATCGTAGTTTTCTCTTGCCATCTGCTGCCTTGCCATAAAGGCGGGGTTGCCGCCAAGCAGTATGTCGGTGCCGCGGCCCGCCATATTTGTAGCAATAGTAACTGCGCCTAAGTGGCCCGCCTGCGCTACTATGGTGGCTTCTCTAGCATGGTTCTTGGCGTTTAAAACCTCGTGCTCTATTCCGCGGCGTTTTAGCATGGCGCTTATAAGTTCGCTTATTTCTACCGAAATTGTGCCTACAAGTATTGGCTGCCCTGTTTCATGCCTGCGTATTATTTCTTCTATTACGGCGCTATACTTGGCCTTTTCGCTGCGATAGACCATGTCGTTTAAGTCCTGCCTTATCATAGGCATATTGGTAGGCACTTCAACGACATCAAGGCCGTATATGCCTTGAAACTCTGTTTCTTCAGTTTTGGCAGTGCCTGTCATACCGGAAAGCTTTTCGTACATGCGGAAATAATTTTGAAATGTAATTGTTGCAAGCGTTTTGCTTTCGCTCGCAACGGTTACACGCTCTTTTGCTTCTATGGCTTGGTGAAGGCCGTCTGAATAGCGCCTGCCCACCATAAGCCTGCCTGTAAATTCATCAACTATTACTACTTCGTTGTTTTGCACAACATAGTCTATATCGCGCTTCATAATTACGTTTGCGCGCAGGGCGTTTAATATGTAGTGGTTAAGCTCGTTATTTTCAGGATCTGAAAGGTTGTCTATATTGAAAGCTTTTTCAGCTTTTGCAGTGCCCTGTTCCGTAAGAACAACGGAGCGTTCTTTTTCGTCCAGGCTGTAATCTTCTTCATTTTTAAGACTCACAACAAAATCGTTCGCCTTTCCGTACATATCCGTAGGTTTTTCGCCCTGGCCGGATATTATAAGAGGCGTTCTCGCTTCGTCTATTAAAATTGAGTCCACTTCATCGACTATTGCAAAGGCATGGCCTCTCTGCACCATATTTTCTTTATATACGACCATGTTGTCCCTTAAATAGTCAAAGCCCATTTCATTGTTGGTGCCGTATGTTATGTCGCAATTATAGGCATCGCGCCTTTGCTCTCCCGTTAAACCGTGCACTATTATGCCTACTCTAAGGCCTAAAAAGTTAAACAGCTTGCCCATATCCTCCCCTTGGAAGGACGCCAGGTAGTCGTTTACTGTAACTATGTGCACGCCCTTGCCCGTAAGCGCGTTAAGGTATGCGGGGAGACAGGCTGTAAGCGTTTTGCCTTCGCCGGTTTTCATTTCGGCAATCCTGCCCTGGTGCAGCACTACGCCGCCCATAAGCTGTACCTTAAAAGGCCTTAAGCCGAGTATCCTGTCCGAAGCTTCGCGCACAGTCGCAAAAGCCTCGACCAATATGTCGTCTAATGTTTCCCCGGCTTTAAGCCTTTGCTTAAATTCTTTGGTTTTATTAGCTAAATCTTCATCGCTCAGCTGTCTATACTCATTTTCAAGAGCAATAATTTCATCGGCGATTTTTTCTAATGGCGCAAGTGCAGCGTTTTCACCTAAGCCAAACATCTTCTTGATTTTTTTAAACATGAACTTCTCCTTTGGCAAAAAAGCCTTAGTTATTATACCATTGCGAACGCCTTCAAGCAATATT
>JBMNUE010000094.1:0-7591 GCA_050946095.1 Christensenellales bacterium
CCGGTTAAAGTTGATGACGAGCTTTTCAGCCTGCTTTTAATGTGCAAGGAAGAGCAGCCTAAGCTGCACAACACCGTAAACATAGCCCTGGGAACGGTTCTAAATTTATGGCACGATGCAAGGGCTTTTTCGGAAGATAATCCCGAAAAGGCATATATACCAGATAAAATAAGCCTTATAAAAGCTAAAAAGCATACCGATATGGACGATGTCGTTTTAGACAGAAAAAAAAAGACTGTATTTTTTAAAGATCCTGAAATAAAGCTGAATGTGGGCGCCGTTGCAAAAGGATATGCCGCGGAGCTTGTAGCGCAGGACTTGCTTAAAGGCGATATGACGTCTTTTATAATAAACGCAGGCGGCAATGTGCGCACGGGCCATCCCCCGCTTGATGGCAGGGACAACTGGGGTGTCGGCCTTCAGGACCCTGAAAACCCGAGCCAAGTGTTTGAAACGCTTTTCCTGCACGACAAATCCGTTGTTACAAGCGGGGATTACCAGCGTTTCTATGAAGTGGACGGCAAAAGATATCACCATATCATTTCGCCGGACACTCTTTTCCCAGCAGACTCCATGCGTTCCGTTACCATAGTAACGGAGGATTCAGCTTTAGCGGACCTGCTCTCCACCGCCCTATTTATTATGCCCTTTGAAGAGGGGCAGAAATTTGCAAACGAACATAAAAACATAGGCGTTGTGTGGTATCTGAACGACGGCACCATTGTTGTGACCGATAATTTAAAGGATTTCCTGGGGTCGCTAAAGCAATAATAAATTGATATAATTTTATAAAATCAATCAATGGGCGTTTTACAGACGCCTATATTTTTTATAAAAAATTATTTTTGTTGATATAAAACAGTTACAAGCACATATATATAGTGAAAGGCAAACGGTGCACCTAAGAGTTGCCAAAAATATTTAAAGTGAATTGATAAGCTTGATTTTCACTTAACATGGCACATCTGTATGTAATAATTGATTTAAAGAAAGGAATTTGCTACGAAACGAAAGGTATTAGCATTCACTTTATTGCTGCAAATTTTACTTTCCGCAGTCGCTTTTGCCGGCAGTATTGTTACACCTAACGGCGGCAGAGCAATACTATGGAGAAACGCATATTCTTCAGGCTCAGACTATGTAGCATATATATCATCAGGCAACTCGGCAACATTGCCCAACAATACACCTTCAAACAACATATAAGGTTAGCGCCTATAGCTATAACAGCAAATGGGTTTATGGTTGGTATACCGGCTTTATCAATGCAGCTTATTGGAGACCATAAAAATAATTATTGCCCCCGAAGAGCATGCTCTTCGGGGCGCTTTAGGAGGGAAACATGAAAAACATTTACAAATCAGCGTTACTTTTCCTTTTAGTATCAACGCTTTTCTGTACCGCCATTGCGGCACAAGAAAATAAAACGCTATTTATTCAAGGTGCCGAAGACCCTACAATTTATCAAAGCTTTATTGAAGAAAACCCTGATGTTGCCGTGCATTTTTCCGGGGGCATGCTTTCTCCCGACCGCATTTCTCAAGCTATGGTAACCAATGATGAGACCGCGGATATATACGCAGTTAATGCTGACAACACATTTAAAAAAGCCGTGGAAAAAGGATATGTGGCAAAATTAAGCGATTCTTTAATACTAAGTGAAAATATTAAGGAAATGTACAGCAATATGTAGAGCGTCTTAACAGACTCATCAGGTATACCGGTAGCGTACCCTTATCATATAACGCTTAAAAACTGGCAAATAAATAACTTGCTTTGGGAACGTGTTTTTAGGGAAACGCCCGTGCCTAAAACTTACGATGAATTTTTAGATGCCATGCTGCTATGGGAAAGCAAATACGCCGAGCTTTATCCTGAGCTCGATTTTGCAGGAGAGTTTGACCATGTGTTTTGGGTTAGAACCGTTGTAAACGCATTTTCAATGCAATATGGAAATGAAGAAGAATTTCCAAATTATAAAGATGAAAGGCTTAAAAATCTACTAAAAAAGCTTGAATTTATTTGTGAAAAAAGAGCATTTAACGGAATGCCCGTACGCTTTTCAGACAACGAAGAAGTTTTTATTCCTAAGGCAGATATATTTATTTTGGGAGGCCATAATGTTCTGCAAGACCCTAATGCTTTACGCCCTTTAGAAAGCTTTGAGCAAGACGATATAGTTGTAGAAGGAGTGTACACCCCTATACCTTCTTTGGTCTTTTCTAAAGAAGAAGAGCCGTTCGTTTCAGCAGATATGGTTGTATGGTTTGTAAACCCTTTTTCTACAAATAAAAATATCGCTATGCGTTACCTTGAGCATGCCGCTAAAAAAGAAAATACCCTTTTAACGTATTACGCAACGCACAAGAATTCAACAAAGCCGGTTGAAAACAAAGGTTATCAAAGTAAGCTTAAAGATCTTCAAAGCCAGAAAGAAGAATTAAATAAATTATTAGCTAATGCCGATGAGACTGAACAAGCAAACATTAAAAACAGCATAGAACAAGTTCAAATAAGGATTGATAATATGCCGTTTGAGCGCTGGAAGATAAGCGAAAACGCTATAAATATATACAGGTCATTTGCTCCAATGATTCGTTTTTTTGAAGACAATCCTTATGTTCTAAGCGCAGGCAGCAGAATGTCTTTGCAACTTGAAAGCTTGTTTGAACGTTATTCCGATAAAAATATATCTTTAGATATGTTTCTTGATGAACTATATAATAAAATGCAGATCATGTATACGGAAAATCAATAATGCACATCATCATTTATTTATAAAAGGAGGCATTACCGATGAATAAAAAAATTAAGCATAATATTATACTGTCGATAATATTTATAATTTTAACAATTATCTGCTTTGCTGAGCCGAGCTGCAAAAATATATTTGACAAGCAATTCATGCAGTCGCTCAACCCTGATCCCAATAAGCCTTTTGGCATTAAATCCGCTGCGTATATCGACGATGTTTTCTATATATATTTAGGAGACACAATATATACATTAACATTAGACGACACAAACCCCACCCCCTATTGCATTCTTCCCCAAAATCCGGGCTGGGATAATATACGCAATGATGTGCCTTTAGAAGCGCTCCCTGAATCTGAACGTACGCAATTTGAGCAAGCGGTAGAATATATTGCAGCAGGCGACGATGTTCTATGGGGCTATAATTTAATAAGCGGTAAAATAGGCAAAATAGATAAAAATGGTATAAATTGGCTGCCAGCAACTCTAAATACAGCTGATTTTTTTGAAGACGGCTTGTTTACTATTCGCTACTATATGCCGCAAAAATCTTTTGTGGTAAATAATAATCTATACATTTTTGGAGAAAACAGCGGTGCTAAAAACTTTCCCCACGGTATGGTTTTACTGTGTTTTGACCTTGACAACGGTAATTACAAACTCATAGATACAAAAAACACACGCAGCATTTGCGCTTATAAAAAAGATAAAATACTCCTTGCTTACGGCGGAAGTAAAAAACACATGGAACTTGGAGTTCTGGACTTGAATACCGGCAATACAGAAAATTTGCCGCTCACCATACCTTTTCCCGACCGGTCGGATGAATATCTATCCAATATAGGCTGCCTTGCCTACAACGAGCAAGAAAACAGAATAAATTTTGCCTTCGGCGAAACACCCCTTGCTTGTGAAGTATGGCAGTCTATAAACGGGAACGCTTTTAATCCCGTGCTTCATATCAACGCCTTTGCAGGCGAATCTTTTGAAGGATGGGCTTTGCCAAATTACATATATGTTTTCTACAATGTGGAGGATGGGCTTTATGTGTGCAGCTTAAATTAAAACTGTACGAATAGGCCGCATATACAAAATCATCGTTTATGCTGTTAGCTGTTTGTAAAAAACATCATTTGTGTTTTAGTGCACATATTATATGGCGTACATTTTTTACATTGCCATTCTTTTATATAATATTTAAATATGTTAAAATTCACATATGTGAATTCAACTTTAACATTGTCGGCGTATTTAATAAAAAAAGAGGGGCTTATGCAGGCGAACGATGAGCAGAAAAAGGAAATTCTTTTTGAAAGTCTATATGAAAAGCACTATAAAAATATGCTTAAATATGCTTATGCCTATTTTAAACACAACAAAAGGTATTTCTACTTAGCTGAAAACGCCGTTCAGGATACCTTTTTTATAGCCCACAAAAATTATGACGATTTTTCCAATCATCCAAATCAAGCGGGATGGCTGTTTACTGTACTGAAATACATTCTTTATGACTATATGCAAAAAATTATATTCGAGCAAAAACATAAGGTCTCTTTAAATGAAGACATACTTTTAAAAAAAGAACAGGAAACGGACGCAATAGAGCAATTTCTGCAAAACGAAGAAAACCGCCGGATTGTGCAAAAGCTTATGCAGCCATTAAATGAAAAAGAAAGACGAATAACTCAACTGTATTATTTCGAACAGAAAAGTTCTAAAGAAATTGCTATTTTTTACAACACAAGCGACCGTGTAGTCAACACGCAGTTATACCGGATACGAAAAAAAATAAAAAAATTCCTTAAAAACTCAAATATTTTGTAATGCCATTTATGCTGTTACTGTATTATGGCAAGGAGCGAAGTGATACTATGAATGACGAAACTTGCAGCATACCATCTAAAGAAATGATTCTGTCTGCATTAAATGACGAAGAAATCGCTAAAACTATAAGCGATGAAGCTATAGATATTGTTTTGGAACAGGAGTTTAAAAAAGGCGATTATGATATCGACGTGCAAACGGTCGAGGCATGTTTGCAGATATTATGGGACAGGCATGCCTATATGACTGAAAAACAGCTTGAAAAAAGCAAACGCCGTTCTTTGAGGAAATTTCGCCGAAGTATAAGAACAAGCAACATAAAACACACGATTAATCGTTTCTATAACCATTTTTCTTTAAAGCCTATAGCAACAGTTTTAATAATATGCGCTGTTGCCGCCATACCTTTAATTTCTTTAAAGCCAAATTATATAATATCCTTATCGCCTGATGAAGAACAATATATAGTGTCCGGCGTTCAGCAAAATAGCATAGGTGCAGCAAAAGCGGATATAGATGACGATTTTTCTCAAATGAATATTAAGCTGAACAGCGTCGATGAAATTTCAACGCTTCTCGGGTACGATGTGCCGCTCCCGTCATTCATACCTGAAGAATGCGTTCTTGATGAGATTTCTGTAGATAAAACTTCAGTATTAGACTCTGTTTTTGTAGCATACGCAAAAGGCAACGATAAAAGCATTTCTATTTCAATAGAAAAATTTTACAGCCGAGTAGGCTACAAGAGTTATTATGAGCAGGAAAAAAAAGGCCGCATAGTTATGCTTGAAAACGGCAAAAAAATATACACCGCGGATAATATAAACTCCGTCTGGGGGATTTATCATACTCCAAATATTGATTATTCTATAGATGCTATGGGTTTTGATGAAGATACTTTATTGAAGATTTTTAATTCAATAGAAGGAAAGAATTATGAATAAAACAGCTTTAATGCTAACTGTTATGTTTTTTCTTGCACTCGTATGCAATTCACTTGCGCAGCCTGTGTCTAACACAATAATACGCACCGCATATGCCGGTTTAAGCTCTAATAAGTACGCTTTGTTCAATATTTTAACTAAGATTTATTGCGAAAAACTCGGTATAAAAAGCTATTCTCTTTATAAAAGCGACGGTTCGCTTATTAAACGGCAAAGCGTAAGCGATTTTGTGTCGGGAAGAAAATACAGCTTGTCGATAAATCTTGAAAGCAGCATATCAAGCGGCAGCGGGTACTATATCGTCGCGAATTTTGTTGCAGATGAAGAAACAAAGGCTGTAGTTTCCGAAACTATTAGTTTAGTGCTTTAAGAAAATATAACATATAAATCTCTTTCTGCATTTTATTAAATAATATTGCGTAAAAATCAAAGTATTATTATTATTACATAATGCAATCCGCCAATAAGGAAGCGAGTACGCCCTATAATTCAACTGAACAGCATTTGCTAATAGGCCTTTTGGCAGGCGATGTTTTTATTACTCGCTTATAGCACCCGTAATATTTAATCAAAAATTCAAACTCATGAATAGGCTGCATGGTGTACAAGACGCTAAAAAAAGTTATGAATAAAAAGGCTTAAACAGGAAATTTCACATTGACTTTAGCAATTCAATTAAAAGCCAGACACTCCAAATAGAAACGCCTGGCTTTTTACATTGATTGTTTTACTTTTTATATTCGAATTATACGTATTTTAGCTTTTTTGCCTTTTACATCTGCATCAGTTCGCCGGCTAATTGTATCTGTTCATCTATGAGGGAACATATTTCTGCGGTTGTGGTAAGCTTTTCTTCGGAAGAAAGCAGGCAGTCCTCTGTACGCCAGCCAGCTTTAAGAACATTTGCGTTTGCAGTTTGCAGGCACATGGCTTCGCGCTCTAAATTAAAGCGGCTAAGCATATCCGAAACCGCAAAGTACAGCCCGTAAGGGCTTAAGGCGTTATCCTTATACCATCCGTCTGCAAGAGGCACAAAGTGCAGCTTGCCTGCATTCCCCATGAGTATCTTAAACTGAAGCTGCTGAGTGCCGGAAATGGCAGTCGCAAGCGTTTTTACAATAAGCCCTGCATTGTAGTCGCAAACAACATCCCCTAATTGGTCAGGCGCAAACAAAAGCTTTTCTATAAAGGGGTGCACGGTTTCCGCCGTAATTATATTTTGAGGCATATGTTTTTGCGCCTGTATAAGGCCTGTAAAAGACGCGAACTTTTCATCGCTTGAATCGATCGGGTAAAGCACAGTTCCTTTTGCAAGCAGCTCCGATTTAAGCAATGATATGTTGGCAGCGCCGGAATAGCTTTGCACCTGCGCAAAAAGTTCAAGCTTGTCAGACAGTTCCTGCATATCGTTTTTATCGCCTATTATTAGCGAGGCAGAGTCCTTGTCTTTAAAGCTTATATCTGAAAAGCCGGTTTCTTTTATAGTAAAACTGCTTCCAAAGGCTATGGCAAGCTCCGCCAGGGAATTTTGGACATGCTGTATAAGCTTGTTTGCCCTTGCGTGCCTTGTTGCAAACGAAAATTTATAGCGCATCATTCCCACTCCAGCGGGTATTCTTCCACGGCGTATTCAAGCTTTTTGCCGTTAGATGCAAGCACGCTCAGCACATTATCTATATTGCGCTGTTCCTTAAAAGGCGTAGGGATAAAGTCGTTATACTGGGCCTTTGAAGATATGCGCGCGGGGATTATCCTAAAGTCCGCCGTTGTGGCCTGCCCGTTTTTTACAGTGAAGCGCACCTGAAAGAAAAATGTGCACATATCGCTCGGCTTGGTGTTTCCTGCGAAGCTGAAGTTTCCCAGGGAATAGACAATATAGCGGCCCTTATATTTTTCTATGGGGTTTATTCTGTGGCTGTGATGGCCCAAAACTAAATCCGCCCCGGCGTCTATTGCCAGCCTGCCTAATTTTTGCTGGTTCTTATTTGGAATATAGTCTAATTCGTCGCCCCAATGGAAGCTAACCGTAACTATATCGTGCGTTGCCTTGGCTTCTTCTATTTGGCGCG
>JBMNUE010000095.1:0-7583 GCA_050946095.1 Christensenellales bacterium
TCAAGAAGCTAGAGAAATATTTTTTGATAATTCTAAAATAAAGCAAGTTTTAAATTCCTTAACGATATCAAATTTATCATATATTAAACTTGGGCAGACCTTAGACACTTATTCAGGCGGAGAACTTCAAAGATTAAAAATTGCTCAGATGCTTAGTAAAAAAATAGAAGAAATCATTATCCTAGATGAACCAACAACAGGACTTCATGAAGCAGATATTGATAAGTTGATGACCCTAGTTCGTGATTTGGTTAGTGATGGTAATACATTAATAATTATAGAGCATAATTTATCGGTAATAAGTCAAGCAGATTGGATAATAGATCTCGGTCCTAAGGGAGGTAATCTAGGAGGAAAGCTGATATTTCAAGGTTATCCTATAGATTTTATGAAGTGTAGAGATTCTTATACAGCCAAGCATTTAAGGAGGTTAGTTAAGTATGATAATATATAAATAAAAAGTGAGATAAATGAAGTGTCGATTATTTTCTAAATTAAATAAAGAGGCAATGATATATTATGGAAATCATGTATATGATACTGAAGTTTTGATTGGAAAAGAATATGACATTATTAATGGTTCAGTTTTAAAACGCATAAAAGAGTTTTGTACGTGTAGATGCTTTTCATATGAAGCTTTATGGGAATTAGGAATAAATAATATAGTACTATTGAAAACAGAAGGCTGGCATATCCAATCCCAAAGATTCAAATAAAAAAGATAAACAGAGATAATAAATAATGATACAGAGATAAATATCGGCAGTCTTCGGACTGCCTTTGTTTTTTTGCTTAGTTTAACGCAGTAAATCATTGACGAATGTACATATGTGGAACCCATTATCAAAATACACCACGCCTATACTCCTCTATTGCCTCTGCATAGCTGCCCCAGGTTGTAGGGTCGTTTGCATTTGTTGGTTCGCCAGTTTTCGGATCGATTTTCGGCTCGAAAGGCATTTTGTTCTTGCGCATTACCCATTGTTTAGCTTCTTTAACTCGGCTGGAATGTTTTTAAATCGCTGCAATGGTCGCTTCCCCTTCCCTTTGTGTTTATTTGTGTTTACCTAAAGCAACTAACTAATATCACAGGCTGGGCGGCATTTCAATATGCCCGCCCAAGCCCGTATACAGTATACACAGTCTATACTATATATAGGCTTTTTTGTGTTCTATCAAACTTATTGGGGCGTAAGAGAAAATGGGAGGTTTTCTAAAATCAAATGTATACAATTTTCAACCCTAACGTATACAAAATTCAACCCTACTTATATTTCGATAGTAATAAATGAAATGCAATTGTTCCTTGCATCCATTATTTAAAGCGATGGTTCTTTTTTTACTGCTTAGTGCGCATCTTTAAAAACCCTTAAACCTGTTGCAGTATAAGGGGAATTGGCTATTTTGGGAAATCGAACGTATACAAATTTCAACCCTAATGTATACAATTTTCAACCCTATTCATTTTCGATAGTAATAAAGGCAAGGCAATCATTCTTTGCACTTAATATTAAAACCGACTATTCTTTTCTTTCCGCTTAGTGTGTATCCTTCAAAGCCTTTAATGTAATCTTTCTCAACCCAGTGTGTAAGCATCTTTGTTGCTTTTTCTCTTGTCCTTTGTTTCAGTCGTTTATCAATATTGCTTCTTTTCCCCAGATCTCCTCGTAAATTGATCGATAAGGTATTTTGGAGCTAATATCGCCATGTTTAATCGCTGATAATCTTTCAAGCAAGAAATCTTGCAGTATTATGTTATCTATGTTTTTATTGACGGGGGTGTCTATTATTTAATTGTCCAGTCGGAAAATTTGGTTTTTTAGATTTGCCATTGTATAGAGTAAGGGCGTTGAATATACGCAAGTCTCCAATGTTTGCCCGTGAAACTTCAATAGTTCTAAGGTCGCCGGTTATCATAAGAACGAGCATTGCGTAATCGCGTATTCCTCGAACGGAAGAACGGTCTATATTGTTCAAAACAACCTTAACTTGACGGGAAGTGAGATAGTCTTTCTTGTGTTTTCTATCCAATTTTTTGCCCCTTCTGGATAATGTTAAAAGCCTTCAATATGATTTTATTCAGTCCAATATATAAGTGAAGGATGTGATCTTATGGCAAGAGTCCAGAAAATTAAACATAGAACTAGGATGCAAAAAAATCGTTTGCAATGGGCTAAGCTTGGAAAAATTCTGATTGAAGGGTGTATGCAAGAAGCTTTCGCTTCTTAGACATCGGTATAAGTTATTAGAGTATGTCACATGAGCGATCTGTCATAATTTAGAGAGCTGCAAATTACATTGCAGCTCTCTAAACTCCTATCGTCTTTAAACCCTACATTCTTATTATGACAGATCACCCCAACAAACAACAAATTGTATAACTTCGTAATATGAGATAGGAGAAAAAATCCCCCTTGCAAGGGGGAGCAACAACTGTAAATCTATATAAAATCAACTTAATAGATATATAAAAAAGGTGTGAGATGAGTTTAAAGGTTACTTGTATTCGAGATGAGAGCATTTTATTTGCAAAATAAGATTATCATTTAGTGGAAATAAACTATTAAAAGAGTTTCTTCAGCTAAGTATATAGAGAGGCGAAAGAATTGTTAGTTGTGAATAGAGCAATTAAATATAGAATATATCATTCAACGGGATAGCGAGTTATGTTTGCAAAAACATTTATGAATGATATGTCTTGCTTGGGTTCTGGGCTGACATCTCCGATATATGGGCTAACAGTATTTTCAACAATATACATTCCAGGGGAAGGTTCGTTATTGTCGTAGTTTGTTAAGTAGGGTTCTTTTGTTGTTTGGTTCATTAATTCAATATCATCTTGCGGTACAACGTCTGTGGGGTCTATATCTTCCCATGTTGTTGTGTCTTCTTGTGGTTCAGCTAAGACTGGATCAATGTCTTCCTGTGTATCAAGTTCTTTCATCGTTAATGGATTATTGCTGGCATTAACAACTGTGACACAATCCTGGTGCTCTATTTGAAAACTATACTTAGTGTCTGATTGCTCGTAGCCATCAGGGAAAGTCGATTGTTTAACATAATACTCCCCTTCAAGCAGGTTAGCGCTCAAGCAGCCATTTTCTTTCGTGGTAAGTGTAGCCATTCTCTGTCCGTCATCTGTAAATAGCTCAAAGCTCTGATCGCTTATAGGCTTGCCAGTTACACCGTCACGCAGCACAACTATAACCACACCTGAACATTCAGGCGGGGAGGGTTCCATAGCTTCATCCTCAACGGCGCTTCCAACAACGCTAACAGCTAATAACATTATAATCATTAGCCAAATAGACAGTTTTGATTTTTTCATAATGGACTCTCCTTTCATTAAATCTACATATTGCTTGATTTAAAAATTGTAAGAAAATACAAAAAGCACTTCTAAATTGCCAATCATTATATCACATTAATAGCGTTCTGTCAAAAATAATGTGACAAAAAAGGACGAAGAATAATCTTCGTCCAATAATTTAGCTAAACAGAACTAATATTTTTTCTTTTGTTTTAAGGCTGCTCTGACTCCTCACCCGAATCTCCTTGCAGACATCCATAATAATACCAGCTTGAAGTTGTTCCATCAGGATATACGGTTCTGGCACGAACACAGCCAAATCCATATTTAACATTTTCTTTTTTGAAAGCAGGGACATGGTTTACCAGATTAGAAGCCATGCCAGACACATCTGGGGAGCCTGCAACAGATTCAAGCCCTCCACCACCAGAGTGGAAAACCTTGCCAGCCTTAGCCATTGCCATTGCGTGTGCCTGAGCACGCCCAGCCCAATAAGAGCTTTGAGTTCCGCCTACACCACCACCGCTGAGAGGGTATGATTCATATTCAGGAGTTCCTACATTTTTTCCTGTGCCTCTACCTATGAACTTTGCTTGAGCCTCTTTAGTAATGACTTCGTTTATGACTTCACGGGCAGTTTCAACTCCATCAGTGTAAGTGACTTTGTAGGTGACCGTTTTTTCTCCGTCAGCACCTTCTAATAACACTTCCTCTTTGCCTTCAGGCCAAGAGTCGACATCGTCATATTTAGTTTCAAACGGAATAACCTCTGTGACGGTTTCAGTTTTTGTTTCGATTACAGGCGGGTTCTTTGTGCCGTACTCAACGATTTTATTGATAGGTTTAGTAGTAATGGTATTGCTCTTTTCAACACGATTGGTTTCAACGCCATCAGTGTAAGTGACAGTATAAACAATGGTTCTTACACCATTCACGCCCTGCTGTACGATCTTTTCAGGGTCAGTAGTTAACATGTTAGCGTTTTCACGGCGCTCTGTTTCAAAAGCGATTTCTTTAGTAATTGTTTCTTCCTTAGTAGCGACTCCAGAAGCTTTCTTTGTGCCATATTCAATGATCTCATTTACAGGCTGAGTGGTAATAGAGTTGCTCTTTTCTGCACGATCGGTTTCCTTGCCATCAGTATAAGTAACAGCATAGACAATAGTTCTTACGCCATTTACACCTTTTTGCACGACCTTATCTGCATCGGTAATAAGCATTTCTGCATTTTCACGGCGCTCGGTCTTGAAAGGAATGGACTGGGTAACGGTTTCTGTCTTGGTTTCCACCACAGGGGTAGGTTTATCGGTGGGTTTGTCAATGGGCTTATCGGTAGGTTTCTGCGGTTTATCAGCAGGTTTATTAGGCTTTTGTGGTTTATCGGCGGGTGCTTTTCGCTCCACAACCTGGCTTGCAAATACGCCTTTTTCAGCAATGTTAGGATAAGCTGTTTTTGCTGCAATCTTGATGCCGTTACCGAGATTAAGGATCACTTCTGACTCGTATCCTTTATCAAAGATGCTCGTACGGTAATATTTCTTCATGCCAGATTTAAGGGAGGCATTCCTAAGCCCTTCGATGCTTTCCTCAAGAGCGCCAGGGACGGGACATACATTGCGGGTTTTGAACCAGCCAAAATCGGTGCCGTTAAGCGTACCGTAGACACGGTATTCTTCTTCCCCAAACAGGTTAGTGAACCTCAGTATTTCTTTGTTGCGTGCACCACGCTTGAAACCTTCTGGAGTGGACTCAGGTGCAACTTTCTTCCCTTTTGACAAATCTTTGGATGTATCCTTGACAGGGTTCTTGTCGGCTAAAGACACAATGTAAGACTTTCCAGCGTCTTTAACGGCTTCTGCTTCCTCTACGGTTACAGGGAAGTATCCTTTCTTGCCTTCAACTTCACCGAATACACGGAACTTAGTTAGTCCGTCTGTACCAGAGAAAGCATAGAAAACATCTGCATAACCATTAATGCGGATGGGTGTGTAGAAATCTTTCATCTCTTTGCGTGTGGGTTCTTTAGGCACAAAGCCTTCTATCTGAGCAAAGGCTCCTGTCATTGAGATGATACCACTCATGAGCATGATCGCAGCAAGTAATGTTGCGATAAAAGATGTTCTGTTGAGTTTCATTTTCTTCATTTTACATTTCCTTTCTGTGCCACTGCACTGAAGTTGGAGCGAGTTCACTCTGTCCTTCGAATTTATGGGGCGAAACTGTAAACAGTTTTCCCCCTAAATCTAATTTTTAACATTTACTGCGCACTATTTGGAATAAATTTTGCAATTCCAACAATGAAAGCACCGTTTATTAAATTGCCGTTATTTCCTGGCGTCTTCAGTATGTTTGAATTTGATAAGCGCAGCGAGCTAAGTTTCGTTTCTGCTTTTTTTGGGCAGTATTTCATTTATGGAAACCCCAAGCTCTTGAGATAGACGCATCAGTAAATTGATATTCGGATTAGTTTTTTTCTGGTTTTCCAATTCGCACAAATATGCAGAAGATATGCCCAAGCTTTTAGCTAAGTCCTTTTGCTTAATCCCTTTCTTTATACGCAATGCTTTAATGTTCATAAAATTCAGCCTCCGGTATATCTTTGCATAAATTATACACCTAAAAGTATAATTTGTCAACAGCTAATTTACCTATAAGTAGATTTATTTATTATTATTGCTTTTGGACGTTATTTATGCTACCTTTTAGCTATCAGCTAATCAGGCAAGGTGAGTGTATGGATTATAGCGACATCGGGAAAAGGCTAAAAGAACTAATCAAAGAAAATAATATCGTGCAAAAAGACCTGGCAGATGCAATAGGTGTGCATCGCTCATATATAAGCGGTATCATTCACGGCAAGAGAGTTCCTATTGATACGTTAAGCAGAATCTGTGATTATATTGGAATTAGCTTGTCCGAATTCTTTAGACCTTTTTCAGAGGAACAGCCTGAAAGTTTTTCGCCAGCACTTAAAGAATTTATAAAACAGAGTAAAAAACTTAGTGATTCGCAAATAAAGTTGCTAGTTTCTGTCGCTTCTAATTTTAAACAAGAAATCCCTATTATTTCAGAACGCGAAAAATTTTCCATGCTTTCCTTCGCAGATTCTTCTGATTTGAGTACATCGTTAAACACAGAAACTTTACAGAAAAATCTTACAAAAAGCCTGCCTGTAACAGAAAAAACGCCACTTCATCCTGTTGGAAAAGCAGCTGCAGGCAGCGCCCTCTATGACGATATTGCAGAAGAAAAAATGGTGGAAATCCCTGCCAAGTACTTGGACTTTGACAGGTATTTTTCAATAGAAGTAAAAGGCGATAGCATGGAGCCCCAACTTTTTGACGGAGATATCGTTATAGTGGCTAAAAATGTTTTACCAAGCCCGGGGCAGACAGCGCTCGTCCATATAAACAACGGCGACGTTTATGGGGGCTATCTAATAAAGCGCTATTATCCTATGCCAAATAACAGCGTCAAGCTTGTAAGCTACAACGAAAAATATAATCCTATTTGCCTAGAATGTTCCCAAATAGCGGATATTCAGCTTGTTGTTTTCTCTGTGCGCAATTATAAATAAATATACATAATAATGTGTTTAGAGTGTCGACAAAGTCCGAGGAAAGACACTTGGACGACACTTGAACCTTGTAAACACTTTGAAACGCTCTGCAAAGGGCGTTTTTCTCCGTTGTTTAATAGAGAGGACATAAGGCGATTAAGGAGCAGAGGCCTGAGCTAAGGGCTAAAATAGGCGCTTAAGTTCAATAATCATCGTATATTACCTACATAGGTTTCTACTACTTCGAGATTTACAGAGTGGTAGAGAAACTAATCTGATTTTGTTTCCTCTTTTTGTCCATTTCAATGCGTATAATGCCATGTGTTTATTTTGCCAATAGCAAAAAGCAAGAGTTCTTGCTTGCTACAAAAATAACTCATCAGACTTTTTGTCAATATAATTTTGCACAATATAATTTTATACCATGAGGCTAGGATTTAATGTCTCATGAACCTCCAGAAAGCTATATATAAATAAAACGACAACTTTCCGTTCTTTTCTATTTATCATGCAGATGATATACAGAAGAATTTTTTTCTTCTACTCTACCATATCTCAGTTTCTTGTTATTTTCTCACTTCTCATATTATGCTCATTACATTCGCCTATCTCACGATAGAGTACACTAAAGTTCGCAACTTAGACGAGCGGCAGATATATACAAGCCACTGGAACTCCGCTACAATGGATGTTGCTAAATCATTCACAAGGAGG
>JBMNUE010000096.1:0-7574 GCA_050946095.1 Christensenellales bacterium
GACGGAGACAAATGCGGCGGTTTGGAGCGAAAAAGCGGAGAACTACTTACCCGCAAAAACTGACAAGTACGACTTAGAAAACCCTAACAGCCCTGTAAGAACTGCGATTATTCCTAAAAAATGGGATAAAAATGCAAACATCAAGCTTTCGCAGCTTATTATACAGTATGCTTTGCTGCAAATAGAAAAAGCGGGCTATTTGGCTGATGAAGAGCAAATAAATATAGATGAAATCACTGGGTTAGAAATGGTTACAAACGGAAAGAACACTTTCTTTAAAATTAAAGCCTATTTTCTTGCAAAAAAACCGATAGTTCTGCAAAGGAAAGATGAAGAAGTTTCATTGTTCAATTTGTCCGATGAGAGTTTTGTAGTGTCAACGCCTGTTCCGACAGACGAACCAGTTGTTTATGGGCAGACAAGCCGTACGGACGAAGCATTTACTGTTCTTATACCTTATTATAAACACATAGAAACGGCCTTGGATATTTCCATAAATAGCAAAGACAACGAAATAATAAGCCTTGAAGAAACAGATGCAGCCTATAAGGTTTCAGCAAGGCGCTTTGGGCACGGTGTGGGAATGAGTCAGCGCGGGGCAGAGCAGATGGCAAAAGAATACAATAAAACATATAGAGAAATACTAGACTTTTATTATCCCGGGACAAAAATCAAAAAAACTGTTTTGGCGGATACAAATCCTTCTGAAACTTTGCCGGTTGAGTTTTTAACAACACCGGGGCCTCCGCCTACCGCTACTCCCCGCCCCACGCTTATGCCCCTTAATGCCAAAAACAGCGAGCAGATAGTGGTAGTATCAAATATAGGCAAAAATTCAACGCTCAACCTGCGGTCCGAGCCAAGTCTTTCTTCAAAAGTAAAAATGCAGCTTTTCTACGGACAGGAATTAGCTGTAATAGAAAAGCTGCCTGATGGATGGCTTAAAGTAAGGACCGATGTGGTCGAAGGCTTTGTAGCGGAAGAATTTATTAGCTTAAAGCCCGATTAATTATTATCTTCTTTGTCGCCATTTGATGGCTTTTGCCGTTTTGATGAAGGTATTTTCTTAATATCTTCAATGGAATATTCACGCGTCTCGTAAGAATCTTCTTTGTCTTCAAAATTGATTGAAACATTAACAGTTTCTTTAAGTATATTTATATCTTTTACAACGCCTTCCCCATCCGGGGTTAATACTTCTTTGCCTATTTTAGGCATTTTTTTGCGCGTTTGTTCGTAGAACTCTTCTTCAAACTTGAGGCAGCACATAAGTCTTCCGCAGACACCGGAAATCTTGCTGGGATTTAATGAAAGGTTTTGTTCTTTTGCCATTTTTATGGAAACGGGTTCAAAATCCCCAAGAAATTTTGAACAGCATAAAGGTCTTCCGCAGGGTCCTAATGAGCCGAGCATTTTTGCTTCATCTCTCACGCCTATTTGCCTAAGCTCTATGCGTATATGGAAAATACTTGCTAAATCTTTTACAAGCGCCCTAAAATCCACTCTGCCGTTTGCGGTGAAATATGCAATAAGTTTTTTTGCGTCAAAGGTGTATTCCACTTGGACAAGCTTCATTTTAAGGCCGTGTTCTTCTATTTTTTGCCGGCAAATTACAAAAGCTTCTTCTTCACTGCGCTTTATTTCTTCCTGGCGCAGTGCGTCTGCGGCAGTAGCGGTGCGTATAACCTTTTTTAAAGGTGTCTGCAGCTTATCTTCCGGCACTTCGCAAATGCCTGTAACCACTTCGGCATATTCTATGCCTCTTGCGGTTTCAACTATTACGGCATCGCCTGCAGTTGTCCAAAGATCGCCCGGGTCAAAATAATATAATTTTCCTGCGTTTTTAAAACGAACGCCTATTACTGACGGCATAAATTTATATCCTCCAATATATGAAATAATAAGTAGTCTGCAACAGCTTGCCAAGAAACATTGCTTTTGAGCAGTTTCTGCGCATGTATAAGACTATCGAACATTCTATTTAAATGCAATATTTTTTTCTTTTCGTTTGTTTCATTAAGGTACTGCGTACAGCGGCTTTCAAGTAGGCTTATTATCAATTCGCCGTCATCTTTTAAGTCTTTCCATTCCGACGACAGAGCGGGGATTTCGCTTAGATTGCTGGCTTTAGATATTGTTTTATCGACCAAAGCATTAAGCTTATGAAAGCTTTCATCGCTTGAATAGCGCAAAGCTTTGCCAATAGAGCCTTCGCTTAGCGCAGCTATATTTTTCGCATCTTTAATGTTTTTTTTGACTAAAAAATTGTATATTTGTTCTTCGCTCCACATCGGCATGGCAAGTTGAGAACAGCGCGATAAAACCGTAGGAAGTAAATTTTGTCTGATGCTTGCAGTTAATATAAAATAAGTTTGTTTATCCGGTTCCTCGAGGGACTTAAGCAAGGCGTTTTGAGCCTGAACCGTCATGCGGTCGGCATCAACGAGCAGTACTGCCCTTTTGCCGCCTTCTATGCTGTAACGAGACAGACTGTCTGTTATTTCGCGTATTTCGTCTATTTTTATGGAGCTTGCCTGCCTATCTAAGCCGACAGCCATAAAGGACGGATGAGCAAAAGAAGCAACCCTGCTGCAGTTATTGCATGTTCCGCAGGGCTTGGTATCGGAAGAGCACAGTACCATCTTCGCGAGCAGAAGGGCGAGAGTGTATTTCCCTGTGCCATTTTGTCCTAATATTAAAAGCGAATGAGGCAATCCCTTCGTTTGAAAGGATTGTATAGCGTTAGTTAGCTGAGAGCTTATGCTTAAAAACGGGGCGAGGGTTTGCATTCAGATTAAATCTTAAGAAATTCCTCGATGTTTAATACGAACACGGTAGCTCCGCCGACTGTAACCTCTACGGGATAGGTAGAATACATTCCGCTTGCTCCGCCCAAGGAGATGGGGGATGTGGCAATCTGCTTGCGGCTTTTGCATACTTTTTCTATTATGTCAAGACATGCTTTTTGCTTTTCTTCTTCTACGCCTATTAAAAGCGTAGTATTGCCGGCTTTGAGAAAACCTCCCGTGGTAGCAAGCTTTGTAACGCTGAAGCCATCGTCCATAAGCGTAGAAACAAGGCGGGAAACATCCTCATCCTGGACTATTGCTATAATAAGCTTCATAAAATATACCTCCTTGTTATATATAAACACTTGCATCTAAACTACGCTATAATTATACAATAATGCTGCGATTATTTCAACAATTGCAGGAAACAACAAACTTGACCTTGCATGAATGTAAACGTATAATATGCCCTGGGAAAGGGAGGGTTTTGTTTTTATGCCAAAGGATAAAACATTTTACATCACTACACCTATTTATTACCCGAGCGGTAAAATGCACATAGGGCATACTTATACAACTGTCGCAGCTGATACTATGGCGCGTTTTAAAAAACTTACAGGGTATAAGACTTTCTTTTTGACAGGCACGGATGAGCACGGTCAAAAAATAGAAGAAAAAGCTATCGAAGCCGGAAAAACGCCCAAGGAGTATGTCGATATAATAGTTGCAGATACAAAAGAGCTTTGGAAGCTCATGAATATCGAATATGACGACTTCATACGCACAACCGATGAACGCCATGTAAAATTAGTTCAGAAAATTTTCCGCCGGCTTTATGAACAGGGCGATATATATAAAGGCAAATATGAAGGCCAGTATTGCAAGCAGTGCGAAGCCTTTTGGACAAAAACACAGCTGCTTGAAGGCTCTCTGTGCCCGGACTGCGGAAGGTCTACTGAAGTTGTTGAAGAAGAAAGCTATTTCTTTAAAACAAGCAAATACCAGGACTGGCTGATAGATTATATAGAAAAGCATCCGCAGTTTATACAGCCTGCAAGCAGGGCAAATGAAATGCTAAACAACTTTTTACGCCCGGGTCTGCAGGATTTAGCTGTAAGCAGGACCTCGTTTAAATGGGGCGTGCCGGTGGATTTTGACGACAGGCATGTTGTCTACGTTTGGATAGATGCTTTGTCAAACTACTTGTCTGCCTTAGGATATGGTACTAAAAACGATGAGCTGATGCGCATGTTCTGGCCACCGGATGTGCAGCTTGTAGGCAAGGAAATAGTGCGCTTTCACACTATATACTGGCCTATACTTTTGCACGCTCTGGATCTTCCTTTGCCAAAACAGGTTTTTGCCCACGGCTGGCTGTTGTTTGGAAACGACAAGATGAGCAAGTCAAAAGGCAATGTCGCGTACCCGCAGCCTATTGTTGCACGCTACGGCGCTGATGCGCTGCGCTATTACTTAATGCGCGAAATGCAATTTGGAGCAGACGGCAACTATACCAACGAATCGCTTATAAACCGCATTAATTCAGACTTAGCTAATGACTTTGGCAACCTTTTAAGCCGCAGCTGCGCCATGATAGAAAAATATTTTGACGGAGTTTTGCCTAAAGCTTCAGAATATCAAAATGAAGACAAAGCTTTGATAGACAAGATACTGTCTCTTCCCAAAAAAATAGAGCAGGAGATGAATAAGCTTCAGTTTTCGCAAGCTCTTGCTGAAATATGGCATGTTATAGGCGAGCTTAATCGCTATATAGATATAACCAAACCCTGGATACTCGGGAAAGATCCTAACGAAAAAGAACGCTTAGGAACTGTTTTATATGTTTTGGCGGAGGGGCTTCGCTTTATAGCGGTGCTTATTCAGCCGTTTATGCCAAACACACCGAAAAAAATATTCGAGCAGATAGGAGCGGAAGATGCTTCTCTTTGGACCTGGGAATCGCTTAATAATTTTGGCGGCTTAAAACCGGGAAGCCGCGTATACAAAAAAGAAGCTCTTTTCCCGCGCCTTGATCTTGAAAAAGAGCTTGAAATTCTTGACAAAGAAAACGAAAAGTTTTTTTCGACAGAAAAACAGCCGGAAGCTAAGAAGGAAAAGCCCGCAGTTAATATAGAAGACTTTGAAAAGTTAGATCTTAAAATTGCTGAAGTTTTGGAATGCAAAAAAGTGCCAAAGAGCGACAAGCTTTTGCAATTTAAAGTTTCTTTGGGAGATGAAACACGCACCATTGTATCAGGAATTGCGGATCACTATAAGCCGGAAGAACTTGTTGGGAAAAAACTCGTTATTGTCGCAAACTTAAAACCGCGCAAAATACGCGGCATAATGTCTAAAGGCATGATACTGTCCGCAGCTTCTGAGGATGAAAGCGTATTGTCCGCTTTAACAGTGCTTAGCGATATGCCTGGTGGCTCTGTGATAAGCTGATGCTGCTTTTTGACAGCCATTGCCATCTTGAAGATGCAAAATTCGATTCAGATAGGCAGGAAGTTATTAAAAGAATGCAGGATGCAGGCATAAAGTACTGCACCTGCGCAGGCAGCGATATAGCTTCGTCTGAAGCTATACAGGCCTTAAGTCATAAATACCCCTTTGTGTTTTCTGCTTGCGGCGTGCATCCGCATGAAGCAGAAAGCGCAGAATCAAGCTATATTGAGCGGCTCAAGGAGCTTGCTTCATATGAAAAATGCGTCGCCGTAGGCGAAATAGGCTTGGATTTTTATTACGATAATTCGCCGCGCGAAATCCAAAAAAAGGTTTTTGAAGAGCAGCTGGAATTAGCCTATGCGCTAAACAAACCTGTTATATTGCACGTAAGAGATGCGCACGGGGCAGCTATTGAAATACTAAACAACCGCAGGCAGCGCCTTTCAGGCGGCATAATGCACTGCTATTCCGGCAGCGTGGAAAGCGCAAAAACCTATCTCGATATGGGGTTTTATATTTCGTTTGCCGGGTCTGTAACATTTAAAAATGCAAAAAAGCTTCAGGAAGCGGCAAAATACATACCGCAGGACCGGCTTTTAATAGAAACGGATAGCCCTTATTTAACCCCCGTTCCTAAACGAGGTCAGAGAAACGAGCCTGCAAATGTACGCCATATATGCGAATCTTTAGCGGGGATTAGGGAAACCGCGCCGGAAAGCATAGCGGAGTTAACCTTTAACAATGCATGCAGGGTATATGGAATTAAAGATTAAATTAACAAGATAGAAATAAACGGCACATTTTTTTCGCTATTTGTAAAATTTGTGTTATACTATTCAGGTACGGAGGGAGGTGCTTTATGCAAGAAATTATTTTGGCTTCTTCTTCTGCAAGGCGGCATGCACTTTTAGAAAGCATGGGCGTGCCGTTTAGAAAAGAAGAACCGTATGCTGAAGAAGTTAAACTGAACTCTCCGCGAGAAACGGTAATGCAAAATGCGCTTCTAAAAGCTAAGGCTGTGCAAAAAAGGAATCCGGGCAGCATTATACTGTCTGCTGACACCGTGGTTTCCATAGACGGAAATGTAATCGGCAAGCCAATGGACGAAGACGATGCGGTGAACATGCTAAAAAGCCTTTGCGGCAGATGGCATAATATATATACCGGAGTATGCCTTATTTCTGAAACGGGGGAAACTTTTAATGAACTTTGCAGCACGCGTGTGCATATAGTATCTCTTAGCGAAGAAGAAATAAAAGCCTATGTTTCAACGGGGGAACCCATGGACAAGGCGGGCAGCTATGCTTTGCAGGGCATAGGCGGCATGTTTGTTTCTGAAATACAGGGCAGCTACTCAAATGTAATAGGGCTTCCTACAAGCTTAGTGCGGGATATGCTAAAAAACATCAGCTATTACTAAGAATATATTAGAATGGATTGTAATATATGGCGATTATAGCTCCATCTATGGGGATTGACTTAGGAACTTCCAATACCTTAGTCTATGTGAGTAAAAAAGCGATATTGATAAACGAGCCGACGCTGCTTATTGTTTCCGCAGGCCCCAGGCGCACTTTAAAAGCGATAGGCGCAGATGCGCATGCGCTGCTTGGCAGGACGACAGGCGGCGATTTGGCGATCCGTCCTTTACAAGACGGAACAGTTAAGGAATACCGCATGACAGAAACCATATTAAGGTATTTTATGAGAAAAGCCATAGGCGCTTCGCATATTGTAAAGCCGCAGGTTTTTATTTCGATTCCCTGCCATGTATCGTCCGTTGAAAGGCGTGTGGTGCGCGAAGCGGCCATAAGCGCAGGAGCACGCAAAAATGCCGTCCATCTAATCGAAAAGCCTTTTGCCGCAGCCCTTGGCGCCGGGCTTCCAGTGTTTCAGCCGGAAGGAAGCATGGTGGTGGACATAGGCGGCGGCACCACGGAAGTTGCGCTTATATCAACAGGCGGCATGGTCGCATCGCGTTCGATTAAAACGGGCGGCATTAAAATGGACGAAGCCATAATGGAGTTTATTAAAGACGACCACAAAATGCTTATAGGGGACAGAATGGCGGAAGATTTAAAAATCGACTGGGGTTCTGCTCTGCCTGTAAAAGAAGACAGAAAAGTTATGATAAGGGGCCGCGACCTTGTGACAGGTCTCCCGCAAACTGCGGAAATATCCGCTTCGAAAATATACGAAGCGCTGCAGGAACCCTGCAATATGATAGTGCAGACTATTATAAGCGTGCTTGAAAAAGCGCCGCCGGAGCTTTCGGCGGATGTTTTAAGGAAAGGCATATTCCTTATGGGCGGCGCTTCCCAGCTGTACGGCATGGAA
>JBMNUE010000097.1:0-7524 GCA_050946095.1 Christensenellales bacterium
GGGCGTATCAATAGGCAACGATATACGCTATTCAGACGAGAAAATAGAATCTTCAAGGAACTTTGCAAACAAAATATGGAACGCCGCGCGCTTTGTGCTTATGAACCTGGACGGAGAAGAAACCTTGAAAGGCAAGAGTTTTGAGCTTGCCGACAAATGGATACTGACGCGCGCCATGGAAGCTGTGAGCGATGTTTCAAAGTTTTTGGATTCTTGCGAGCACGGCCTTGCGGCGCAGCGCATATACGATTTTGCTTGGTCGGACTTTTGCGATTGGTATATAGAGCTTTCAAAGTCGGACCTGTTTGGCGAAGATGTGGAACGCAAAAAGGCTGTTAGAGCTGTTCTGCAGTATGTTTTAAGCATTTTAATAAAACTGCTCCACCCGTTCATGCCGTTTATTACGGAAAACCTGTATTCGTCTTTGCCGGGGCGTGAAAACGAATCCTGCATGCTATCCGCATGGCCCGAATACAAGAGTGAACTTGTATTTAAAGAAGAGGCGGAAAAAATGCAGGGCGTTATGGATATTATCCGCTCTGTGCGTAATTTGCGGGCAGAGATGCGCGTTCAGGCAGGCAGAAAGGCACGGCTCATGCTAAGGCCCAATGACGGTTGGCAGGAAGCTCTTCAAGCTTCAGCGCATTATTTTGAAAGGCTTGCAAATGTGTCGGAGCTGAAAGTTATAAGCTCAAATAATCAAATAAAAGAAAAAACCGTAAGCGCCGTAACGCCCGCTGCTGAAATATATATGCCGCTTGGCGATTTGGTAGATATAAATGAAGAAATCGCCAGAATAAAAAAAGAAATAGAAAAGACGCAGGGAGAAATAAAGCGCAGCCAAGGCAAGCTGAACAACCAAGGCTTTGTCAACAAAGCGCCAAAGCAGCTTGTGGAAGCGGAGCATGAAAAGCTTAAGAAGCATTCGGACATGCTTGAAGCGCTAAAAGAACGCCTAAATTCGCTTCAAGAATGAAACAGGAATTTAAGCATATACCCGTAATGCCGGAAGAAGTAATTAAATACCTCAATGTAATTGAAGGCGGCACATATTTAGACTGCACATTGGGGGGCGGCGGCCACAGCGAAAAGCTTTTGCAAAAGCTAAATAATAAGGGGCATTTATACGGCATAGACAGGGACTGGGACGCGATAAACTTCGCCAATGAAAGGCTTAAAAATTATGAGAATTTTACCGCAATACACGGTAATTTCCATAATGTGATTGAACTTTTGCCAAAAGGCACTAAGCTTAACGGCGCCATGGTAGACTTGGGTGTTTCTTCTTACCAGCTGGATACCGCAGAAAGGGGATTCAGCTACCATGAAGACGCCCCGCTTGATATGCGTATGGATGTGTCCTGCGGCATTACGGCGGCTGAATATCTAAACAGGGCGGACGAAAGCGACATAGCGCAGACCATATTTTCTTACAGCGATGAACGCTGGGCAAAGCGCATTGCACAAAAAATTGTTGAACAGAGAAAGGTTTCGCCTTTAAAAACAACGCAGGACCTTGTGCGCTGTGTAGATGCCGCCATACCAAAGGCCGTTAGAAGACAAATAGACGGCCACCCTGCAAAAAGAACCTTTCAAGCTATACGCATAAAAATAAACGGGGAGCTTGATAACCTTGAAAAAGCGCTTAACGATATTATGTCTATAACTCTGCCTGGCGGCAGGCTCTGCGTTATAACTTTTCATTCGATAGAAGATCGCTTAGTAAAAAAGGCCTTTCAGAAAATGAAAAACCCGTGCACCTGCCCGCCTAACGCGCCTATATGCGTATGCGGGAAAAAGCCCGTGGCAAAGCTTGTTTTTTCTAAAGTGATTACACCTCAAGAAAAAGAGCAGGAAATGAATCCCCGTTCAAGGAGCGCCAAACTGCGTGTGGCGGAAAAAATATGAGCGCATTATATGTTGTGGCTACGCCTATAGGGAACTTGGGCGATATATCCTTTCGCGCCATTGAAACGCTTAAAAAGGCGGATATAATTGCTGCGGAAGATACCAGGCAGACGCAGAAACTGCTTAACCACTACGATATACATACCAAGCTTGTAAGCTACCATAAGTTTAACGAGCAAAGCAGGGGAGAAGAGCTAATAAACGCTATGCTTAAACAAGATCTAACTGTAGCTCTTGTTAGTGATGCAGGAACACCGGCGGTGTCAGACCCCGGCGCTGTGCTTGTTAAATATGCTATCAAAAACAATGTGCCTGTTTATTCTGTACCCGGAGCCAGCGCTGTGACGGCATCTGTCAGCATGTCCGGGTTTGCCAATACAGAGTTTGCCTTTTACGGTTTTCCGCCGCGCAAAAAAAATGAAATTGTGCGCTTTTTAAAAGATATTCCAAACAGAAACCATACGGCGATATTCTATGAATCCCCGTATAGAATAAAAAACCTGCTTGAAATTATAAAAGAAATATACCCGCATTTTGAATGCGCGGTGTTTTCAGACATAACTAAGCTGTTTGAAAAAAGTTTTTATGGGAGCGCTGAATCTATTCTTAAAGAACTGCTTTTAGATAGCAAGGCGGAAAAGGGAGAATATGTGCTGCTTTTAAACTTTAAAGAGCTAAAACAGCAGGAAGACAGCGAAGGAAACTTAAGCTTAGAAGCGCTGCTCGTAGACGAAATGCTTAAAAACGATCAAAACCGCAAAGAAGCCATAAACAGCCTTGCTGCTAAGGGTTACAGCAAAAACGCTCTTTATGATGCTGCTTTAAACCTTAAAAACATATTCAGTCTGTAAACAAATTAGTGTTATGGGATTTTTGCCATAACTTCAATCGAAGACAGCTGCATATGCGGTGGTTTAGGGACTTTAAACTGCAATGCGTTCCATACATTTTGCCGTCCGCAAGCTCAAGCGAAAATGCTCTTTAACAAAGTATCCTGAGACATTTTGTCGATATTTTGCATATTTTCTTAATTTTACGATAGCATTAACAAGCCTTGCAATAGCTTAACTATTATCGTATAATCACAATGCTGTGTTTTTACGGCAAAGCGTCCATAAGGGCGTGATTTTTTAATCCGAGGTGTCAAAATGGCAAAGAAAAAAGAAAGCGAACAGCAAAATGTAATATCCGCTGAAGGCTTAAAAAAACTTGAAGAACAACTTGATTATCTTATAAATGTACGCCGTCCGGAGATTGCGGAGCAAATTCAAATTGCGCGCGGCTTTGGCGATTTAAGCGAAAACGCTGAATACGACGAAGCAAAAAACGAGCAGTCAAAGCTTGAAGCCCAAATTCAGGACCTTGAAAATTCCATACGCACAGCTGTTGTAATAGACGACAAGGATATAAAGACAGACAGAGTAAGCGTTGGAACAAGCGTAACGGTATATGACGAAGAATTTAAAGAAGAACTTGAGCTGAATATAGTAGGCGCCAGGGAAAGCGACCCTATGAACGGCAGAATTTCAAACGAATCCCCGATAGGCGCTGCCCTGCTCGGCCACAAAAAGAACGAAACGGTTACAGTACACACCCCAGGCGGTATAAACAAGTACAAAATACTTAAAATTTCAAGGCAATAGGAGAGTAATATGCAACAAAACCGGCCAAGCTTGTCAGAACAGGAAACAATAAGAAGAGAAAAGCTTGAGGAGCTAATCTCTTCAGGCAACAGCCCCTATGCAATCACATCCTTTGATAAAACGATGGATAGCGATGACATCATAAGGGATTATGCTGAGCTTGAAGGCAAATCCGTGTCTTTAGCGGGCCGCATGATGAGCAGGCGCGTTATGGGCAAGGCTTCGTTTGCGCATTTGCAGGACGGCAAAGGCCTTATGCAGATTTATGTAAGGCGCGACGATATAGGCTCTGAAAACTATAAAGTATTCAAGTCTTACGACTTGGGCGATATTTTAGGCGTTGAAGGCACTGTGTTTAAAACCAAAACAGAAGAAGTTACTCTGCATGTAACAAAAATAGTGCTTTTAACTAAGTGCTTAAAGCCGCTGCCTGAAAAATTCCACGGCCTTCAGGATATGGATCTGCGCTACCGCCAGCGCTATCTTGACATGATAGTTAACCCGGAAGTTAAGGATACATTCGTTAAGCGCGGCAAAATAATAAACGCAATACGCGAGTTTTTGGACAACCGCGGCTTTTTGGAAGTGGATACGCCAATACTCCATACCTTGGAAACGGGTTCTGCCGCAAGGCCTTTTGTTACACACCACAACACGCTCGACATACCTATGTACCTTCGCATAGAAACAGAACTATACTTAAAGCGCCTTATAGTGGGCGGCATGGAAAAAGTGTATGAAATAGGCAGAATATTTAGAAACGAAGGCATGGACCGTTACCATAACCCGGAGTTTACATCTATAGAGCTGTATCAATCCTATGTTGATTATAACGAGATGATGCGAATTACAGAAGAGATGTACGAATATGTGGCGCTTAAGGTTTTGGGAACAACGGATGTGCCTTATCAGGGCGAAATAATCAGGCTCAAGGCGCCGTGGCCGAGGATTACAATGGCAGAAGCCGTAGAACAAAAATGCGGTATAGACTACTATTCCTGGGAAAGCGATGATGAGGCAAGGGCGGCGCTTAAAAAGCTTAACATCAAAACAGAAAAAGGCGACACAAAAGGACATTGCCTTGAAAAGCTTTTTGATGAATATGTTGAAGATTCCCTTGTGCAGCCTATATTCATTACAGATTATCCTGTTGAAATTTCTCCGCTTGCAAAGCGGCATAGCGATAACCCTTCAATGACAGAGCGCTTTGAATTTTTCATATGCAAAAATGAGGGCGGAAATGCGTTTTCTGAACTTAACGATCCGATAGATCAGCGCGAGCGCTTTGAAAACCAAGTAAAGATGCGCAAGCTGCTTGGAAATACCACTGCAAAAGTGGACGAAGACTTTTTAAACGCGCTTGAATACGGCATGCCGCCGACAGGCGGTCTTGGCATAGGGATAGACCGCATGATTATGCTGCTTACAGACAGCGAATCCATACGCGATGTGCTGCTTTTCCCAACCATGAAGCCTTTAGACTAAAACCCAATGAAGCTTTCTACTACTGTAAACAAAGCCGTAATAAAAGACCACTTTTCATATAACTGGTGGAAGTATGTTCTCGCTGCGGTGCTTTCCGTGTTTGTGTGGAACATGTACTATGTGCAGACTATGTACCGCCCGCCGGAAGACAAGCGCATAGATATATATGTTCAGGGGCTGCCTATTTCTCAGGACGAATTAAATGCCCTGTTTGAACCCATTTGGAAAAAATATGTCCCCGATATGGAAACTGTCGAAAGCGTTATACTTTTTACAAATACGGATTATGACTATTATTCGTCTATGCAGATAATGACATATATGATGGCGGGACAGGGCGATATATATATGATAGACGGGGATACATTTAAGCGCTATGCGCCGCAGGGAGTTTTTCTGCCTTTGGAAGGCTTTGTTGAAAACGGGCAAATAGATGCAAAAGGCATAGATCTTAGAAACGGCTACATAAGCTATCAATATACGGAAGATATAGACGGCAAAGAAGTAAAAAAATCAGAACTGCATTTGTACGGCATACCGCTTAAAAATATTCCTATTTCAGAGGAGCTTAATGCCTTTAGCGAAAATATGTATTTATCTGTGCTGTATGCAAACAACAACGAGGAAAACGTTATCAAATTTATAGATGGTTTTATTGAAGAAAATTACAGACCTGATACAGAGGAAAACAGATGAAGTATAAAGCGGTTGTATTCGACTTAGACGGTACCATTACCGATTCCGCGAGAGGGATACTGCATGGCGTGCGCTACGCCTTGGGAAGGCTTGGCGTAGAAGAGCCTGACAACAGCACGCTTAAAAAATTTTTAGGTCCTCCGCTTGTTGTATCGTTCAGGCAATATATGAACTTAAGCCATGAGCAGGCGGTGCTTGGCACTAAATATTACAGAGAAAAATACAACACAGAGTATTTTAAAGAAAGCTCTGTGTACCAAGGCTTGCGCTCTCTGCTTATTGAGCTTAAAAAACAGGGCGCCTACCTTGCCGTTGCTACCGGGAAACCAAAAGGCATAGCAAACGATGTAATTAAGCATTTTAAGCTTGAGCATTTTTTTGACGAAGTAATAGGCCCCGATGAGAACAACCATTACAGCCAAAAGAAAGACGCCATAAACGCAGCCCTGCGCGGCGAAAAAGATGCCGTTATGATAGGCGACCGCTATACAGATATATTGGGTGCTAAGGAGTACGGCATTCCTGTAATTGCCGTAAAATACGGCTATGGCAGCATGGAGGAGTTTAAAGAATACGGCGCGGACTTTATTGCAGAAGATGTAGACAGCTTGTACGAGCTGCTCGGCATAGAAAAGCAAGCTCTGCCTGGATACTTTATTTCCATAGAAGGAAACGACGGCTGCGGCAAGACAACCCAGCACAAGCTTCTTTCCAAAAGGCTTGCGGACTTAGGCTTTGATGTGCTTTCAACGCGCGAACCGGGCGGCACTCCGATTTCTGAAAAAATACGCAATATAATATTGGATAAAGAAAACGGCGCCATGTTCCCAATAACGGAAAGCTATCTGTTTGCAGCGGCAAGGGCCCAGCATGTAAAGGAAAAAATAGAGCCTGCAATAAAATCGGGCAAAACGGTAGTTACAGACCGTTTTGTGGATTCAAGCGTTGCATATCAGGGCGGCGGCCATTTAATAGGCGAAGAAAATATAAAACAGCTGAATTCCTATGCTGTTGACGGAAATATGCCGGACACCACTATATATTTGGATCTTCCTTACGAAGCAGCGTTTGAGCGCAGGTTTAAAGCAAGCGAAACAGACAGAATAGAAGAATATTCTCCTGATTTTAGAAAAAGAGTGGAGGAAGCTTTTGAAAATCTAATTAGGGAAAACCCGGAGCGTATTTTGCGCGTAGATGCTTCAAAAGATCTCAACTTAATAGCGGATGAAATATACAATATAGTTTCTGATAGAATCATAAAGAAAGAAAAAGAAATATGCGGGTTATAGTAGGTATGTCAGGCGGCGTGGATTCTTCCGTGGCCGCCTATCTTTTAAAACGCGCTGGGCACTCTGTTACCGGCGTTTTTATGAAGAACTGGGAGGAAGACAACGATGAAGGCATATGCACCGCAGAAGAAGACTGGCGCGATGTGCGCAGCATATGCGATAAACTCGATATACCTTATTACAGCGTAAATTTTTCAAAAGAATATTACGAGCGCGTTTTTTCTGTGTTTATTGAAGCCTATAAAAAAGGCTATACGCCTAACCCCGATGTTCTTTGCAATAGAGAAATAAAGTTCAAAGCTTTCTTAGACTATGCCATGCAGTCTGGCGCTGAAAATATAGCCACGGGGCATTTTGTGCGCAAAGGCACAAACGATACGCTTTTAAAGGGATTGGATCCTAATAAAGACCAAAGCTATTTTCTTTACATGATAAAGCGCGAGCAGATAAAAAAGTCCGTTTTTCCGGTGGGCGAATTAACAAAGTCCGAAGTGCGCAAAATA
>JBMNUE010000098.1:0-7421 GCA_050946095.1 Christensenellales bacterium
GCGGGCTTGATTTCGGCTTTTCAAAAGACCCTTCCTGCGCCCTGCTTGTAAGCTATGACAAAAAGAACAAGCTTATATATGTATTAAAAGAAACCGTATTATATTCTTACACCAACGACCGTTTAGCAGAAAAGCTGCGAATCTTTGCTCCCGGTTTAAACGTATTTTGCGACAGCGCAGAGCCTAAAAGCATTGCGGAGCTAAGGCGCTTAGGCATAAGAGCCTGCCCCGTTAAAAAGCCTAAAGACGCCGTGCGCTACTCCATACAGTGGCTGCGGCAGCACACCATTGTTGCGGACAGTTCCTTAAGCAGCTTTCCAAAAGAAATAGCAGGCTTTCGCTACACAGATAGCGACCGTATAAAAGCAAATGCAGGCGACCACACAATAGACGCCCTGCGCTACGCATTAAATGCGGATATGTTTTTAAAGCAGGCGGTGATTTTGAAATAAATAAAGTCTTGCAAAGTGCGGACAAATTAGAGGCTCAGGGGCTAAGCCCCATGAGTGTAGCCGCGAAAAGCTTCGGGGCTTTTGCCGCGGGGCATTAAAAGCTGTGCATTCCTTGCATTTTTGGCTTGAAAGGGGCTAAACCTCCAAGCAAAAGGATACACGGCAAATGTCATTGGAAACTTTGCCGACAGCCTGGTCTTATCGAAATTTTTATAAAAAGCCGCATTTTTTGCAAAAAAACGTTCAGAACCTCCGCTCAAAAAAATTCAGCAGCCAAACCTTATATATGACTGGAACAGTATGTTTACACTTGCTACAAACAAAATAAATATAATAAAGTTTGTTAAGGCATCAATATCGACTACAGCCGTATTGGTAAAGGCTTTAAGATTATTTGTAAGAAGCATATTGCAGGCGATCTCCCCTATGAAAAGAGGTATAAGCGAAAACAAAGCTTGAAACAAGCATTTTTTTGTTTGCGCCCAGCATATGCATAACGCTTATACTGTCCCTGTTGTTTATAATAAGCCCCGCGCAGCAGCCGCAGCTGTTAAGCACAGCAAGCAGCAAATATCACCTCTGTTCAACTGCACTATAAGCGGATTTTTTAATTCGTCAAACAGTTGTATATCTCAAAAAATACGAACTATTTTTCAAAGACTGCAGCAAACGTACGTAAAAAATTTTCAAAAAAATTTGACAAGCCTTTATTTATATGGTAGCATGCGGCGACTACAAAAACAGTCGCCTGCAGGAATCCCTGCAAGATAAGGTGGCTTTTTTATGAGGAGGAGGAGGTTTTTATGTCACAAGTAAAACAGGGTTTTATACCCAAAAAAGACTCACAATTTGATATTGGATACTTGCCTGATGAAAAGCCTACATTTGTAAGGCTTTTTCTTTATGCGCTCCAGCAGGTAATAGTAATGTTCCCTGCAACGGTTACGGTAGCGCTTATAACGGGCTTCCACGTATCCACCACCATTTTCGCAAGCGGCCTTGCAACTGTATGCTTTGTGTTCATCACGGGCGGCAAAATACCCATGTACTACGGTTCAAGCTTTGCTTACTTAACCGCCATAGCTTCAATGGTGGTAGCTGAAGGCGGCGCCATGGGAGCGCCCGGCACATTCATACTGCCGACAGAGCTTATTTCCAAAGCGCAGTTTGGAATAGTGCTTTCAGGCCTTATATCAGTAGCAGCCGGTTTCCTCGTGCGCTTAGGCGGCATGGAAAAAGTAGAAAAAATTCTCCCCCCCACTGTAACAGGCTCAGTAGCTATGGTTATAGGCTTAACGCTCGCAGGAAACGCCGTGCGCGACGCCGCGCCCATGATGGACGCAGCTGGCAACATGCTCCCCGGCCAAACAGGCTGGGTATGGCTTATATCCTTTGCGACTCTTATATCCACCGTGCTTTACTCTAAATACCTTAAAGGCGTGTTGGGGCAGCTTCCCCTGCTGCTTGGCGCCCTTACAGGCTGCTTGGTAGCGTTTGTTGTAATGCTGCTTGGAGGCGGCAGCTTCTTTAGGGCCATGCCTGAAGGCGCCCTTGCGGCTTCAACCTGGAAATTAGGCGACGGCTCGTTCTTTGCGCTGCCGGCTTTCAGCCTGCCCAAGGCAAACTGGATGAGCGTTGCGGCTATTATGCCTATAGCTATAGCCACAATACCTGAATCCACCGCTCATATGTACCAGCTTGACACCTATGTAAACGACCTTGCCAAGAAAAAAGGCAAAAAGGAATACAAGCTGTCTGAAATGCTCGACCGCAACCTCATAGGCGACGGGCTTTGCGACATGATTTCAGGCGTTATAGGAGGCCCCGCCGGCACAAACTACGGCGAAAACATATCCACCATGGCAATCACCAAGGTTTTTTCAGTAAGCGTTATGACATGGGCGGGCATACTCGCAATGCTTATAAGCTGCTTCACGCCCCTTATTCGCATAATCTACGGCATACCGCAAGCTGTAATAGGCGGGCTTGAAATATACCTTTTCGGCGCCATTGCCGCACAGGGCATAGCGATACTTATAGACAAAAAAGTAAGCATGTTCGACTCCAAAAACATAGCGGTAATAGCCAGCATATTAACTCTCGGCCTTGGCATAAACTACGGCTTCGGCGGCAACATAAACTTCCTGGGGGTTCAGGTGCCTGCCGTTGCGGGCGCTGCTATATTCGGCATCATATTAAACGCCGTGCTAAACATAGGCGAACACAAAAAACACAAAAAAGCCATGCAGGAAGGCTAAAAACTTCAGCAGCCATAAAGCCTGCGGGAGATTTTCCCGCAGGCTTTTTTATTTACAGGCATCACTCTTTTGCAAAAATTTACATTGCATCCGTTTACACGAAAATATAAATATGCTATGTTACTTGCGATAGGATTATACAGAATTAAATTCCGCAATGCCGCATATAAGCCGCGCAGCGGATTTAACAATGCAAAGCCGCACGCAGATCGTAAAATATTTTTGACGGAGGATGCTAAATGAAAAAGGTATTTGCTCTTACGCTGTTTTTAGCGATTATAGTTTGCGCAAGCTCTATGGCTCTCGTTCAAAAATGCCCTGAATTAGACTATGCTCTATCCTGTCTTGAAAAAGGCAATCCTTTTCTTGAAAGATACAATAAAATAACGGGCAGCGAAATAGAACCGCTTATGGAGCTTGGCGTTCCGTACTTTTGGGGCGGGCGCGACATAAACCAGCTTGGCCATGTGCGTTCCCCTTGGCAGGACTCAAAATACTATAAAATAGGCAGCTATTATATGTACGGCTTCGACTGCGCAGGCTTTACGCAGTGGGTGCTTAAAAGCGCGGGCCGCGGCAAGCACCCGCCCATAAGCGAAATGCTTTCAAATACTTATCTTATGAAAGATAAATATTTAAATTTTGACGATTGCAGCTATCAGGAATTAGAACAGCACCTAAAAATAGGCGACCTTCTCGCGGCAAGCTACGCTGGCGGCCGCCATGTGATGATGTATATAGGCACTTTGAGAGATTTTGGCTACATCAAGTCTACCGTTCCAAAGGCGCTTTCCCCGTACCTTCGCTGGCCGCTTATTATGCACAGCTCTTCAAACGCCTTTTATTACGCTCCGTATAAAAAACATATAGAAAATACATATAAAATAACCAAGGTTATACCGCCTGACGGCGGATGCATGGTGTCCCTTTTGGGCGTGCCTGTATCCGAAGCTACAAGCCGCGCCAAGCGCTACGACATCGACAGCTATTCATATTATTTTAATTTAGGCGGCTACGCGCTTACGATATACGATATGGATAATACACTAAGCCACCGCTGGATACGCTGGGAAAAGTAGGAAATGTTTTATTGCTGTATTACACAATCCGGCGCATAAAAACCGATGCTTTAACTATTGCTAAATCAGTTTATTCATGCTACAATGAACACGTATATATAATAATCTTCTAAATATTTAAGTCTAATTTCTTTGGAGGGTAATATGAAAAAATTTTTTGTGGCAATACTTGTTTTAGCAACATTCATAACTGCAGGCAGCTTTGCTCTGGTTGAAAAAGCTCCTGAGCTCGACTATGCCTTATCCTGCCTTGAAAAAGGAAATCCTTTTCTCGAAAGATATAATGAAATAACAGGCAGCGAAATAGAGCCGCTTATGGAGCTTGGCGTGCCGTACTTTTGGGGCGGAGGCGACGAAAAATTGCTTGGACATATAAGAACTCCCTGGGACAGCTCCACATACTATAAAAAAGACAGGTTCTATATGTGCGGCTTCGACTGCTCAGGTTTTACAAGGTGGGTGCTTCAAAAAACCGGCAAGGAAAAGCATCCTTCGCTTAGCTTCATGCTGAGCCATTACTACGATATGCGGGATTATTATCTGGATTTTGATGATTTAAGCTATGACGAAATAGCAAAAAAGGCGCAGGTCGGCGATTTGTTTGTAATAAGATATAAAGGCGGCCGCCATATAATGATGTTTGTGGGCACTCTTAGGGATTTTGCTTATAACGAAGAGAATGTTCCTGAAGAGCTTGTGCCTTACCTTGAAAAACCGCTTATGATACATTCCTCAAAAAACCCTGATTATTATAAACCCTACGAAGAATATATAGAAAAAACCTTTAAGATAAGCAAAGTTGTGCCGCCTGAAGGAGGATGCATGGTATCGCTTTTAGATGTTCCGGTAGAAAAAACAACAGGCAGCGCACAAGTCTACCACCGCGATAACTATGTATACTACTTCGACTTGGAAAACTACCACCTTACCGTTTACGATATGGATCTAATAACAAATACCCGCTGGGTGCGCTGGGATAAGGAATCAGCAAAAAAATAAAAACCGCTCCATATAGAATTATATCCGCAATACAAAAAACAAAGCCAAATCAAGGCTTTGTTTTTTGTACAAGCTAAGGCTTACGAATACTTTTCCGCTATCTTCTGCATGTCGCTCATTTTTTGCTCCGTGTCTTTAACCAGTTTAAACTGCGTGCGGCAGCGTATAAGGTTGTGGTCTTCGCGGTGTATTCTAAAATAGGTGTCGCCTTCAAGATAGTCCGTCAAAAAGCGCATGCCGCATTCGTGCGTCATAAGCAGGGCGCCCATGGGAAGCGTATTAAGCTCTGTTTGGTTTAGAGCGTTTTTGCACTCCTTAAGGAAGCCTTCTGTGTAGCTTTCAAAAAGCTCCAGGGACATGTTAACCTTGTCCAAGTCTGTTTCGTCTTCTGCGGCGGTTGATGCGCCAAAGCGTATGGAATCGCCAAAGTCGTTTGCGGCAAGGCCCGGCATAACAGTATCAAGGTCTATAACGCACAGCGGTTCGTGGGTCTTGGCGTCCAGCATTACATTATTAAGCTTTGTGTCGTTATGGGTGACGCGCAGGTTGATGTCTCCATTTTTAAGCAGGTCCGTCATATAGGAGCACATATTTTCGCGCTCCAGACAAAAGTCTATCTCCCTTTGGCAGTTTTTGGCCCTGCCCATTTTATCTTCGGCTATGGCTTTTTTAAGGTTGGAGAAGCGCCACGGCGTGTTATGGAAGTTCTTTATTGTTTCATTAAGGGAAGAAGCATCGAAGTTTGAAAGCTGGTTTTGGAAAGCGCCAAAAGCCACCGCGCTTGAAAAAAAGTCCTTAGGGCTTTCCGGCCTTTCAAGACAGACGCTGTCTGTAACAAAAACATACATGCGCCAATAGCCTTCTTCGTCTTTAAGATATTTGCCGCCCTGCTTTGGCTCTACTATGGTAAGCACGCGCCTTGGGTCGGGCGTTTTAGCATACAGGTATTCTGTAACGGACGATATGTTTTTCATAAGCCCTTCGACATCTTTAAAGACATTGTGGTTTATTTTTTGAAGTATGTACCAAACGCCCCTATCCGTTATTACAAGATAGGTCTCGTTTATGTGGCCGTTACCGTAGCGCTCGCAGCTTACTGGCGCGCCCTGCGTTTTGAACTCAAAGCATGCGTTTTTCAAAATAAGTCCTCCCTTAAGTATTTATTATAGCAATAGGTTTAAGGCAAAGTATCTTTAGAGCCTTGCCAAAACCATTTTATATTATACATATCTTTTTAATTATCTCAAGCATATGTCGCCCTTTGTCTAAAAATATGTTCCACCGAATGAACTCGTGTTTTTAATTCATGCGGCAAATACCTTTTATTATGTGTTATACTTTCCATGGCGATTGAGTCCTTTCTTTTAAATATTTTAACTTTAATTATTTTACCAGACTTAATCGCTTCTTTCTTGCCTTTCAGTCTCACATCTATTGTAAGGGTACAATGTCGCCCTTTGTCTAAAAATATGTTTTATCATCAAAGGCAAGGAGGTTATATATGATTACGGTAAACAAAAACTTGAACTTTTCGCAGGCCATAGACGAATCGCTCGAAAAATTTTCTTTAGCGCGCAAAAGGCTTTTTAAGCTCTGGAATTACTACGAAGGCAGGCACGATATTTTAAGCCGCGCAAGGCGCGGTGCGCTGCCTAATGCAAGGCTGCCGCACGGTTTTCCAAAATACATAGCTGAAGTAAGCGCCGGTTTTATGCTGAGCGACGAACCCAGGTACAAAGGAAACTGCGATGAAACAGCCTTAAGCAAGCTCATCGCGTTTCAAAAAAACTGCTCCGACCCGTCGCTTAATATGTCCTTAGCGATAGCGCAGAGCGTTTACGGCTTAGGGCTTTCTTTATGCTTCTATACCGATAAGCTGCATATAGTGTCTTTAGACCCCAAAAACGCATTTGTTGTCTGCGACGATACCGCCGAAAGAAAGCCTATGTACGGTGTGCTGCTGTCCGGCCGGGAAACGCGCGTATATACCGATGAATATGTATATGTGTTCGATAAGCCGGATTCTAAAAGCTATAAATATAAACAGCGGCACGGCTTTGAAACACTTCCCATAACTATGTATCCAAACGGCGCAGCCATGCAGGGGGATTTTGAACATGTTTTGCCCTTGATAGATGCATACGACCTGCTCGCTTCGGACAGGATAAACGACCGCGCGCAGTTTGCCGACGCCATGCTGGTTTTAACCGGCGTTATGGGCCTAAGCGAGGACGACAGCGATGCGGCAAGCAGACTGCGCCAGGAGCGCACGCTTACACTGCCAGACAGCGACGCTAAGGCGGAGTGGCTTATTAAAAACGCAAACGAAAAGGATGTGGAAGTGCTTAGAAAATCCATAGCGGATGATATACACAAGTTCTCCATGACGCCTGAAATGGAGGACACGCATACGGGCTTAGGCTCCGCTTCAGGCATAGCCTTGCAGTACAAGCTTTTCTGCCTGCGCCGCCGCATAGCAATAAAAGAAAGATTTTTTATAAAAGGCATTAAAGACAGAATCCCTCTTATATGCGAAGCGCTAAAAAAAGAAGGCGAAAAAGCGCCCGACCCCGAAAGCATAGAAGTTTACTTTCCCCCGCGCGATATATTGAAAACCATATAGCAGCAGGTTT
>JBMNUE010000099.1:0-7386 GCA_050946095.1 Christensenellales bacterium
TTCTAATGGCGCAAGTGCAGCGTTTTCACCTAAGCCAAACATCTTCTTGATTTTTTTAAACATGAACTTCTCCTTTGGCAAAAAAGCCTTAGTTATTATACCATTGCGAACGCCTTCAAGCAATATTCACGCTTGCGCAATAGGATAAACTAAGGTAAAATTAAAGCGGAGGATTTATTATGGAAAATTTAATCGGCTCAGCGGAAATTACAGTTAAAAAAGAAAATCTTGCGGCGGCAGTGGGTTCGGGCGATACGGAAGTATTAGCAACTCCTTCTGTTGCGGCCGTTATGGAAAAAGCGGCTTCGCAAAGCATTGTTCCGCTTTTAGCGCCGGATGAAACCACGGTTGGAACATTTCTTTCGATTTCGCACATCGCGCCTACGCCAGAAGGCCTAAAGGCGTTTGCTTTCAGCAAACTTATAAGCATATCGGAAAACCAAAGAGAATTTACATTCCTTGTGGAAGCCTACGACGAAACCGGGCTAATATCCAAGGGCGAACACAAGCGCGTAAAAGTAAAAAAAGAAAAGTTTGTGCATAAAGCTAAAAATAAATTATTTTCCGATGCAAGGAATTCAGCTCCTGTTCCGTTTAATAGTTGAAAGGAGTTTGGGAGCAGGTGGGCAAGTCATCGCAGGAAGATTATAATGAGATAGCTGAATCGCTTTATATTGCATACTCAAAAGATATTCTGCGCGTCAGTTATTTTTATCTCGGCGATGTGCAGCAGGCGGAAGACGTTATGCAGGAAGTTTTTGTGCGTCTGCTTACAAATAAACCGCCGCTTGAACCCGGCAAAGAAAAGGCCTGGCTTCTTTCGGTGGCGCTCAACCTGTGCAGGGACATATGGCGCAGCAGCTGGACCAAAAGAGTGTTTTCCGCTTCGGACAAGCTTATGTTTTTCCCTGATGAAAACAGCGAAGTGGAAGACCTTGCGGATAAAGCAGCTCTTATGCATGCCCTGCATTCGCTAAGCCCCGCGCTTAAAGAAACACTGCTTTTATACTACTATCAAAACTACAGCATAGATGAAATTGCTAAAATACTTAATTCCACTTCCGGCACAATAGCAAGCAGGCTGTCAAGAGGAAGGGAAAAATTAAGAAAAATATTAGAAAGAGGTGATGGCGCATGAAAAACTTAGAAAATCTACCGGAAATCGCAGATGAAATGCTTGACGAATTAGAGCCGGATTCCTTTTCGTGGGCCAAAATTGTCGCAAAGGCGGAACAAAGAGAAGAACGCAAAATAAGATGGAACGCAAAGCGCGCAGTGGCTTTAGCCTGCTCTTTAGCCGTTGTATTATTCGCAGGCTTTGCGCTTCACAACAATTTTTCAAAAGACCCGCGGCAGATACAGACCGTTGCAGCAGGCGGGAAAGACCATCCGCGCATGGCGGCGCTCTCCGTGCCGCGCGGCAGCATAAGCTTGTCCGATGGCAAACCTTCTCAAAATATAGGCATATGGGAAGGAGGCAGCGGCGCTAACTTCCCCCTTGTTGCTGCTGAAGGCAGGTACTACCGTCTTTTGAAAAATCCTACCGAAGTCCCTGAAAATATGCTCGGCAGAAAAATAGGCGCTGTGGATACCTTTACCGATGAACCCGCCCTTTACAACGCAAATGCCCAAATAATAAGCAATATAGCTGATGAAGGCAGCGATATATACGCCGTTTCCGGAATGGACGGCGCCGTTGCCGCAGCCAATGTAAACGGCAGCCTAAGGGTGTTTCAGCGCGTATCGTTTAGCGGCCATGCGCTTGTTGGGAGCGAAAACATAATGTCTACCTTAGGCAGCGTTAAGCCCGTTGCAATGCGTCTTTCAGGCGTAGGTACGATTAATGACGAAAGTAAAATAAGCATGCTTATGGGTATGCTTAAGCGAGCCGATTATTTAGGTTCCTCCGCCGCAAGCAAGCAGCAAAAGCTGTTAATAGAATTTAGCAACGGCATAGTGCTTCAGCTTTACGCTGAGGACGACAGCTTTTACGCATGCGGAAGCTTTAACTGTCCGGACTTTTTCTCCACCTTTGCCGAATCTCTTTAAATATTTTATATATAATTCTATATTTAAAACCCCCGTTTATTCGGGGGTTTTAAAGAGCCAGCAATTATCTGCAGGCCTTCAGTAAAGCTATTTGCTTAATCGTTTGAATTTTCGGAAAAAGGATAAAATGAATGCATCGCCTTGCAAGGCCTAAGCTGTCAAAAATGTCTTTATGCGCTTTGTCGTGCGTCTTTTTGCTTGGGAGTTTTGCTATATCAAGCCAAAAATGTAGCGAATGCACAGCTTTTCAATGCTCCGCGAGCTTAGCAATGTAGGCTTTTCGCGATTACGCTCATGGGACCTTGCCCTGAATCCCCCTTGCTTTGTCTGCACTTTGCGCATTTCTTTGCAACGCGCCGCAGCGCTATGAACTTTTACGATTATACTGCTCCGCCCGCTGGAAATCTTTAAACAATACTTTGCTAAGTCAGATTCCCCGCTTATTCGTGTGCTTTCATTGCACATTCCTGCTTTAAATGCTTTTAAAGAACGGTTCGCCGTCTTCTTTTAGCAAAATGCCAAAATCATCAAAATGCAGTTTTTCGGGGCTTGAACCCATGTAGCGTATAATTTCGTCCATTTTAACGCTCTCCTGGAATGTGAGCAGCGTAAAGGCTTCCCCTTCTTTTTTTGCCCTGCCCGTCCTGCCTATCCTGTGCAGATAGTACTCGTTTTCATTGGGCAAGTCATAGTTTATAACTATGTCCACATCGTACACATCTATGCCTCGCGCAGCGACATCCGTGCAAACAAGAATGGGGAATTTGCCTTGCTTAAAACCGTTCATTATGTACGTTCTTTGTTTTTGGCGTATATCACCATGCAGCGCTTTAGCGTCATATCCGCTTTTTTGCAGCATGGCGCAAAGCTTCTCTGCCATAAACTTGGTATTCACAAAAACCATGGCGCGCTTATACTCGTTAGAATCAAACAGATATAAAATATAGTCCGCTTTTTTTCTGTACGGCGCTCTAATAGCATACTGCTTTATTTTGGGCTTATCCTCTTTTTCCGCCTGCACCACAACTTCAACGGGTTTATACTGGTAATGCCATGAAACCGTCAAAACATCTTGGTTTGTCGTAGCGGAAAACATAACCGTTTGCTTTTCTTCAGGCGTCATATCGAGTATTTTTTTCACGTCTTCTATGAAGCCCATGTTAAACATTTCATCCGCTTCATCTATCACCATAGTATGTATGCGGTTGATTGAAATGTGCTTTCTGTAAATCATATCAAGCAGCCTGCCGGGCGTTGCAATTACTATATGCGGTTTTTTCCTAAGCTTGCCGACTTGTTTTTTTATGGGCTGGCCGCCGTATATAAGGGCTATTCTGACGTTTTTTATGTATTTGGCAAGGGATTTTATTTCTTCATATATCTGCATTGCAAGTTCCCTTGTAGGCGCTAAAACAAGCTCCTGCAGGTCGCTGCTTTTAAGGTCTATATATTCAAGCATAGGTATGCCAAAAGCTATGGTTTTCCCCGTGCCTGTAGGGGCAATCGCTATAATATCCTGCCCGTCCATCATAAGCGGTATGGTCTTTTCCTGTATGGAAGTAGGCTTTACTATGCCTAAATCGGAAAGGGCCCTTTGCACTTCTTTGCTTACAAAAAGTTTTGAAAAATCCTGAGTCATCTCTTGTTCCGTATAGTACTTTCTCACATCATGCTCTGGTCGTTTATTATAAGCCCAAAGCGCAGACCCAGCTTTTCGGCTGCACGCTTGCACAAAAGCATTCTATCTAAAAATATTTCAAAATAATCGGAAATAGAGCTGACGTCTGTATCTATCTGCAAGTTAAGCAGCACTTCCTTTTTTTGTGTATCAAGATATACATCCGAGCGCTCCACAGCATAGTTGACCCTGTCGTGTATATCAAAGCTCGCTTTATCCTTGTTGCGCACACGGCTTCGCCTTACATCTGTCTTATCCGCAATTATCAATGCTGCCGCTATGTCGCTAACAGGCGATGCGGTGCCTTCGTCATGGTTTCCTATAGCGCCTGCCACAACGGCTATGTCTTCAGGGTCCGCCCCTAAACGGTTTAATATTTGAAACACCATAACGGCGCCCGAAATTTCATGCCCGTTGCGGTTTATTAAATTGCCTATATCATGAAGATACCCTGCAACCGCTGCAAGCTCCGCCTGCTTTTTTGAATGCCCGGTTTCTCTAAGTATCCACGAGGCTATTTTAGCTGACCTTGCGACATGCGGAAAGCTATGCTCCGTATACCCAAAGTCCGTAAGCATTTCATCGGCTTTTTGTATATAGGTTTTTATTTCTTCATTGTTTTTAACTAAATCAAGCGTTAATTCCATGGCATCTCCTGCTCAAGTCAAAAAAAGCCCGACTTGCGCCGGGCCTTAGCTCTTATTGCCGGGAAAGCTCCACAAGCTTTGTAAAGCCTTGCGTATCGTTTACTGCCATATCGGCAAGCATTTTACGATTTACTTCTATACCCTGCTTTTTAAGACCGTTTATAAAATTTGAATAGTTTGTACCGTTTGAACGGGCCGCTGCATTAATACGAGTGATCCATAAACGGCGAAAATCTCTCTTGCGCATTTTGCGCCCTGCGTATGAGTAGCGCAAGGACCTGCGAACCTGTTCGTTTGCAGCACGATAATTTTTTGACCTTGCGCCATAATAACCCTTTGAGAGTTTTAATATCTTGCGGCGTTTTTTCTGCGCATTAACCGCTCTTTTTACACGAGCCATTGTAGTTCCTCCTTAAAGCAAATAACTTATTGTTGAATTAAAGTGCGAATGGTACGCGCTTCTTTATTGCTGGCCAATATACCGCCTGCACGCAAATGGCGCTGGCGCTTTGTATTCTTTTTAGTAAGAATATGGTTGCGGTTCATCTTTCTATACTTTACCTTACCATTCTTTGTAACACGAAAGCGCTTAACTGCGCCGCGGTTTGATTTCATCTTAGGCATAAACGTCCCTCCTTGATATTGTGATGCCCATACGCATTGTTTATCGCTATTTGCTTTCCGGCTTGTCTTCTGGAGAAGCCGGCACCAAAATCATAATCATATGACGACCTTCTGTGCTGGGTTTTTTCTCCACAACGCTTATATCACTAAGTCGTTCGGCAAAGTCTTTCATAACGGAAAGGCCTATTTCCGGGTGAGTTATCTGGCGGCCTCTAAAACGAATTGTAACTTTAACCTTGTTACCTCTCGTTAAAAACCTTCTCGCCCTTCTTTCCTTAACCTGAATGTCATTTTCTTCAATGGTTACGGATAGCTGAACCTCTTTTACAGATATAGTCTGCTGGTTCTTACGCATTTCCTTTTCTTTCTTTGCCTGTTCGTAACGATGCTTGTCGTAGTTCATAAGCCTACATACCGGTGGCTTGGCATTTGGCGCAACACGCACTAAGTCTAAAGCGGCAGCGTCTGCTTCCTGCAGCGCTCTATCAATTGGCATAATGCCCAACTGCTCCCCGCTTGAGCCTATTACTCGCACCTCTTTGTCGCGTATTTGCCTATTCACCATGAGTTCGTTACTGATAAACAATGCACCTCCTGAGCATAAAAATTGGCGGGCACAAGCACCCGCCATAAACGCACAAACCACGTTTTAACCTTAACAAAACGAAATTCGTAAGGTGAGAAGCGGGCAGCTTCTGCTTTTCGCATTGTCATATTACCAAAACTCAAGGCTTTTGTCAATATTTTTTACATTGAAATTTGCCCGCATCCCGGCATTTTTACCTATATAGTTTTATTTTAGGAAAACTATACGCAATATTGCTATTTTAACCTTAATTAACTTAACCCTATTATAAAATAAAAATGAATTTTAGCGTTTTTTTATCGCCGTGCTTTCTTTTGCGTAACAAAAACTGCACTTGTTGATTTTTATTGCTCTCAAAAAGCTAAGCACTTTAACATATATAGCGCGCAGGAATAATTAATAGCCTTGCGCCGACTGCGCGATAATACTTTAGCGTTTTAGGCTTCCTGCAAATTGTCAAAGGACACTTTGCAGAATAGCTTTTTCGCTTGGGAGCTTTGCCTCCCTCAAGCCAAAGGTATAGGGAATGCACAGCTTTTCAATGCCCCGCGGGCCTTAGCGCTAGAAGCTTTCCAAGATTATACTGATTAAACTAATGGAGTTTCGCACCTTGAATCCGTTAAATAATACTTTGTCTGCACTCTGCAACGCTTTAGCGCTTCATTGCTTTTTAGTATCCTCGTTATTTTTATCCTTCGGTTTCATTCTCCAGAGCACAATGTTCATTATAAGCACAATAATGGCAACCAGGCCCATGGAAACCCAAAAGCCAATATTAAGCCCCAGCCATTCCGTAGTTCCAAAAACAGACATCCAAACTTCTTGCCAATTCATTTTTGCGCCTCCTTCTTAAAGCAGCTCGCCATAGCGGTGTACATAGGCCTTTTTTAGGCTTGTTGCCAGCACCATATACATAAGTATGCACGGTATCAGATATGCAAAGTACATTGCAGGCAGCGGCATAAAGCCCAGCATAGCCCCAAATGCAGTGAAAGGAATTATGGTTAACACTATAATGCCCGCCATGGTTAGCAGCGTTACCGACGCCGATGCGCGGCTCTGTATAAACGGAATTTTGGGAGTGCGTATCATATGTATTACAAGCGTCTGGCTCCACATGGATTCTACGAACCATCCCGCTTGGAACATGCCTATGTACTGCTCTTGAATCATTTCAAGCTCAGCACCGCTGTAAAACTTGCCCAAATCGTTAAAAAGCACACCGTCTGATACGAACATCGGGCAGAACACAAAATACATGAATATATATGTAGTAAAGTCGAATATGGAGCTGCTCGGCCCGATCCAAATCATAAAGCTGCCTATGCTTGAAGCATCCCATTTCCGTGGCTTTTTAATAAATTCTTCGTCAACATTGTCCCACGGTATGGCAGTGCATGATAAGTCGTATATAAGGTTCAGGAAAATCAAGTGAACGCTTGTCATAGGCAGGAAAGGCAGAAGCGCTGAAGCTGCAAGCACGGAAAACATATTGCCGAAGTTTGAAGACGCCGTCATTTTGATATATTTTATCATGTTGGCATAAGTTTTCCGGCCTTCTATAATGCCTTCTTCCAAAACCATAAGGTCTTTTTCAAGCAGAATAATATCAGCGGATTCCTTTGCAACGTCGACAGCGGTGTCTACGGAAACGCCTATATCGGCAGCTTTCATAGCCGCAGCATCGTTTATGCCGTCGCCTAAAAAGCCGACAACGTGCCCTTTTTCTCTAAGCACAGAAACCACGCGCGCTTTTTGATTAGGTGTGAGTTTTGCAAATACGTCGGTTGTTTCCGCAGCAT
>JBMNUE010000100.1:0-7335 GCA_050946095.1 Christensenellales bacterium
ATGGCAAACAGCCTTGTGCAGAACTTTTCAGCTGTAAAGCAAAAGCAGCAGGCGCTCGAAAGCCAAATGGAGCAATATGCGAACTGGTCTGCAAGGGTGCTTGAGACTGTCGAAAAACAGTCCGACAGGCTGGGCAGCCAAAGCCATGCAATTGCCAACGAAATGGCGGCATCCGGCAAAATGCTCAAGGAAAGCTATTCTTCTTTTGTGGACGATATAAGCCGAGGCTTTGCGCGCAGCCTGGGTATGTTTGAAGAGAATATGCGCGACATAGGCGAAGCATTGGCAAGTCAATCTAAAGCTTATAATCAAGGGGAAACTCTTGATATGCAGCAAATTTCCGCTTTAAACGATACCGTAAAAGCGCTGACCAAAGCTCTTAACGAAGCCGCAGACAAATTAAGCTTTAAGGAGAAAGCCTAATGGCAAAGCGAAAAAGACGGCTTATAGGCAAGGACACTGGCGAATACTGGACAAGCTATTCCGATATGCTTTCTTCGCTTCTGCTCGTGTTTATGCTGGCTGTTACATTCAGCATATACCAGTACTACAGCCTGCTTGAAATAAAAACAAAACAGCTTAATGAACAGCAGGCGGAGCTTGACCGCACGCAGCTTTCTCTGGTTAAGCAGCAAGACGAGCTTGAAACCGCCCGCGTTGCTTTGCTTGGCAAGGAAAAAGAGCTTGCCAGCGTGCAGATACAGCTTGACGAGCAAAAGGAAGAACTGCATGCGGCGCAGACCGCCCTTAAAACTAAGGAAGAAGAGCAGGCCGCGCTGCAGCTGACCCTTGCACAGCAGGAAGAAGAGCTTGCAGCGCAGCAGCTGCGCGTTGGAGCGCTTGAGCAGGCGCTAAACAGCCAGGCTGAACAGATAGATAAGCTGCTCGGCGTGCGCACAGCCATAGTTGAAGAGTTGAGCCGCACGCTCGCAGAAAAAAATATAAGCGCCAATGTGGATAAAAACACGGGCGATATAGTGCTTGATTCGCGCCTTATGTTTGCAACGGGCGAAGACAGACTGGCCCCCGAAGGGCAGGCTCAGCTGCAAAAGCTTATACCCGTATATCTGCAGGTGCTTTTGCAGCCTGAATACAGAGATTATGTGGCGGAAATAATAATTGAAGGGCATACGGATTCCAAGGGGAGCTATGTGTTCAATTTGGAATTGAGCCAGCAGCGCGCGCTCAATGTTGCCAAGTTCTGCCTTGAAATGCCGGGCCTAAGCACAAACCAGCGCACGACCTTGCAAAGCATACTTACTGCTAAGGGCAGGTCCTTCGCCGACAGGATTTTTAACTCCGACGGATCAGAAAACTTCGAGGCTTCAAGGCGCGTTGAAATAAAGTTCCGCCTAAAAGACGCCGAAATGATAGAACAGATGAACAGCATTCTGCAAGGAAGATAAATGCATGAAAAAGTTTGCCTTAACACTGCTTTTTTTGGCGCTGCTGCTTGGCAGCGCGCTCACCTACGCCCTTGTAAATACTTCGCTTAAACTGGAGGTTCTTGCGCCGAATTTCAGCCCCGCAAAAAGCATGCACGAGCAGTTTGAACGCTGGGCCAAAAGCCACAGCGCTAAAGCCGTGCAGGGCACGGTGTATGATGAAGCCCCCATATTAGACGCAGAGGATTATTATTTCCATGTGTATTCCGTGCGCCTTAAAAACACGGGTCTTTTGCCCGTTAAGATGTGCGAAATGCAAATTTCTCCAAAAAAAGGCGATGTGCTAAGCTATTCCGGCAAAGTGTCGCTTGGGCAAAGCGACAATAAAAGCACAGACATAGCGCCCGGCGGAAGCGCCCTTTTGCAGCAGGTTCTGCTTACACAAAGCCCCGGCGGCGAAGCAAGGGAAATTACGGTAAGCTACTACATTTGGGGACACCCGTTTTTCGTAAAAGAAACAATAAAGCCGGGGTATTGATTAAATCTTAAAGCGTTATAGCTATTGAAATTATATTCGCTTAATCAAGAAAAGCCTTCATTAGTTTTAAGGCTGTTAATTATATTGTATTAGAAGCAATAAAGTTTTGCTTGTTTTAAAATAACTTTTATATTTTAGGCCTATAAGATAACGATAGAGCACACTAAAGTTCGCAATTCTACCGAAGGTAAAGTCTGTGCAAGCTACTGGAATTCCGCCAAAATTTATGTTGTTCAAACTCATTAACAATTAAGAAATCCCAATGGCTCAAAATTATGATAACATGAATTTTACCAAATTGCTCTTCCAGTTTATGGTGGCTGAAGACCCATGCTTAGTATGTTGGAGTGGGAACAAGGAAGCTTGACGACGTCCCCGTATAGTTGGAATCTTTCCTAATCCATAATCCTAGCTGAGACTGGTTACTATGTACCTTATAGAAAGCTCGGAGGATTGATCGGTAACTCGCTCGTACTTGATCAAAAAACTTCTTAAGTTAATCAACAAATAGGCAACATGACATGGGTAGCGGAAACCAAAGTTATAAACTCGATTTTACAATATTATGCTATTTAACTCATATGCTAAATATCTTTTATTATGTGTTATACTTTCCATGGCGATTGAGTCCTTACTGTTAAATATTTTGAATTTAGTTATTTTTACTAGACTCAATTGCTGTTTCTTAGCTTGCAGTCTCACATCTATTGAAAGGGTATAGAACAATTTAGATATTTCCGCTTTTTTGTATATTCGTCAATGATGTGAGACCGAATTAAAGATAAAACGATGGTTTTATAGCAACTCGGTAAAGGCATAGCCCGACCCCGTTACATAGAATCGGCTTTTTTAAGCAATTATGCTTGATGATATATGTGAGATTTCCAGTCTAATACACTCATAGGAATTTTATTCGAACGGTGTAGATAATCTTTCATCTGTTTTTGTAAATAATTGTAAGAGTAGAATCCTAAATAATTATAAAAACGTTCTTGGTTACTTCGGTGGCTGCGTTCTACTTTATCGTTATTCCATGGTGTCCTTCGATTTTGGCAATGTTCATAAACTGTTTCCCCATTATCTGTTGTTTTATGTTAAAGCTAAATTTAAAATGGTTTCAGCAATAAATAGCTGAAACCATTTTTTTATACAGATTGAGGCAGCTATATTGTAGTGGTATTTCTAACAAAGAATATCATGTCTACTGACTTAGTGCAAATAATCTTTAAAACAATAAAATATAAATATCATTTACATACGATCTAAAAAACGATCAACAACCAGTTGGCGAAATTCAGGTGATAGTGTGCAGAAATAGGCAGTAAACCCTGTCACGCGTACAATAAGATCAGGATGGGACATTGGATCTTTGTGTGCTTCCATAAGAACGTCTTTATCAAGAACATTAATATTGATTAAAGTACCTCCCATATCAAAATGTGTTTTTATTAATTGCATAACACACTCAATTCCACCTTCTTCACGGCTTAATCCCGGATCGAATTCAATTTGAAGTGGTGCAGTATTCCCATAGTTAGGCTGTACCATAGCTATTCCGTTTGCCATTGCTGTAGGAGCGCCGTCTCTCCTAAAACCAGGTGTAGGATTAGCACCATGCGTCAAAGGCTCATAAGCTTTACGACCGTTTGGTGTGGCTCCAACCTGGGCACCAAAATGAATTGTTTTTGACCATGAAAACCATCCCGGAACAAGCTGCATTTTCCCTGGCATAGGCTGTGATTTAACTACAGACACAAAATCATCATTAATACATTTTGCCCACTTATCTCCTAAAGAATTTCCTTGACAATACCGTTCTGATGACATTAGCATTTGACGAATGCGTTCATGATGTACAAAGTTATCACGAATGGCTTCGTATAACTCATCCCAAGTAAGAATTTTTTCTTTAACAATACGCTGTTCAATTGCTGCAAAAGAATCTGCTATGGTTCCTAATCCGACACCATCCACACATAGAGTGTATAAATCAGCAACTTGTGAAATATTGCATCCTTCTTCAAGTGTGTTTTGCATTTGCAGGTTCATTACCAATTCTGGTTCAACTTTATGCATATGTTCAATTTGAAAAATCATACACTTAGATAGGGCATTAACAGCACGGCGCAAATGAGTAATAAATCCATAATACAATCTTTCGATTGAAGGATCGAACTTATGCTTATGGATATCGTTTGGTGCTTCTAGATATTTTTGCATCATCTCAAGATAAGCCACCTCAAATACTCTTGCGCAATTAACTTTCACAAGATCATTCATAGGCAATTCACGTCCAGGAACAGCACTCCATCCACATCCCACAGCGATACGATCGTTTGCAGTCTGTAAGTCAACCCCTTTATTACGAGCATAGTTCATCATCCCCTGATAACCAGAATATCGAGGCCACCCATTACGATCTTCAAAATTATAAGTAACAGCAACTTTAAAAAATTCAGGATCAATATTAGGATGATATTGAACCGTTAAATTTGCAGAAATATTCATTTCATGAGCCGCTTCTAAAATAAGGTATGATAATTCATTTGTTAGATCATTGCCATGAATATCACAGCCTGCCAATTGATAATAATGAGTATCTATAAGCAGCAGATTTGCAAGAATAAACCTTGCCTCATTTTTTGATAAGATTCCTTCTTGTATATCCTTTCTATAATAAGGTAATAGGATTTGATCTAGTTTACAACCAGCGCCATCTCTATTATAAATTCTAGATACAGTTGAAAACCATGCAATATATTGGCAGGCTTCCAAAAATGTTTTTGGAGGATCAGAAATAACATTTATGTTAGCTTCAAGCATGCGAGAAAGTGTATATTTAATCTCTTCATCTTTTTCTTCCTTAAGCAAATTCTCTATTTTAGCAATATGCCTAGAGATCCAATCTTGTATAGCAATTACTGTTTTTTCTTCAGCTTTATAAAATTCTTGTTTCTCAGCATTATTGGCATGCAAGGAACGATACTTATTTATTTTATTAAGAAAACCGCCAAAACCTAATTTCAATCCAATCTTATAATCCGATGCGAAATGCGCATCCGTTCCTATTCCTGTATCAAGGCCATATAATGAGATAGCCGGCTGGTATATCTCATAATCAAATTTTTCTGCAGGAAAAAAACGTTGATCAAGAGGAACATTTGTATTAACTTTCCTATAGTCTGTTAATTTATCACACCATCTTCCGCAAAGGATTTCATATTTATCAACATATATAGGATGATTGTTCAGAAACAAACGAAAATTTTCTGCCCAACCAGCGTATCCCATAAAGTCCCCATCAGGTGGAGAGGGAGTAAAGCTGTAGCCGTCTGGAAATGGAATGGTTCCATAGTCATCTGCATCCATATATCCTTGCTGAGCAAATTTTTTTTGCGTATGCATAAGTTTTTTTTCTTTTAAAATATGGTATCGTTTTTTATAGTCAATGTTTTTAACATGCATTTTATTTTAACCTCTCAACATTATTTTTGATTTACACCAGCTATTCTTACATTAAGCTCATATTTAATTGCAATATTAGCTAAATCTAGCATTTTTTCTTTAGAAGGGGTTTCAAATTTATGTGGAACAAATATATCTGATACTATTTTTTTAGATAAGCCAAGAGAATGATACGGAAGTAATTCTAATATTATCTCATTGTTTAATGAAGCTATAAATTTTGCCGTCATTTGCATATTGGTTTCGCTGTCGTTGACATCTACAACAATTGGTACGCGAACAACCATCGGAATATGCATTTGGCTTGCTAATTTAATATTAGATATTATTTGATCATTATTGACACCTGTCCATTTTTTATGTATCTCATTGTCCCATACTTTTAAATCACACATTAAGTAATCCAATTTTTCTATTAAAGGTAATAAAATTTCCCAAGGAGCTAGCAAATTACTTTCCATGGCACAATTAATATTTTCTTTTTTGGCAAGATGAAGTAATCTTTCAGAAAAAACCGCCTGGACACTAGGCTCTCCACCCGTAATCGTCATGCCTCCTGTTTCAGAATAATAGCTGCGATCTAAAAGCACTTGCGATAACACTTCCTGTGGTGTCATAGTCTGTCCAACTACTCTTCGAGCACCTGAAAAACATCCTTCTTTACATTTACCGCAGTGAATGCACTTAGACGAGTCAAGCAATACCTCTTTTTTAGTTGATATCATCTCAGGATTATGACACCACACGCAGCGCATATTGCATCCCTTTAAAAAAACTGATGTTCGTATCCCCGGACCATCGTGCAATGAATATCTTTGTATGTCAGCAATTAAACCAACAATTTTATTTTCATTTACTTTAGTCATAATCAGTTTATTGCCTTTGATAAAAGTGTAACTTCATCAGCATCTTCTGCATTAAATTCACCAGTGATTTTACCTTCCTTCATTACATAAATACGGTCACACATTCCTAAAACCTCACTTAATTCCGATGAAACCATAAGTATAGACAAGCCTTTTTTTGCTAGCTGATGCATTAATTCATAGACTTCTGCTTTAGAGCCGACATCAATACCACGGGTTGGCTCATCAATAATAAGGAGTTTTAAATTTTGTTTTATTAGCCATCTGGCAAGCATCACTTTTTGTTGATTACCTCCTGATAACTTAGTTATTAACTGAGTTAATGATGGGGTTTTTATTGATAATTCCTCTACAATAGCATTTGTTGAGATTCTTTCTTTTGATCGATTAATAACAGGCCCATGCGAAACCTGATCGAGAGATACAACGCTTACATTTTTTTCTACTGATAAGTTAGGCAATATGCCCAACTCTTTTCTGTTCTCTGAAACTAATCCAATTCCCATTTTTCGTGCAGAGATCGGATCATTTTTAGGAAGAGGTTTGTCAAAAATTAACACTTTACCTGAAGTTCTTTTATCTATGCCCACTAAAGCTTTCGTCATTTCAGTTCGCCCAGCACCCATTAAGCCTGAAAAGCCTACTATTTCACCTTCACGAATATAAAAACTAAGGGAATGTACTTTATCGCTGCTTAGATTATCAACAGTAAGAACTCTTTTACCTGATTTTCTTTCCTTTGGCGGGAATACATCATCCAGTTTACGACCAACCATCATGTTTATAAGATCTTCGTTATTTAACTTACCAGCATTTTCAGTTGTTATTTTTGTCCCATCGCGAAAAACAGTAATTCTGTCAGCAATGCTGAAAATTTCATCTAATTTATGGGAAATATAAATAATTCCTACATTTTGTTTTTTTATTTTTTCAATAACTTTGAAAAGATATTTTATTTCGGTAGGGCTTAAAGCACTTGTAGGTTCATCCATAATTAGCACTTTGGACTGCATAGAAATAGCTTTTGCAATTTCTACTAATTGTTGTTGTGCAATACTTAAATATTGCATTTTAATATTTG
>JBMNUE010000101.1:0-7165 GCA_050946095.1 Christensenellales bacterium
GTTCACTTCCAAAGGTATATGGAATAAAATAAAAAGAACGACCCGAACTACGGCGTGACCAACCAAAAGACCATACGCAGCCTATGGAAAGGCATTTCAGGCGAGGAACTGGACTACTAAAAACGAATTGTATTTATAAACGGATATGCTTTAAAGCAAGCCGAATGCATAAATTTGTATTAGCCGCAGCAAAATTTCCTAAAACAGGGCTTTGCTGCGGCTTTTTTTACAAGCTGTTTACTTTTTTTCTCTCAGCGCATGTTAATAAAGAACCTTATTAGAAAGGAGCCTTTTATGGCTACGCTGCTTGTCGCTGACGATGAAAATGCGATTAGAGATTTAATGGGAATGAGCCTATCCTTAGCAGGGCGCCGCTGTTCAAAAATACGCAAAGGAATAACTGAAGCTTGACGGCGTTGTATTTAATTAAAGGTATAAATATGTGCTTCCAGGGCAGCAGCGCAGAAATGCTGCGCTGCAAAATTCCGGGGAAAGACGCTCTTTTAACAGTGTATTTAAGCCCAAAGGACACAGAGGTTTACGGTGCCGAAATAGAGGCTGACATGCAAAAATCTCTCGGACTGGATATTGAGTTAGATTGGGACGAAACCTTATAAGCCTGCGTTATTTTATAAAAACATGGTATAATTTAATCGCGGCAGCCGTATATAAGGCGGCCGTTTTTTGCGCTAAAAATACCGTCTATACAAACGATAGGCTGCCGGCAAAGTATCTTTAGACATATTGCCGTGTGTATTTCCGCTTGAAAGCTTTGCTTTCTCAAGCTAAAAATATAAAGAATGCGCAGCTTTTAGCTCTGCGGAAAAGGCGCTGAACGCTTTTTGCGCTAAAAATACCGCCTATACAGCCGATAGGCTGCCGGCAAAGTATCTTTAAATATATTGCCGTGTGTATTTCCGCTTGAAAGCTTTGCTTTTTCAAGCCCAAAATATATGGAATGCGCATCTTTTAGCCCTGCGGAAAAGGCGCTCGACGCTTTTTGCGCGGTTACGCCCATGCGACGGCCTTGCTCCCTTAAACCCATTAAATAATACTTTGCCTGCACTCTATAGGCTGCCTACGCAGCCGGTATTTAATATAGAAAAAAGCTAAGTTGATTTTTAGGAAATTTATTAAACTCCATTGCATTTTTGATGCAAAAACAGCGTTAAAACTGCAGTTCTGCCAAAAAAATCAAAGCCTAATTTCCCCCGAAAATAATATCAAATTAATGCTTGACAAAAAAACACGGGCGTGGTACATTATATACACGGGTTAGCACTCGTAAAGCATGAGTGCTAACAACCGGAAATCTTTAAGGAGGGCCGCATGATTACAGCACGTAAAAAGCAAGTGCTCGAAGCCGTTATAAAAAGCTATGTGCAGACGGCGGAGCCGGTTGGCTCGCGCACAATATCGCGCAAGTATATGCCGGAATTTTCAAGTGCGACCATCCGCAACGAGATGAGCGACCTTGAAGAGATGGGCTACTTAGTGCAGCCCCACGTTTCCGCCGGCCGTGTGCCAAACGTTCACGCTTACAGGATGTATGTGGATCACCTTATAAACGACGGCTTAATAAACCCCGTTAAGGATCCCGACACCAAAAAGGCGCTGACGGCAGGGGTGCATCAGCTTGAAGACGTGGTGTGCACTATAGCGCAGGCTTTAAGCGAAATGTCCCGTTACACTGTGGCTGTTATGATGCCAAGGCAAAAGGATCTGCGAATAAAAACCCTTCAGCTTATGCCGGTTTCAAACGCCAAGGCGCTGCTTGTAATAATAACCGATGCGGGCACCGTGAGAGACGCCATAGTCCGCGTATCTGAAGACTTGGACAACGACGCCTTGTATTCTCTGTCCCGCGCGATGAGCGAATACCTAAGCGGCAAAACGCTGCGGGAAGTGCAGAGCCTGCTTGAAAACATAGCGGCGCATGCAGACCTTGATCCAAGGGTTTTGCAGGGCGTTGCAGAGCTTGCCCAGCACATGGAAAAACAGGCGTCTACCAACCAGCTTATGGTGTACGGCGCGCAGAACATATTGTACCATCCGGAGTTTAGCGATGTTGAAAAGGCCAGAAGCTTTTTATCCGTAATCGAAGAAAAAGAGCGCCTGCTGAACCTTCTTGCAAGGGGGGACAGGCGGGGCATAAGCGCCTATATAGGGCACGAAAGCGGAATAGTGGAGCTTAAAGACTGCAGCATTGTAACCGCTTCTTACGATATGGGGCAAAAAAGCCGCGGAAGCGTTGCGGTGATAGGGCCTACGCGCATGCCGTACAAGGAAGTGCTTACTACGCTGTCTACAACGGCGAACATACTCAGCGGAATGCTGAAATACAGTTAGGAGTGTTTATAAAAAGCATGAAAGAAAAACAAAAGCCACAGGATTTGGATCAGGCGCAGGAAGCGCAGATGCCTGAAACTAAGGAGGATTTGGAGCAGACCGAAGCCTCTGAGCAAAGCGTATGCAGCGAATACGAGGAAGCCCTTAAAAAGGCATTGGAAGAAAGGGACGAATACCTGCTGCTTGCGCAAAAAGTTCAGGCGGAGTTTGAAAACTACCGCAGGCGCAACCAAAAAGTCCGCGCCGAAGCCTTTGACGACGGAGCCATAGCTTTCATACGCACCATATTGCCCGTATGCGACGATTTGGAGCGCGCCATATTAGCCCACGGCGACGATGAGGACAACCCCATGCACACGGGAGTAAAGCTCGTTTACCGCAAGCTAATGGAAGCGCTTAACAAAAGAGGCGTTGAAGAAATAAACAGGCTCGGGGAAAAGTTTGACCCCCGCCTTGAAGAAGCTGTGGCGCAGGGCAACGAAGACGAAGGCGAGCCGGGCACAGTATGCGCGGTAATCCAAAAGGGCTATAAACTAAACGACTACGTAATACGCCATTCTATGGTAAAAGTAGTTCAGGATAATTAATAAAGATAACGAGTAAATTTACATATATAAATTGGAGGAAATTATGAGCAAGATTATAGGAATCGACTTAGGCACAACAAACAGCGTTGTTGCGGTAATGGAAGGCGGAGAGCCTGTTATCATACCAAATGCGGAAGGCTCAAGGACCACGCCTTCTGTGGTAGCGTTTACCAAGGACGGGGAAAGGCTTGTAGGCCAGATAGCAAAGCGCCAGGCAATAACCAACCCGGACAGGACCATTTCTTCAATTAAAAGGGAAATGGGTTCAAACTACAAAGTAGATATAGACGGGAAGCAATACAACCCGCAGGAAATAAGCGCCATGATTCTGCAAAAGCTTAAGAGCGATGCGGAAAGCTATTTAGGCGAAAAAATAAGCCAGGCCGTTATTACGGTGCCTGCATACTTTTCAGACAGCCAGCGCCAGGCCACCAAGGACGCAGGGCGCATAGCGGGCCTTGAAGTGCTGCGCATAATAAACGAGCCTACGGCGGCTTCTCTTGCCTACGGCCTGGATAAAGAAAACGCGCACAAAATATTAGTGTTCGACCTTGGCGGCGGCACATTCGATGTATCGCTGCTTGAAATAGGCGACGGCGTGTTTGAAGTGCTTGCCACAAATGGCGACACAAAACTCGGCGGCGACGACTTTGACAACAGGATCATAGACTTCGTTGCGGACCAGTTCCAAAAAGAAAACGGCATAGACCTGCGCAAGGACCGCATGGCGGAGCAGCGCTTGAAAGAAGCCGCGGAAAAAGCCAAGATAGAGCTTTCAACCGCTATGACTACAAACATCAACCTGCCCTTTATAACGGCGGACGCAAACGGCCCCAAGCACTTGGACGTAACGCTTACAAGGGCCAAGTTTGACGAGCTGACGCACGACCTGGTGGAAAAAACTATAGGGCCTATGAACACAGCGCTTAAAGACGCGGGCCTTACCGCAAAGGATATAGACAAGGTGATACTTGTCGGCGGCTCGACGAGAATACCTGCCGTGCAGGAAGCCGTTAAAAACATAACCGGCAAGGAACCATTCAAGGGCATCAACCCTGACGAGTGCGTGGCATTGGGCGCTGCCATACAGGCGGGCGTTTTAGGCGGAGACGTAAAAGACGTGCTGCTGCTTGATGTAACGCCGCTGTCATTAGGGCTTGAAACTGAAGGCCACATATTCACAAAGCTTATAGAGCGCAACACTACCATACCTACAGAAAAATCGCAGATATTCTCTACCGCTGCAGACGGGCAGACCACGGTTGAAATAAACGTGCTGCAGGGCGAGCGCCCCATGGCGTACGACAATAAGTCCTTAGGCCGTTTCCAGCTGACAGGCATAGCCCCAGCCCCAAGAGGCATACCGCAGATAGAGGTTAAATTCACCATAGATAAAAACGGTATAGTAAATGTGTCCGCCAAGGACCTAGGCACAGGCAAGGAGCAGAATGTTACAATAACCGCTTCAACCAATATGAGCGAAGAAGAAATCCAGCAGCGCGTGAAAGAAGCGGAGCAGTTTGCGGATGAAGACAAGAAGCGCAAGGAAGAAGTGGAAACTTTAAACCGTGCCGACAGCCTTATATACGAAGCGGAAAAACAGCTTAGAGAAAACGGCGACAAACTGTCCGAAGAAGACAAGAACACCGTGCAGGCAAAGATAGACGAGTTCAAAAAGCTGCGCGAAACAAACGATGTGGATAAAATCAAAGCGGAGCTTGAAAGCATAACTGAGCAGATTTACAGCATATTCGGCAAAATTTATCAGAATCAGCAGGGCGGAGGGCAGATGCCTCCAAACGATATGCCGCCCACGCAGAACCCGGACGGCTCTGTAAACGCTGACGGCGATGTACAATAATTTTATTAGCGGGGTGCGGCGCGGGCTTAGAATAATCGGGCCCGCGCTCCCCTTCTAAAAGGAAATAATATGGCAAAAAAAAGAGATTATTATGAAGTAATGGGTCTGGACAAAAACGCAAGCCAGGACGATATAAAAAAGGCGTACAGAAAGCTTGCGAAAAAATATCATCCGGACCTTAACCATGACGATAAAGACGCAGAAGAAAAGTTTAAAGAGCTAAACGAAGCAAACGCTGTGCTTTCGGACCCTGAAAAGCGCGCCAAGTACGACCAGCTCGGCATGGACGGTATGAACGGATTCGGAGGTTTCGGCGGTTTTGACACGAGCGATTTTGGCGGCTTCGGGGGCTTTGGCGGCTTCGGAAGCATATTTGACGAGCTGTTTGGCGGCGCCGGAGCTTCAGCCGCCCAGCGCGCGCAGCGCCCCGTTCAGGGGAGGGATTTACGCTATAACCTTAAAATAAGCTTTGAAGAAGCGGCTTTCGGCGCAAAAAAATCATTTAACTTCGTAAGGGAAGAAAACTGCGATGTTTGTTCCGGCACGGGAGCGGAACCGGGCAGCAAGCCGGAAACCTGCCCCACATGCGGAGGCACAGGCCAGGTTAGAACGCAAGGCGGCTTTATGGTAACGGTAAGGACCTGCACAACCTGCGGCGGAACCGGCAAATACATTAAGAACCGCTGCAAGGACTGCTCCGGCACAGGCAGAAAGCAGAAAAAGCGCAGAGCGACCGTAAACATACCCGCCGGCATAGACGACGGCCAGGTCATAGTTATGAGCGGCCAGGGCGAAGCGGGCTTAAGGGGAGGGCCTTCGGGCGACTTGCAGATACTCGTAAGCGTTTTGCCGCACAAGCTGTTTAAGCGCAACGGGGCGGACCTTTTGCTCACCATGCCTATATCCTTTACGCAGGCTGCTTTGGGCGCTGTAATAGATGTGCCAACGCTTAAAGGCAGCGTAAAGTATACCTTGCCGGAAGGCACGCAGTCCGGCACGCAGTTCCGCATTAAAAACGAAGGCATACAGCATTTCGGCGGCCGCGGCAAGGGCGACCTTGTGCTGACAGTAATTGTGGAAACGCCAAAACGCCTTAGCGAAGAGCAAAAAGAGCTTCTGCGCAAGCTGGAAGCCTCCACAACGGGCAAGGAATATCAGGACAGCAAAAGCTTTTTAGACAAGGTAAGGGGCATATTTAATTAATTCGGTGTATGAAAAATGAAGTATAAAAAATGCCGTATCGGAGATAGACTTAAAGACGCTGAAAAACATAGCTAAATGTAGTATAATATACATATAAAAACGAGCTAAGGTGATGTGCGATATGGCAAAAAAGATGACCGATTTGGAAAAAGAAGAATACAAAAGAAAAATAAGATCCGGAGAAATAAAAGCCGAATCATATTTGGAAAGATGGCAGTCGGAAGGCATAGAAGCATATAACTTCACCCCGCCAAGCGAAGAATGGAAACAGCGTATGGAATATCTAAACAGCGAAGAAGGCCTGAAGCTGTGGGATGAAGCGATGGAAGAAGACGAGCCGAGCAAGCAAAAAAACAATAATACTAAAACAAACCGCCGAAAATAAATCGGCGGTTTTGCGTTTGAAGCTAAATAAGGCAAGCATTAAAGGGGCTATAAAAGTATATGCAAAAACAAAGGTCAAAAGCTAATATAATTATACAGCGGGAAGCGATATTTTGATATATACTTAAGTTTCTAAAAATACCGACAGCTTAGTGTATAAGCTATCATAAGCGATTGAAAGCTTAAAGATTAAAGGCTATAATATATTCAGTATTAAAAACATGTGGATTTATGTTAATAGCTCATATAATAGCATTAACGCAAAGCCGACATAAACGCGTGACATAAAATTTGAACTATAACTTATAATACAAAGGAAACTATAAAAGCAAAAATAAGCAATCATTTAGATTATGAAATTTAGAGAGTCAATATAAATAAGTAGTTTTAAATAAAAGTATACATTACGAAGAATATAGAAAAAATGAAGCAGGCATTGTATGATTTGAAAGCGCCTAAAGTCGTTGCAAATATTGAAGATATGGGAGGGGTTAAAAATAAAGACTGATGCAATAGAATTTCCCGATGAAACATATAAATACTTTGTTGATGTTTGTAGTGGCGGAATATTAGTATTTTGCAAAAAAGGTGCGTATATCTGGAGAAAAGGCGAAGGCTGGGTATATTATGAAGATAGTGTAGAAGTTGAGTATGGTGAAGATTGGGATATGTGGGACATAATAACCGAAGAACAAGCGCTTGCCCGTATAAAAGAAATTGAAGAATACGGATATGAATATAAAAGTAAGGTGCTTAATATAAACTAAAGCAGGAAAAGTAT
>JBMNUE010000102.1:0-7138 GCA_050946095.1 Christensenellales bacterium
GGTTTTAAAAAGCTTTAAGAGCGATGAGGACATTCAAGGCTTGCTTTATGATAAGCTTGCTGCGGCGCGCTTTATTTGGCAAAGAACGCTCGACTTGCCTTATGGAGCCGTATATATTATTAAGCTTCAGGAGCTGGTGAAAGCTTTTAAGTCTTCCTATAATAAACTCGGCAGCATGTTTGCGCCTTACGGTTTGGAAGTGCAAACTGTAATGCGCAGTGTGAAAAACGCTCAATAGATTTATAAAATGGTTTTATATACGGAGAAACTTATGAAGAAAAAAATGCTTGCTTTTCTGTGCGCTTTGGTTTTCCTTACTTTGCCAGCACTTATATATGCGCAAAATGACATAGTTGTTACATTTGGAGGCGATTGCACATTAGGAAGCGAGGACAAATTTTGGGACAGAGACAGTTCCTTTGTAAACACAGTAAACAACAATGGTTTCAGCTATCCTTTTAAAAATCTCGTGGACTTGTTTTCCAATGACGATTTGACCGTAGTAAACCTTGAAGGCGTTTTTCACGATTCCAAGTGCGGGAAGCTAAAAAAAACATATAATTTCAGGGCTCCGTCGGGTTTTGCAAAAATCCTGCCAATATCAAGCATAGAAGCGGTAACATTGGGCAATAACCATATCTTTGACTATGGCGAGCAAGGATTTAAATCCACTGTAAAAGCCTTGGAAGATAACGGCGTGGAATGGTTTGTTAATTGCCGATACGACAACAAGGGCTATATATATGAAAAAAACGGCAATAAAATAGGCTTTGTGGGTTTTTATATAGGCGACTGGCGCAGAAAGCCGAGCTTAGTCCGCGATACTATTAACGGGCTAAAAGCTCAAGGCGCCAAAGCGCTTGTCGGCATAATGCATGGCGGGATCGAATACGTTTCCTTTCACGATTCGGACCAGGAAAAGATGGCGGATTGGCTTATTGCTGAAGGAGTTAACCTTGTAATAGGGCACCATCCGCATGTTGTACAGGGCATTCAAATAAAAGAAAACACCGCCATAGTGTATTCGCTTGGCAACCTGGCTTTTGGCGGAAACGACAAAATAAAAAAACAGGCGGGCGATGCGCTTTTAGCCCAGGCTAAGTTTTCGTTTGATGATGATTCTAACTATCTTGGCTACCAGTTAAGGCTTATACCCGTGCATCCTTCAAGCTCGGGAGAGAAAACAAACAATTTTCAGCCTGTTTTGGCGGACAGATTAAATGCGGAGCGCATTTTAGCAGAGGTCCAGAAAGACACGGAATTTATTCTGCCGGCATACGTAGAAGGCGAAGGCAGCACGCTGCCTTTTATTTCGAATACAGCTTATTAAACGCAGAAAGGAGAGCATATGTACAAAATCACCAAAAAAGAATATCTAAACAGCACGGTGGCGCGTATTTCGGTATATGCACCATTAATTGCCGCAAAGGCAAAAGCGGGTCAGTTTATAATACTGCGCACTAAAGAAAACTCTGCGAGAATACCCTTTACTGTGTTCGATGCAAACCCCGAAACAGGAGAAATAGGCATAATATACCAAATCGTAGGCGGCGGAACTATGGAGCTTGATACGCTTAATAAAGGGGACAGCCTTAACGACCTTGTAGGCCCCCTTGGCAACCCGACAAACATTGAAGGCTTAAAAACAGCCTGCGTAGTAGGCGGCGGCGTCGGCTGCGCCATAGCATTTCCCATAGCTAAAGCCCTGCATTTGCAGGGCACAAAAGTAGACAGCATTATAGGCTTTAGAAATAAAGACCTTATAATACTTGAAAACGAGTTTGCAGGCGCAAGCGATAAGCTTATCGTTATGACGGATGACGGCAGCAACGGAAACAAAGGCTTTGTTACAGCGGGGCTTGAAGAATGCATAAAAGCCGGAAGACATTACGACAAAGTTTTTGCTATAGGCCCCCTGCCTATGATGAAGTTTGTGTCTTTATTAACCAAAAAATACAATATTCCCACAGTCGTTTCAATGAACTCAATAATGGTGGACGGCACCGGAATGTGCGGCGGCTGCCGCCTTACGGTAGATGGAAAAATGAAGCTTGCCTGCGTTGACGGGCCGGATTTTGACGGCCATTTGGTGGACTTTGACGAAGCTATAAGCCGTTCTTCCATGTATAAGGAGAGCGAACAGAGAAGCAGAGAAGAAGCGTGCAGGCTATTCGGGAAGGAACTGTAATATGTATAATAAGCAAGAAGCAAAAACTCCCTGCGGCACGCAGGATCCCAAAAAAAGAATACACAACTTTGACGAAGTGGCCTTTACATATACGGAAAACGAAGCTGTAAACGAAGCTTTGCGCTGCATTAATTGCAAGAACAGGCCCTGCGTATCGGGCTGCCCTGTAGGCATTGATATACCTAAGTTCATATCAAAAATAAAAGAAAAAGATTTTGGCGGCGCCTATTCCGTTATTTCAAAGGACAGCGCTCTTCCTGCTATTTGCGGCAGGGTTTGCCCGCAGGAAAAACAATGCGAGCAAGTCTGCACAAGGGGCATAAAAAATGAAAGCGTAGCAATTGGCAGGCTCGAACGCTTTGCGGCGGATTGGCATATGGCAAACGAAACAGTTAAAAAGCCTGCAATTAAAAGCAACGGGCGCAAAGTGGCGGTGGTAGGTTCGGGCCCGAGCGGTCTAACCGCTGCAGGCGAGCTTAGAAAGATGGGCTATGAAGTTAGCGTGTTTGAAGCCCTGCATGAAGCGGGCGGCGTGCTTGTTTACGGCATACCGGCTTTCCGTCTGCCAAAGGACATAGTAAAAAAAGAAATAGACGCGCTAATAAGCATGGGCGTCAAAATAGAGCTAAATGTAGTAATAGGCAGAACGCTCACAGTTGACGAGCTATTTGAAAACGGCTTTGAAGCTATATACATAGCAGGCGGCGCCGGAAGCCCTAAGTTTATGGGAATACCCGGCGAAGGCTTAAAAGGCGTATTAAGCGCTAATGAATACTTAACAAGGATTAACCTTATGCGCGCCTATAAGCCAGACAGCCATACTCCTGTTTTAAAGGGAAAACGCGTAAGCGTGGTAGGCGGGGGAAATGTTGCTATGGATGCTGCAAGGTGCGCAAGGCGTCTTGGAGCGGAAGTCAGCATAATTTACAGAAGAAGCCGCGAAGAGCTGCCGGCAAGGCATGAAGAAGTGGAGCACGCCGAAGAAGAAGGCATAAAGTTCTGCTTCCTGCAAAACCCGGTAAGGGTTATAGGGGATGAAAACGGTTGGGTTACGGGCGTTGAATGCATACGCATGCAGCTTGGCGAGCCGGACGCTTCCGGAAGACGCAGGCCAAAGCCCATAGCAAACAGCGAGACCGTTATCCCTGCAGATAATTTTATTTTAGCGCTCGGCACTTCGCCAAACCCATTGATTCCTAAAACAACCGACGGGCTTGATATAACCCGCTACGGCGGCATCGAAGTAAAAGAAAAAAGCGGCGCAACCAGCAGGAAAGGCGTGTTTGCAGGCGGCGACATAGTAACAGGCTCTGCAACAGTTATACTTGCCATGGGCGCTGGAAAGCGCGCGGCAAAGGCAATAGATGAATACATCTCTCAAGGAAAAGAATGGGGCAGCTTTGAATAGCTCTGCATTTAGTGTTAAAAACCGCAAAAGCGCCTTGCTCGTTATGTTTATAATGCTTTTAGACAGCATAACAAAAGCATGCTTTTACAATGCGGATTTTATACTTATACCCAATATAGTCAAAATATACGGCACCAAAAATTACGGGGCGGCGTTCAGCTTTTTAAGCTCCCGCCCGCAGCATGTGGCTTTGCTTTCTTTTGCGCTGATAATATTGCTTTTTGTTGTTATAAGACAAACGGAAGACGGCCTTTTTAATATCGCCTTAAACCTTGTTTTAGCCGGAGCGCTCGGGAACTTTTTGGACAGGCTTATGCATGGCTTTGTGGTAGACTTTATTAAACCGCTCTTTATAAGCTTTCCCGTGTTTAATGTTGCGGATATATCTATAACAATAGGAGCGATAATAAGCTGCATAGCTGTGCTCTTTTTAGAAAGCAAATGTTAAAAAAGATAATTGCTTCGGGCGATCGCCTGGATAAGGAAATAGCAAAGCATAATATAAGCAGAAACCAAGCTGCCAAGCTTATAGAGCAGGACTTGGTAAGCGTAAGCGGTGCAGTTGTAAACAAGGCCTCATATAAAACGCGGGCAGGCGAAGAAATTGCTTTTAATTTGCCTGAAGAAAAAGACGTTGAGCCTGAAGCGGAAGATATACCGCTTAATGTTATATATGAAGACGAATTTCTTGCCGTCATAAACAAGCCCTGCGGACAGGTGGTTCATCCTGCAGCGGGGCATAAGAGCGGCACGCTTGTAAATGCTTTAATGTACCATATGGATAAACTGTCAAACTTTGGCGGAGACGATAGGCCGGGCATAGTGCATAGGCTTGACAAGGATACAAGCGGCATTATGATGATAGCGAAAAACAATGCCGTACATAAATTTTTATCCGATGAAATAAAAAAAAGAAAAGTCGTAAAAAGATATTTCGCCATGGTTGAAGGGCGCTTCAATTCGCAATCGGGCTTAATAGATAAACCCATAGCAAGAAACCCTAAAGACCGCAAGAAAATGGGCGTAGTCGAAGGCGGGCGGGATGCTTTAACCGAGTGGACAATAGTTCGGGAGTTTCCAGATAAAACCCTGCTTGATATTAACCTTATTACAGGCAGAACGCATCAAATACGCGTGCATATGTCAAGCATTCACCATCCCGTATTGGGAGATAAATTATACTGCAATAAAAACAGCAAAAAAGCGGATAGGCTTATGCTGCACGCTTGGTATCTGTCCTTTGTTCACCCTAAGCAAAATAAAAGGCTTGCGTTTATCTGCAAGCCTGAAAGTTCTTTCCTTGTGCCGGAAGACTATTTTGATAAAATAAATTTGTGATATTAATATGGACTTTTAACTAAACTATTTGCCGTCATCAGGTACAGGCGTTGTCTTGCTAAGGTGAAGGAGTTCGCTTACTGTAACCATGCTGTAGCCTTCTTCAGACAGTTTTGGCAAAATTTCTTTAAAGACCCGCAGGTCTTTTTTGTTGGCGTGCAGCAGTATTATGCTGCCGTTTTGCACTTTCCGCATTATTTTTTTAGCGTCGAGCGTATCTATATCCCAAAGCACCACATGCATATAGCCCGCATCGCGAATGGCCTTTGCGAATGCAGAACGTGTTCCGTTGTGCCTGCCGGCTCCGAAAGGGTAGCGCAGGGTGTTTACCGTGTATTCCCTGCCTAGGCATTTGTTCAAGCGCTTTTCCATGTTGCTCAGCTGGTGCATTATCCTGTCCCTGCTTGCTTTTTCAAGGTTAAGGTGCGTGTTTGTATGGTTGCCTATTTCGTGCCCTTCGTCAATCGCGCGGTTCCAAAGGTCTCTGTCTTCTTCCAAAAGGTTTACGCCTATGGGGTAAAAAGTCAGCTTGCAGTTATACTCTTCTGCCGCATCCAAAAAATCCGTCAGAAGTTCGCGGGAATACCAGTCGTCTATGGTTATGGCGATATTGGGAGTTTCTCTGTCGCCGTTAAGGTATTGCGTAATCTGCTTTTCAGCTGCCAAACCGGCTGCTGCGCAAATAGTAAGCGTTAATGTACAAAACAAGGCTAAAAATCGTTTCATGATTGTTAACTCCTTTCGGTGGGATTATAGTAACTGCAGCGATCTATGTCAATAAAGCTGAATTGTAAAATGTTTTAAATAATATTGACACATTTTATTTTTATATTTATGATGACAATTGCAGCAGATTATAAAGCTAATTTATTCAAACGCTGTCCAAATTAATTGCTTAAACCACATAATAAAGTGGACAATTTAATAGAAAGGGGTAGGAAAAGCGAGAAAAGAAAGAATGCTCTTATTTTTATGTTGATTACTGTATTAGTATTTACTGCGGTTTCCGCATCCTATGTATACGAAAGCCGTTACGGCCATAACACACTTAAGCGCGGACATCAAGGACAATATGTTACCAATTTGCAAATTGACATAAATGCCACTGGGGCGGGGTACTGCGGTACTCCGGACGGAATATTCGGTTCTAACACCGAGATAGGCGTTCGCCAATATCAGCGTAACCGTAATTTATCGGTTGACGGACAGGCGGGCTACAATACCAAAACAAAGCTTTGGTATGAAGAAGGTCAGTATAAATAATTAAATGACGGCGCAGCGTATAGTGGATAAGAGCTTATAATCCCCTGTTTTATTAAATTATGTATATGGAGCAATTTATGAATAAAAAATTTATGCAAACTTTTTTAGCAGTAAGTATAATGCTGTTTGCGGCAGTCTTTTCGCCGCAGGCATTGGCGCTAAGCCGTGACAAAGCGAAGGAATACGTGTACAGCTTTATTGAACAGGAATTTAATTATATAAAAGAAGAATTAAGACCTTACAGTTCTGTAGAAACAGAAACTGGAGGCTACGCTATGAGCTTTAAACTTGTTAAAGAAGACCCTGCAACGGACGGGCTTGTTGTGGTAGAAATATCAAAAACGGGTGAACTCGTTTTTATACGCGGCCCAAAGCAGCTTTCGTTATACGAACAGGCTTTTTATGACAGTAAGAAGATGACAATAACAGTAGAAAATGTATACAACTATAAAGAAAAATGGGCGGAAAAGGTTGCGTGTTTAAGTGAAGAAGAAAAACAAGAATTTGAAAGGAATAAACGTTCAAACCCTATATATGATTTTGTAATGCACGATATAAGGCTACCAAAAGAAACGGATATCTCTTACGAACAGGCGGTAGCGTGCGCGGAAGAAGCCATACTAAATTTGCCTGATTGGAATAAAGACAAACTGGACTTAATGCGCATATGTTCTTCTGTATACCATGTGCCTGTGGACAGCGAAAGAGCTGTATACGAATTTGTTTATTTAAGCGCAGAAAATGCGGCGATGTCAATAAAAGTTTGGCAGGAAGTTGATACTGGTTTTAATGAAAAAGCGTTTGAAAAAGAAGCAAAAAAAGTGTTTGGAATCAATCCTGTTAATAACACGCCCCATATGCCGAATGATGTAGTTGTTCGCATAGACGCACAGACAGGCGAAGTTGTAGGTAAACCTTACATTGAATATCCGCCTGTATTT
>JBMNUE010000103.1:0-6960 GCA_050946095.1 Christensenellales bacterium
TGGCAAACTGCCTAAGCGCAATCTGCAGGCTGTTTTCTACCTGCTTGCGCAGCCTGGCGTTTTCGCGTGCAACTTCAACAAAACGCCTGACAAGTTCGTCGCGCTTGTCCTTTAGGAGCTTGTGCCCTCGTTTAGCCGTTGCAAGCTGTCTTTTTATTCGGGTCAGCTCCATGCGTGTGGGGTTTACGCGCAGCTGCTGTGCCATTATTTTTTCTCCTCTTCAGGGAGATATTTATCGACCATTTCATCGCGTATGCGCTTTAATTCGTTGCGCGGTATAAGCTTTAGCAGCTCCCAGCCCAAGTTAAGAGTTTCTTCTATGCTGCGGTTTTGGTTAAAGCCCTGCGATACATATTGCTTTTCAAATTCGTCTGCGAAATGGGCGAACATTTTATCGGTATCTGAAAGAGCGGCATCGCCGAGTATTACGGCAAGCTCTTTTGCTTCCTTTCCGCGCGAATAAGCGGCGAAAAGCTGGTTCATGGTGGGGGCGTGGTCTTCCCTTGTTTTTCCTTCGCCTATGCCCTTATCTTTAAGGCGGCTGAGCGACGGCAAAACATTTATAGGCGGCTCTATGCCTATGCGGTAAAGGTCCCTGCTTAAAATAATCTGCCCTTCAGTTATATAGCCGGTCAAGTCCGGTATGGGGTGGGTGATGTCGTCTTCAGGCATGGTGAGTATGGGCAGCTGGGTTATTGAACCCTTTTTGCCTTTTATTCTGCCGGCGCGCTCGTAAATGGAGGCAAGGTCTGTATAAAGGTAGCCGGGATAGCCGCGGCGTCCGGGGACTTCCTTGCGGGCGGCGGATACTTCGCGCAGGGCTTCTGCGTAGTTTGTAATATCCGTCATTATTACAAGCACGTGCATGCCTTTTTCATAAGCCAAATATTCGGCTGCGGTAAGAGCCATACGGGGTGTTGCTATACGCTCTATCGCAGGGTCGTTTGCAAGGTTTATAAACAGCACCGCGTGTTCTATGGCGCCGGTTTTAGTGAAGTCCTGTATAAAGTAATCCGCTTCTTCAAAGGTAATGCCTATTGCGGCAAATACAACGGCAAATTCTTCTCCCGTGCCTAAAACCTTTGCCTGCCTTGCAATCTGCGTTGCAAGCTGGGCATGGGGCAGGCCGTTTCCCGAAAACACCGGCAGTTTCTGGCCGCGGACAAGCGTATTAAGGCCGTCTATAGCGGAAATGCCTGTCTGTATAAATTCGCTCGGGTAGTCGCGCGCAGCGGGGTTTATAGGCTCGCCGTTTATGTTGCGGCGCTCTTCCGGTATTATTGCGGGCCCGTTGTCCCTTGGGTTGCCCATGCCGTCAAAAATCCTGCCGAGCATGTCCATAGAAAGGGACAGCTCTATCCCGCGGCCTAAGAAGCGCACCTTGCTGTCGTCTATTTTAAGGCCGTGGCTGGATTCAAACAGCTGCACAAGCGCTTTGTCGCCGTTTACCTCCAACACCTTGCCGCGGCGTATCTCGCCGCTTTTTTGCTCTATTTCAACAAGCTCGTCATAGGTGACGCCGGAAACATTTTCAACCAGCAGAAGCGGGCCTACGACTTCCTGTATATTGCGGTATTCTTTAAGCATATTACACTCCTTCTTCCGTAAGGCGGGCAACTTGGCTGCTAAGCTCCGATTCGTATTTATCGAAGGTGCTAAGCTCGTCTTCGGACAGGTATTTGGCACGGGCTATCTTATCGCGTATAGGCAGGTTTAACACTTCGCTCAGCGCGGCGCCTGCAGAAAGAGCCTGCTTGCTCTTATGCCCGTATTCCAAAATAAGTTTTAACATAAGGTGCTGCTTTTTGACGGAAGTGTAGGTATCCACATCGTCAAAAGCGTTTTGGTGCAGGTAGTCTTCGCGTATGCTGCGGGCAACCTCCATTGTGAGTCTGTCGTCCCAGCTTAGGGCGTCTATGCCTACAAGGCGGACTATTTCGTCAAGCTCGGCCTCCCTTTGGAGTATGCTCATGGCTTCAAGCCGCAACGAATTCCAATCCTGAGCTATATTATCCGTAAACCAGTTTTCGAGAGAATCCAAATATAAGGAGTAGGACTGGAGCCAGTCTATAGCGGGGAAGTGGCGCATATAGGCAAGCGGAGCGGACAAACGCCAGAAAACTTTTACTATGCGCAGCGTTGCCTGGGAAACAGGCTCTGAAATATCGCCGCCCGGAGGCGAAACGGCGCCTATTGCGGATATCGCCCCTAAGCGCTCTTCGCTTGAGTTTACCTTTACCACGCCCGCTCGCTCATAGAACTCAGCAATGCGGCTTGAAAGATAGGCGGGATAGCCTTCTTCGCCTGGCATTTCTTCCAAACGGCCGCTCATTTCGCGAAGGGCTTCCGCCCAGCGGGAGGTGGAGTCTGCCATGATGGCTACCTTGTAGCCCATGTCGCGGTAGTATTCCGCTATTGTAATGCCTGTATATATGGACGCTTCGCGCGCGGCAACGGGCATATCCGAAGTGTTTGCTATAAGCACGGTGCGCTTCATAAGCGTTTCGCCCGTCCTCGGGTCGTGCAAATTAGGGAACTCCATAAGAACGTCTGTCATCTCGTTGCCGCGTTCTCCGCAGCCAACATAGACGATTATGTCCGAATCAGCCCATTTGGCAAGCTGGTGCTGCACGACCGTTTTGCCGGAACCGAAAGGTCCGGGCACTGCCGCTGTGCCGCCTGAAGCTATGGGGAAAAATGTATCTATAACACGCTGCCCGGTGATCATGGGGCTTGATGGAGAAATTTTTGCTTTATAGGGCCTTCCGCGGCGCACGGGCCAGCGCTGTATCATGTTTAAATCATGCTTAACGCCTTTATCGTCCAAGATTGTGCATATGGTGTCTTCAACCTTGGCAGAGCCCGAGTGTATGCTCTGTATGGTTCCGCTTATGCCGTTTGGCACCATTATTTTATGCTCTATTACTACGCTTTCCTGCACAACGCCCAGCACATCGCCGGAAAAAACCTTATCGCCGACCGCTTTTTTAGGCTCAAACACCCACAGCTTTTCGCGGTCCAAAGAAGGCACATCAACGCCGCGCGATATACGATCGCCTATTTTATCTTTTATAGCTGTAAGCGGCCTTTGAATACCATCGAATATGGATTCTATAAGCCCCGGTCCAAGCTCTACCGATAGGGGAGCGCCAGTAGAATAAACGGGCTCTCCCGGGCCTAAGCCGGCGGTTTCTTCGTACACTTGTATGGACGCTCTGCCGCCTCTTAGCTCTATTATTTCGCCTACGAGGCGTTTTTCGCTTACGCGAACAACATCGTACATACGTGCATCCGTCATTCCGTCTGCTACAATCAGCGGGCCGGATACTTTAATAATGGTTCCCTGTGCCATGTGCTTTATTCCTCCGTGTTGTTAAGCAAAATATTGGCGCCGACTGCACGCTCTACATTGGCGTTGAGCCGCTGCATGCCAAAGCCGTCTGTTCCCGATGCGCCAGGTATGGGTATAAGGCTTACATCGGGGTTGTCGTTATATTTAGAGAGTATTTCGGGTATGCTGCGGGCAACATCTTCCGTGATAAAGATAATATTTATGCCGCTTGACACAAATTTGTGGATCGCCCTTGCCGCTTCTTGCGGGTTTTTGGTGGCTGCGACCTGCATGCCGAGCGTGCGGAAAGCGAGAACAACATCGCTTTGGCCTATTACGCCTATGCTCTGCAATTTATTTGACATACAGTTCACGCAGCCTTTCCAATATAGCTTCACGGCTAAAGCCGTTTTCTTTTCCGGCGAGTATAAGCCTTACTGCGGCTGCCTCTCTTGAACGCATAAGCAGGTGCCCTATAAGCCGCTCGTTTCTGTCTATCTTTTTGCTGTAAGGCAAAAACAGCTCAAGAAGCGCATCATCCGCCTGCTTTTCAAAGGCCGAAAGCTTTTTTTGGTCAATGTATGCTGCAATTGCGGCGTTGTAAAGCTTTGCGCCGTAGCGGTTCAAAAGAACGGGAAGATTTTCAGGGTTTTCGTATGCCTTTTCCCATTGCTTTTCGCTTATTTTGCCTCCCGGCAGCAGCATGTTTTTAAGAAATTCAAACGGCTTGCCCATATGCACAGAGCGTATTGCCATAGCGTAGTTGCTGGTATCCGCCTTTTGAACAAAGTAAGCTATTGCCGTGTGCTCTTTCTTAGGAAGCGAGCGCAAAGCATACTCAAAATAAGCTTTGTCGAGCAGTATGTCGGTTTGCATAGGGTCATAAGAATCGGATAAAAGCTGCTTGTCTATTATTTTAAGCGCCTGCTTAACTTCATCAGGCAGCATGGAATAATCCTTTTCTTTCAATGCTTCCTGCAATATATCCGGTTCTATTGTGCCGCTGTTTGATAAAACTGCGGGCTCTACTCCTAATGACATCGCTTTTACGAGTATTCTTATATTAGTTATATCGTTTTTAAATAAAAAGACATTAACTAAATTTTCGTTCGTGGCTAATTCAAGCACGAGCTTTGCCGCCTTGTCTACATGTTCAAGCGCGTTTTCTTCATCTGTGCCGCTGCTTGGCCAGCCGTATTCCATAAGTATATGGCGCGCGTCATCAGCGCTTTTGGCGTCTAAAAGCCTGTCTATTTTTTGGCGGCTAAGCCCGTTTGCTTCTATTACGCTAAGCCTGCCTACGGCGTAGAAGATGCTCTCCTGTGGCAAAACACCCTCCTCCTTAAGCTTTATCGGAAAACAGCATGCGAGCTGTTTCCGCTTCCAATGAAACGCGGCTGGACGCTACCATCGCTTCAAAAGTGCAGTTTATTTCAATGCCGCCTTTTTCAAGCACGAAACCGGTGCCGGGCATAGTGCTGCGGGTTAAGCGCAATGCGCCTTTTTTGCCGGCTTCCTGAAGCTTATTATTCGCTTCAAACACGAAATGCTCGTCTATAATATTAGCAGAGCGCTCCGCAGCAATTATAGTTTCGTCGCCGTTAGACAATAAAAGTATCTGGCTTAAAAAAAATTCTTTCTGTTCTTTTTCTGGCATGGCGCGCAAAAAATCAACAGCTTTTTCAAACGCTGCGTCAAGCAGGCCGCGCTTTGCAGCAAGCATTTGCTTCTTGCTTTCAAGTTCAGCCATGCGTAGCATGCGCTCTTCCATGCTGGCGCTGTCGCGCTGTATTTTAAGAGTATTGTCTTTTTGCATTTGGCCAATACGCTTGGCTGTTTCATTGCGTATGGCGCCTGCCTTTTCCTTTGCCTCGCTTAAAATATCCGCTGCTTTTTGCGCAGCGTCATCTTTTATTTTGACAAGGATTGGTGTTGCGTCCATGGCCTTAGCCCTGTATGGAGTTTACAATAAGGAAGGAAATAAGCAGCGCGAATACGGCGTATGTTTCGACCATAACGGCCATTGTAACGCCGCGGCCGGACATTTCGGGGTGCTTTCCTGTCATAAGCATACCGGCAGCCGAAACTTTTGCCTGCTTAATGGCGGAATATAAGCCGACCACACCTATTGGCAGGCAGCCCACTAAATATTTTATGCCCTGCGTAAGCGTTACATCGACCATTTGTCCGCCGAGCACGCCTGTATTTATTAGCACTATTACGCCTATAAGGAAGCCGTAAATGCCCTGCGTCGCAGGAAGAAGCTGAAGCACAAGCAATTTGCTGGCGACTTCGGGGTTTTCGGATGCGACTCCGGCAGCGGTTTCTCCTGCCAAGCCAACGCCGCGGCTGGAGCCTATGCCGGCTAATATTACGGCAAGCGAAGCCCCCACAAGGGCGAGTATTTGACCAAGCTGTAGTTCCATAAAAGTTCTCCTCTCGAAATTAGGTTCTGTATATATGAAGCATAAAGTTATTTACTTTGTATGCTTACATAGCGTGTTTGCATATCAAGCGGCTTGAAAGGCCTGCCGCCGTCTTCGTAAAACTTGCCGAAGAATTCTATATATTGCAGTCTGCAGGCATGCACATATGCGCCAAGAGCGTTTATGCCGAGGTTGAACAGATGGCACACTACAAACAGCACTACTGCTATGGGCTTGCCTATAATGCCTGCGTTCCAGACCATACCGATAAGTATGTTAAACACCATGCCTATAACGCCGGTTGCAAGCCCCATTCCGAATAAGCGCATATAGCTTAATATATCGCTTACCCAGCCTGTTATGCCGTAGAGCGCCGAAAGGCCGCTCATAAGGCGCTTAAAGGGGTTGCGCTTGTCCCTGCCTGTCATAAGAAGTATTACAGCTACTGAAGCTATCGCCATAATTTTGCCGGCTTCCTTAAGGGAAGGCACGAGCAGAAAGCCTAAGCCTAAAAGCAATACAATCCAGCTTATTTGGTCCGATATGGCGCCGACCCAGTCGCCCTTTCGCATATCCATATATGCGGCTACTAAAACACCGGCAAACAGATGTATTAACCCTATAAGAAGGCATACCGCCATAACGGGCAGCGGGTCGTTTATAGCGTCAAGCGGCAGCAAAGCGCTGTATTTAGGCAGTACGCTAAAACCGAATGCCGTGTTAAACCAAAGCCCTACAACAACTGTGGCTGCGCCGCAAAACATGAGCATATAGAGCATTTTGGCGTTTTTTACAGGTATTTTTTTAATCTTAACAATAGCAAATAATGCAACCGCCATAAGCAGGCCGTAGCCTGCGTCCGAAAGCATTACTGCAAACAATATCATGTAGAAAGATGACATGACGGATGTAGGGTCTATGCCGCGGTAGCTTGGAAGAGAGAATCCTTCCACCACAGGCTCAAAAGCGCTTACAAAAGCGTTGTTTTTAAGCTTTACGGAAGGCTGCTCGTCTTCCTTGGGCTCCAGAATATCTATTACTGTGTAAGGCGCGGCTTTAAGCAGCTCGCTTCTTAGTTTTTCGCTGTCTTCTTCAGGCACCCAGCCTTCCATGAAGAAAGTGCTGCCGGTATCGTATGCCTTGCCTGAAGCTTTTGCTCTGGCAAGCTTCAGCATAATAATGTCGTGGAAAGATTTAAGCCGC
>JBMNUE010000104.1:0-6927 GCA_050946095.1 Christensenellales bacterium
TATTGCAGCTTTTTTTGCACAAGCCGCACGAAATGCATGTGTTTTTATCGAGATTAAGCCTATACAAGGCCACCGGGTTCATTATACCGTATATTGCCCCTAAAGGGCAAAGATATTTGCAGAAAGGTCTATAAATTATAACGGATAAAAGCAAAACCGCTATTAATATGGATATCTTCCACCAAAACAAAAAGCCCACGCGCATTTTAGGGGAAGAAAAAGCCGTGGCTCCCGGCGCTATCTGTATTATAGGCATATTGCCTTTTGGAAGCGCGTTTTTAACAACAAGCGGTTCGTTATTTGCAATGCGGTCCCTTGACACGTGGTATATACCAGCTTCCAATGAGCCTGCGGGGCAGACATACTTGCAAAACGTGGGGCTTGCATCGCCGTTTGCCTTTGTGGCCATGGGGATAATTACAACAAGCAGTGCAAGCAGCGCATACTTTAAAAAGCGCAGACCGCGGTCGCCCTTAAATGTTTTTATTTTTTTAGGGAAAGGTATTTTATAGAGAAGCTCCTGTACAAAGCCGAAGGGGCACAGGAAGCCGCACACCGCTCTGCCAAGCAGCGCGCCAAACAAAAGTATAATGCCAAAAACATAGGTAGAAAAAGCAAAGGCGCGGCTACCTAAAACCGCCTGTAGAGAGCCTATGGGGCAGGACAGCACGGCCCCCGGGCACGAGTAGCAGTTTAAGCCCGGGTGGCATACGTATTTAAGGTTGCCGCGGTATATTTTTCCCGTAAGGAAGCCCGTTACAAAGCTGTTGCTTATGCAAGCGAATACAAGCTGTATTATATGCCGGCGGCTTTTTTGCCTAACATTTCCTTTAGCCAATGCCTATGCACTCCAGACATATATTTATTGACTTTTTAAGCACGCTGTGCGGCTCCCCGCTTATTATACCTATAGCGATAAGCAGAACCGCCGCCATGCTTATAATAAGCCAGTACCTATGCTTTTTCACGGTAACATCTCCTTAAAAGGCGCTATAAGTCCCTTGCGGAGTCCTCTTCCAGAAAGCTAATGAATTCGTCTATCTTTTCGCGCCACTCGTTTTCGCTCCTTGCGCCTAACACTATGTCTACAAGCTGGCCCTTTTCGTTAATAAACCATGTGGTGGGAAAAGCCTGAAGCTGCGTGTGGTACATGATAGAAAAAAGAATTTCGTCCGGCACAAGCGTTTCAAAGCCTATTCCAAGCTCTTCCTGAGCTGCAAGGCCCAGCTTTATTTTTTCTTCGTCCCTTTCAAGGCTTTCTTCGTGTATTTGCACGCCTTCAGCCAAAAGGCCTAAAAACACTATTTCTTCGCCGTATTCTTCCGAAAGCTTTGTAAGCACGGGCATTTCCATGCGGCAGGGGCCGCACCAGTCCGCCCATACGTTTATTATTATGGGTTTATTTAAAAGGCTTTCAGCGTCAAAAGCTTCGCCGTTTAAATTTGTGGTTTCTATAAGCGTGAAAAAGTTGGTGTCTTCGTCGTACTCGTCAGACTGTTCTTCGTTTTCCGTTTGCATTTCATCTTGAGCTGCTGCAGCTTCTGCTGCTTCTTCAGCGAATGCGTTTTGCGCGGGGAATGCAAAAAGCGCCGCCGCAAGTGTAAGCGTTAAAAATATTGCAGTAAATTTTTTCATCAGTATTTTTCTATTCCTTTCTCGGTTACTTTGGCGTAGATGAGCTTAGGCTTTTTAGCAGGGGAATTTTCAATCGCAACGGCGTTTAAAATGTTTTCTTCAATTTGCTTTATGGGTTTGTCGCCGTTAAAAAACAATGTGCATATGCTGTCGCCCGCCTGCACTCTGTCGCCTATGCGCTTGTGCATTACAAGCCCTGCGGAAAGATCCAGCACGTCTTCCTTGGAGCGTCTTCCAGCCCCCAAAGACTGCGCGGCAAGCCCGATCTGCTCCGCTTCTACACTATGTATATACCCACTTAAACGGGATTTAACTTCAAACTGCTTTGAAGACCTGGGCAAAAGCGAAACATCGTCGCACACGGCGGGGTCGCCGCCCTGCGCCGCTATCATTTCTTTAAATTTATTAAGCCCGGCTTTTGAATTGAGGGCATGAAGCAATTTATTCTCCGCTTCTTTTTCATCGCGGGCCAAGGAAGAAAGCACCAGCATTTGGGATCCCAGCACAAGCGATGCTTTAAGCAAGGGGCCTTTTGTTCTTCCGCTAAGCACATCTATAGCGTCCTTTACTTCAAGCGCATTTCCGACATGGCTTCCCAAAGGCTCCGCCATGCTCGTAATAAATGCCGCCATGCGCCTGCCGTTGGCTACGCCTATATCAACCATGGCTTTAGCAAGCTCCAGGCTTTGCTCAAGCGTTTTCATTAAAGCGCCCGAACCTGTTTTTACATCCAGCACTATGGCTTTGGCGCCGCCTGCCAGTTTTTTAGACATTATTGATGAAGCTATAAGGGGAATGGAATCCACGGTTCCGGTAACATCCCTTAAGGCGTAAAGCCTTTTATCCGCCGGGACCAGGTTTTTAGATTGCCCCACAACGCAGCAGCCCACTTTTTTTACCGTTTCTATAAATTCTTCCTCCGGTATTTCAACGCGCATGCCGCTTATTGATTCCAATTTATCTATGGTGCCTCCCGTATGCCCCAAGCCTCTTCCGCTCATTTTGATGACCTTGCCTCCGCAGGCCGCTACAAGCGGCACAAGCACAAGCGTTGTAGTATCGCCAACGCCGCCAGTTGAATGCTTGTCCACGGGAATGCCGTCTACATCGGGCGATAAAATATCGCCCGTTTTTGCCATCTCAAGCGCTAAAACGGAGGTTTCTCTCTTGGACATGCCGTTTAAGCGTATGGCCATAAGCAGGCTCGCAAGCTGATAATCGAGAGTGTTTTCGTCTGCTGCAGCGCGGGCAAAAAACCGTATCTGTTCATCGGACAGTTCTTGACTATGTTTTTTGGTTTCGATAATATCAAGCAGATCCATATTATTCCTCCGTAAGTTCTTTGTAAAATTATAACATGTTTGTATAATTCGGTAAAGCAAGCATACAATAATTTTACATAAAGCGAAGAAATATGTATTAAGCTGCCGACAGAGTGCCTTTGCAAAGGATTGCCGTGTGTCTTTTTGCCTGAAAGTTTTGCTCTCCGAGCTAAAAATATAGGGAATGCAAAGCATTAAATGCCCGCGAGCTTGGCAATGTAAGTTTTTAACGATTACGATGAACTTTAGTGCTGGAAGCTTTTAACTATTACGCTAATTGAGCTTAGTTCCCTGAATCCGCTTGAACAATACTTTGACCGCGTTTGATATATTTTTAGATTAAGCACCTATAAATAAAAACAAACCCCTAAAGAAACGCAGAAATTCATTTCTCGTTCCTAAGGGGTTTATTGCTCTATTATGTATGGTTTAGCCAAACAAGCTAAGCAAAACGCCTGCAGCTATTGCAGAGCCTATAACTCCGGCCACGTTAGGGCCCATGGCGTGCATAAGCAGGTAGTTGCTCGGGTTGGCCTTTTGGCCTTCAGCCTGAGAAACGCGCGCTGCCATAGGCACTGCGGATACGCCGGCAGAACCTATTAGCGGGTTTATCTTGCCGCCAGAAACCTTGTTCATAAGCTTGCCCATTAGAACGCCTCCCGCAGTTCCAAAAGAGAAAGCCAAAACGCCTAAAAATATTATCTTTAAAGTGTCGACGCTTAGGAAAGTCTTTGCATTTGCAGTTGCGCCTACTGTAAGACCTAAAAATATAACTATTATGTTCATAAGCTCGTTTTGAGCGGTCTTGCTGAGCCTATCCACCACGAGGCACTCTCTGAAAAGGTTTCCCAGCATAAGCATGCCTACAAGCGGCGTTGCGGAGGGGAGAAGCAGGGATACGACTACGGTAACCATTATCGGGAAGATAATTTTTTCCCTTTTGCTTACTGGGCGCAGCTGCTCCATAACTATTTCGCGTTCCTTTTTAGTGGTTAGCGCGCGCATTATGGGAGGCTGTATTACAGGCACAAGCGCCATATAGCTGTAAGCAGCGACCGCTATTGGGCCTAAAAGGTGCGGGGCAAGTTTTCCCGTAAGGTATATTGCGGTGGGGCCGTCAGCTCCGCCTATTATGCCTACGGATGCAGCTTCTGCCGGGTTAAAGCCTAAAATCCTCGCTAACAAATAAGCTAAAAATATGCCAAGCTGCGCAGCGCCGCCAAGCAGCATACTCTTAGGGTTGGCGATAAGCGGGCCAAAGTCCGTCATGGCGCCGACGCCCATGAATATAAGCGGAGGATATATGCCGAGTTTTACGCCCTGGTATAGGTAATGCAATATTCCGCCGTTTGCCGTGGTGTGCTGGTAAACAGTCATGCCTTCTACAAAACCGTTAAGAGAAACACCCGCCTGCTTAAAGCCTTCAATTGCTTCAGCTGTGAGCAAAACCGGCGTTCCCGCCTTGCCGTTTAACACAGCCGTCTGCAAAAGCTCTGTATGCGGGGCGTCCATAAGGCCCGCAAAGGGAATATTGGCAAGCAGCATGCCAAAGGCTATGGGAACGAGCAAAAGAGGCTCGTATTTTTTTACTATGGCAAGGTACAAAAGTATGCAGGCTATTGCTATCATCACAAGAGAAAGCGGTTCTTGAAAAAGCCCTGCAATGGCAGATTCGTTGGCCAAATCCCGCAAAGGTTCTAATATGTTCATCTATGTTCCTCCAAAGTTTAATAGTTTAGCTTCGGCGTATGCTGCGCACTATAAAATCCGACTGGCTGAATTCCCCCTGAGTAAAGCATGCTACTGCCGCCGCAATGCAGGCTATTATTTCGGGGCTTATGCCTTTTTCCGTTTCCGGCGCACTACCCTTGGAAACAGCATAGGCATCGGGCGTTTGAGCCTTTTTAGGCTCTTGGTTTTTTACTGAAAACAGACGCATAAGAGAAATTGCGCCTATTAAAATAATAAGGCCCAAATACACCACGATAAAGCCCGTAACAATGGTTGAAAGGCCTTCTAACAGTATGTTGTTTTGCATATTATCGCTCCTTATAATCAGCTTATACATACGGCGCATATATTAAACCGTAAAATCGCATTAATTTTATGTAAAAATGCGTAAAAAGTCAAGGCGGGAAGCAAAGGTATACCGCTATAAAACATAAGCAATAGTCTATTTAATATGCCGGCCGGCTTTTAGACGGCTGCTTTTCCTGCCTAATCATTAAACCTGCAAAAATCTGTCTTCAAATTCAAACAGCGTCTTTTTTAAGTGTTTGTCCAGGTATTTTAATGCGGTTTTCCGTATATATATTGGTATGCCGTAGTAGGCGCCCGCAACGGCTGCAGTTATGCAGGCTATGGTGTCGCTGTCGCCCCCTAGGGATATGGCGTTTCGTACGGCATCTTCAAACGACGCGGACTCAAAAAATGCTGCAAGCGCCTGCGGCACCGTGCCTTGGCAGCTTTCGTCAAAAACATAGGAAGGGCGTATTTCATCCAATGTAAAGTCTATTTTGTAATAGTCTTTTTCTATTGCGCTTTTTATTTTTTCTATGCTGCTGCCGTTAATTGCCATATATGTGGCGGCTGTGAGAGCTTCAGCGCCCTTTATTCCTTCAGCATGGTTGTGGCTTACTTGAGTAACCTGCTTAGCAAAGCTTAGCGCCTCTTCAAGGCTGCTTGCTGCATATGCGCAGGGGCTTACGCGCATGGCGGCGCCGTTTCCAAAGCTGTTGTAGGGCTTTGGGTCGTCTTGGCAAAGCCAGTCTGCAAAGCGCATGCCGTAGCCCGCGTGAGGGTAGCGCCTGCCAAAGCTTTGCATATATTTTATCGCGAGCTTGGAAAGGCTGTTTTTATCCTTTTCAAGCAAAGCCTTGGCAACGGCAATCGTCATAATGCTGTCGTCCGTCGGGAAGCATTTTTCAGTAAAGAGCGTAAAATCTTTGTTCTTGATGTTGTGCCATTCAAAGCGTGAGCCTATGATGTCGCCCACTATCGCGCCTAGCATATGTCCTCCTTTTCTATGCCGCTGAAATATTTTTCTGCAGTTTCTATATCTTTAAATACTTGTTTTTTTAATTCTTCGCTATTTTGGAAACGTATTTCGGGACGCAGGAATTTTAACAATTTAAGCGTAACGTCTCGGTCGTATATTTCACCCGAAAAATTCAAAAGGTGTATTTCCATTGTAGGCGGGCCTTCGGGAAATGTAGGGTGAATGCCTATGTTTGCCACGCCGTTAATTTCTATGCCGTCGGATAGAGCGAGCGTAGCTATGTATACGCCGTTTGCTATGGAGGCGTTCTTTTTTTCGCAGCTTATGTTGGCGGTTGGAAAACCTAAGCGTCTGCCTATTTTCTTGCCGGATTCAACCGTGCCGTGCAAACATACGGGCAGCTTCATAAGCGCTCCTTGCAGCTGAAGCGGTGTATGCCGGGCGGAAGCTCTGAGCTTTCGCCGTATATGTAAAGGCTTAAGCTTTCTTTGCCCGAAACGATTACAAAAAATTCGTCTTTTTCTAAGCGTATAAGCACCTGGCTTTTGTTAATCCACACGGGAACCTGCAAAAGATTTACGCGGCCCTGCTTTACCGGGGCAATATTAAGCTTATCGTTAACTAAGCTTATACCTGCTATGCCTTCTGCGAAGCAGCTCCATATATTGGCTATGTGCGCTGTTTCAATTTGATGATCCGCATCAAAAACGCGCTGTGTGATGCTATCAAGCAGCTGTTCAGCTCTGCAGGTTTTGCCCTCGCGGTAAGCCGCTATGCATTTATCGGCGCAACTTTTAGGCTGAAGCTTTCTTTTCTTTAGCAATTCAGCATACTGCAAATATATCAGGTCTTTTGGCTTGGATTTTATATTGCGGCTGAACAAATAATACGGGGATAAGGCTTCAAGCGCGGTTTCAAAACCGTCTTCGCCGTTTGCTTCGCTTAGCCCGAAGCGGCCTGTAATTTGGCTTG
>JBMNUE010000105.1:0-6894 GCA_050946095.1 Christensenellales bacterium
TCGGAGCACATGAAAATTACCCCGGGGATTACAACAGACACTGTGGTGGTATTGCTTCCAAGTATCATGTGCATGCATATAGTTATGAGCATTATTGGAAGCATGATGCTTGCAATGGAATCGCCGCTTATCATATTTCTGAGTATCGAAAAAATACGATTTGCCGTGCCGTTTGCCGACATTACACCGCCTATGGACATAGCCGCTGTAAGAAAGATAAGCATTTTTACGTCTATTGCGGAGAGATCTTTGACTTTCAAATCGCCCATTATATACATGATGACTATGCTTACCATCGTTACAAGCCAGCTGGGGATATTGTGCAAGGGCTCTGTAAGCCAGAGCAGCATGGTAACAACAACCAATATTTCCATGGCATAGTTGTTTTTTCTGCTTTGCTCTGCACCGCTTTTGCTCTCTGTGCTGTTATAGGCAAATTTCGTTTGCATTTTGAGTTTTTTGCGGAATAAAAGGCAAAATGCTGCAAATGCCGCTGCGCCATATATCAATGACGGAACCGCCATGTATTTTATCCAGTCCAAATCCCTCATTTTAAGGCCTGCCACAGCTGCCGATGTGGTATTTAATATAATGTCCGCATTCATAGTGAGCATATTAACAAAGAGATACATAAAATACATGCCAAATAGCAGAGTGGACTTTATGTCGCTGTCGGCATCGGTTTTGTCCAGATATGCTCTAAGCGTATCGGTAACGATTATCAGCCTTGCAAGGGGCTGAGGAATTATATACATAGTAACAATAAGCATAAATGTTCCAAACAGCAGCGTTTTTAAAGGCGTGTTGCCAAATTTTAGAAGCATCGGTTCAATATATTTTTCTGCGACCTGCGAGTTTTTTATACCTCTTGAAAACAGATATGTTAGCGCAATTAGCAGGAAGGTGGGGGAAAGGGGAAATGTCAGCACTGTTTTTGCCGGCGCCCCGGAAAACAGCAAGAAAAATAAAATAAGTATACATGACGCCAAAGTTTTATCGACCCATCCGGTAGACCACCAGATTATAACCAACATAAGCACTGCCAGCACAGCGCTCTGCTGCATAGTCATGCCAAGAGGCTGGAATATAAATATAAGCGCCGGGAGCAGCATAGAAATGCATAGCTTTATTATATATTTTGCCGCTTTGCCGCTTTTTCCTTTTGCAGGTCCTTGATCCATTAATGCACCAACTTTCAAAAAATATTTGTTTCAAGAAAACATTTTCTTGAAAATTTAATATGTCTACTTAATAATAACAATAGTTCCAAGGATTACAGCATATCAGCTGCCGGTAGACTGAACAAGCATTAGCCTTGCAGCAAACCCTGTATTTTGATTAGGCGCAAGGGTCTGGTGATTCCAATGAGCGCCCTTGAGCTATTCTAACATAAAGCAGCTCAAAATGCTTGGAAAATAAAAGTAAATAGAAGCATTTATTGAATTAGATATTGAATATGCTTTATGTGTTTTAAAGGCTAAATACAACAAGGCCGATTAGCGTAATAGCGAAAGCTTAAAGTATTAAAGCTACGGAGTTTTGCATATTAATGCATAAATTGCTTTTGCCTTATCTTAAGAAATTTTAAAGGGATTGTATTACTTTATCCCCGCCTGCTTAAGGTAATAGCCGGTGTAGCTCTTTTTTTCTTTTACTATTTCTTCGGGCGTGCCTTTAGCTACAAGCTTGCCGCCTAAATCGCCGCCTTCAGGGCCCAAGTCTATAATATAGTCCGCAGTTTTAAGCACATCTAAGTTATGCTCTATAACAAGCACTGTGTTGCCGTTATCGGTAAGGCGCTGGAGCACATGTATAAGGCGCTTTACATCGTCCACATGAAGCCCTGTTGTTGGTTCGTCAAGCAAAATAATGGTCTTTCCGGTGGCTCTTCTGCTAAGCTCTGTTGCAAGCTTTACCCTTTGCGCTTCGCCGCCTGAAAGCGTAGTGCTGCTTTGCCCCAAGCGTATATAGCCAAGCCCAACATCATAGAGAGTTTGAAGCTTTGCCATAACCTGGGGAATGTTTTCAAAAACCCGCATGGCTTCTTCAACGGTGAGCTTTAAAACATCCGATATATTAAGGCCGTGGTATTTTATTTCGAGCGTTTCCCTGTTGTAGCGCTTGCCTTCGCATACTTCGCAGGGCACATATAAATCTGCCATAAAGTGCATTTCTACTTTAATAAGGCCGTCGCCCTTGCAGGCTTCGCAGCGGCCGCCGCGCACATTGAAGGAAAAACGCCCTCTGTCGTACCCGCGCGCTTTTGACTGCGGAAGCTGCGAAAACACATTGCGTATATGGTCGAAAAGCCCCGTGTATGTGGCAGGGTTGCTGCGCGGCGTTCTGCCTATGGGTGACTGGTCTATATTTATTATTTTATCGAGCTGCTCTGTGCCGAGCATGGACTTGTATTTTCCGGGCACGGTTTTTGCACGGTTCAAATCCCTTGCTAAAGCCTTATAGAGTATTTCATTTACAAGGCTGCTTTTGCCAGAGCCGGACACACCGGATACACAGCAGAATACCCCTAATGGGAAGCTTACATCTATATTTTTAAGGTTGTTTTCTTTAGCGCCTTTTACGCTAAGCCATCCGGAAGGCTTGCGTCTTTTTTTGGGTACTGGTATTTGCTTTTCGCCGCTTAGATATTTGCCGGTAATGGAGCGCGGGGATGCGATAAGGTCGTCAATGCTGCCCTGCGCTACAATTTCGCCGCCGTGTTCGCCGGCCCCCGGGCCTATGTCCACAATATGGTCTGCTGCGCGCAAGGTATCCTCGTCATGTTCAACAACTATAAGCGTATTGCCTAAGTCTCGCAGTTTTTTAAGCGTTTCAATAAGCCTATGGTTGTCGCGCTGGTGCAGACCTATGCTTGGCTCGTCCAAAATATAAAGCACGCCAACCAGTTGCGAGCCTATCTGTGTAGCCAGGCGGATTCTCTGCGCTTCGCCGCCGGAAAGAGTTGAAGCCGCACGCGACAAAGTGAGGTAATCCAAGCCTACATTGCACAAAAAACCTAAACGCGAATTAAGCTCTTTTATAATTTGATCTGCTATTAAATGCTCCGTGTTGCTTAAGCTTAAATTACCTAAAAAGTGTATGGCTTTTTTAAGGTTCATGTCGCTAAGCTCTGCTATATTAACATCGTTTACGGTAACGGCAAGTGCTTCCGGGCGCAGGCGCATGCCGTGGCAAGCGGAGCACGGTTCTTCCCGCATATATTCTTCGTACATTGCCTTTGCGTTTTCGCTTGTGGTTTCCCTGTAACGCCGCATGGTGGAAGGAATTATGCCTTCATAAACTATGTTGTATACGCCGGAACCGGATAGAGATTCAAAGTGAACGGGCACTTTTTCGCCCTTGCTTCCGTTTAATATAATATCGAGTATTTTATTAGGAAGATCGCCCACCGGCGTATCCATGCTGAAGCCGTATTTTTCCGCAAGCCCCACAAAAAGCATATGCGATGTGCTGCGGCTGCTTCCTGCGCTGTTCCAGCCCATAACGCTTATGGCTCCTTCGTTTAGGGACTTGCTCATATCCGGTATTATTAAGTCTTTTGAAACATTCATAAACTTGCCTAAGCCTGAACATACGGGGCAGGCGCCGTATGGGCTGTTAAAAGAAAACATGCGCGGCGAAAGCTCTTCAAGGCTTATGCCGCAATCGGGACAGGCATAGTTTTGGGAAAATATTTTATCTTCTCCGCCGACTACGTGTATAGTAGCAAGGCCTCCGGACTGCTTTAATGCCGTTTCAAGAGAATCCGTAAGCCTTGATTGCAAGCCTTCCCTTACAGAAACCCTATCTACAACTATGTCTATATCGTGCTTCTTTCTTTTATCTAACTTGGGAGTTTCGTCAAAAGTATATATTTCGCCGTCTATGCGCGCGCGGACAAAGCCTGCCTTTTTGGCGCTTTCGATTATTTTGCTGTGTTCGCCCTTGCGCCCGCGTATTACTGGCGCCATAATATAAAGCTTAGTGCCTTCAGGGTAGGACATTATTATATCCACAATCTGATCCACCGTCTGCTGCTTTATTTCCCTGCCGCATTTTGGGCAGTGCGGTATGCCTATTCGCGCATACAAAAGGCGCAGATAGTCGTGTATTTCCGTAACTGTGCCGACGGTCGAACGCGGATTGTGCACCGTTGATTTTTGATCTATGGATATAGCAGGGGAGAGGCCTTCTATGGAATCCACATCGGGCTTGTCCATCTGCCCTAAAAACTGGCGTGCGTAAGAAGACAGGCTTTCAACATATCTGCGCTGGCCTTCTGCGTATATGGTATCAAAAGCGAGAGAAGATTTGCCGGAGCCCGAAAGCCCGGTAAACACTATAAACTCGTTGCGGGGTATGGTTAAATTTATATTTTTAAGGTTATTTACTCTTGCACCTTTAATTACAATGGATTCTTGCATGCTTTCTCCTTTCGGGCATCGCCCAGAGCAAAGTATAGCACGAGCTTTTAGCGCTTACAAGGAAAACAGCTGTAACCATTTTTATAAACAATAATTTAAGCGTATAAATTTTATGGCTTATAATAAAAGCATAGCTTAAATAAAGCGGCAAAAGTTTTTTTCTTGCTTCATGTTAAGTTGAAAATTATATGAAATACCAGGATAATATACGGCTGGTTTTCTTGCTGAAGCCGTAATAAAATGGAATTCCAAAGTAATTTTGTAATAAGATACGATTTAAGCGGAATTTTTAGGCAAAGCGGTAGACTTAGCCGCTATACGGAGGGTTTGCCTCTGGAAAAATAAACTTGTCCAGTTAAAAACTCATGGCAAGATGCCTTAGCAGCATAAAATCCGTTACGGTAATGGGAGAAGAACCGCTAAAGACCTGTACTTAAAATCAAAAAGTTGATATAATATTTATGCAGAAAGAGATATATAGTTTGTGTGCTTAAAAAGAGCTTTTAGAAAGGAATATTTATGTTTGGCTGGAGAACTAAAAAACTGCTTAGTATTGCAATAAAGTTTATAGTGATTTGGCTGATATTTTGTGGAGCAGTTACCTTAACACAATTGAATCAGCTTTCAAAATCTTTTGTGTTTGGTGAATTTCTAAACAAATGGGGTGAAAACGCACTTTTTTTCTTAGGATATGGGAACCCGTTACAGGCGGGCACCTGGGCTCAAAATATTGTTGCGTTGGTTGCTATTCTAACAATCAGTATTCTTACAACCTATTTTACGATTAACTTTCTATGGCATGTCGATGATGTTGTTTTAGTGCCGGCAATGTTTTTTGAAAAAACTAACGACCAAAGCAATCCTTATAAAATACATTTTATTATAAATAACAATGGTAAGCGAATAGCGAATCTTAGGCTTTCATTCACAGCTTATTTGCAAGAGAACAATGAGCATATAAAAATCTCTGAAAGTTCTGAATATACCTACCCGCTATTATTTAAAAATTCCAGTTGGATTATAGAAGATGATCTAAAATCGGGCTTTTTCCAGTATGTGCTTTATCAGCAATTCAAAAATTATCCTGATAAGCTGGTAATCTACATGACTTTATGGTTTGTAGACACGCAATCCGGACAAGAATGCTGTAATATTCTTGATTATAATTCGAGTTGCCTTTGCGAATATCAGGAAAATGTAAATTATAAAAACATGAAAAATAATAAAATTAGGCGTATCATAAAAATACAGAAAAAAGATGAACATTTTAAAACTGAAAAGGAAAATTTTATTAAACATATTAGTAACAATTTTAAACCTTTTGATATAAAACGTTTAAGGCTGTCGCCTCAAAATAATATGCTAAAATTTGCCCAAAACAATAAAAATATTATTGAAATAGACACAGATGTCGCTCCAGAGGAAAAGTTCCCAATGTTTTTTTATGACTACAATAATAAACCGCTGGACTGGTCTATTTATGAAGACGACAAAATTAATTTGGTAGGAAAGTTTAGGGTCAGCGACGATTCTAAAGGAATCAATAAACTTATATTAGAAGTAAAAAGTGGCGATGGCTATGACCATGTTTATGTTTTCTACAGAGAAGAACAATTTGCAAACAAGGAGAATATGGTCTGTTTTAATATCGATCTAAAAAAACTTATTAAAAACTCAAGGAATCCAAGAATTAAGGAAATCAGAGAAATTAACATTGTATTTCCAAGAGAAACATCTACAAACAAACTTTCTGAAGTTAAAGGGAAGGTGACTATTAAAAAGTTTGGACTTGAGTACCAGTAGAAATAATATATTTATATGCTTATTAAACTATAAGTTTATACTATCCAAAATTTAAGAATAAAAACGCCCTAAGCAATTGCTTGGGGCGTTTTAAAAAAGTTTGTCGCTACTGCCTGTCCGCTATCATTTCCTTTACTTTCATAAGGCGTATTATGGAGCTGCGCTCCGCTTCGTCAAGCTTCATGGTTATTATGCGTATGGATTCCTCGAACTGAGGTATCATCACATATTCAAGAGCGTTTACGCGGCGGCGCGTTTTTTCGATTTCTTCTGCCAGCAGGAAGCAGGTTTTCTCGTTTTCCGCAAGCTGCAAAAGCTCCGGCAATATGGATGCCATTGTGGATATGGCTTCGTCAAGCTCATAAGAAGTGTCCGCAAAGCCGTAAGGCTGAACGGTTTTAGCGAGCGATTCCATATCAAGCTCTATTTTTGGGACATGCACGGACAAAATATTGGCATCGCTTATAGCTACCTTGGCGCTTCGCGCAGGATAAAGCAGGGCGCTTTCAAGAGAAGGCCCGTCCATAACGGCGCGCGCCATGGCAAACTGCCTAAGCGCAATCTGCAGGCTGTTTTCTACCTGCTTGCGCAGCCTGGCGTTTTCGCGTGCAACTTCAACAAAACGCCTGACAAGTTCGTCGCGCTTGTCCTTTAGGAGCTTGTGCCC
>JBMNUE010000106.1:0-6804 GCA_050946095.1 Christensenellales bacterium
AAAGCATAAGCGCCCAGCCTTCTTCTATTTGCGCGCGTATGCCGGTTTGGATTAAAATTTCTTGCCCTTTTTCAATTGATATATCTCTCGGCAGAAAAAAATCGTACCCCGCGCTGCCTTTCGTTGCGCGGGCGGGGAGCTTTATATTTTCATATTCTTTTAAAAGATCGTCTTTTTTTATGCCGGGTTCGGCGGCAGCTCTGTCCTTTTGGTACTGCTCAAAGCTTACTTTATAAAACTTGGCTATGCCTTTCATTTCTTTCATTTCAATCACCGCACTGTCTGCAGGGCTTAAAGCCGCCTTCAAGCGCAAAGCCGCAATAAAGGCATTTCGCGCTAAAACCCGTATATGAAAAGTATTTTTCAGTATGCATGGCTTCTCCTTTTTGATATATGCCGCTTTTGCTGCTTAGATCCATTATACACCGCAGCATTTTGCGGAATCCCGGCTATACTATCACATATTTGCTATATATTACAACAATGCTTTAAGCGGCCGGAAAATCGTTAGGCAGCGCCTTTGCATATGGCAATTTCCATATGCTGTAAATACTATTATAAGTCAAAGGAGCTTTTACCCATTTAAGACGCACGGCAATATCTACCGGGACTCTTTGCCGCGCGCCCTTTCGCTTGAGAGCTTTATCTCCCTCAATCCAAAAATGCAGGGAATGCGCAGCTTTTTTCCTGAGACTAAATCTCCCTAAGCTTTTCACGATTGCGCTTATTAGGCTTTGCCCTAACCCGCCTAAATAGTATTTTATCTACACTCTGACAATTAAAGGGGCTTTCGCCCCTTTAGTTGTTTCGCTAATAAACAGCCTGCTGATTATATTGGCTTATTACTGCTTGGCTGCGGCATTGGCGCCTGCTTTTCTGCCCCAGTGAATGGTGCCTATTATGGCTGTGCCGCTTCCCGGGTAGTACGGCCCTATCCATCCGCCGGCATTTAGACCGCCTGCGTACAGACCTGGTATTGCATTGCCGTTTGTATCTATAACTTCGGCTTCCTTGTTTATCTTAAGGCCGCCAATCGCTCCCAAATTGTACGGCATATTTTTATAAGCATAGAAGGGGCCTTCTATTGGCTCAAGCCCATCTTTTCTGCCAAACTGCGTATCCTTGCCGTCTTTAGCGTCCTCGTTCCACTTATCAAGCGCAGCTTTAAGGTTTTCCGCAGGAACATCTATTTTCTCTGCAAGCTCTTCTATGGTTTCAGCGTATAAAAGCACGCCGTCTTTAACGTCTTTTTCGGCGCTTTCTTCATTCCACGGCGAGAATTCAAAATTTAGGCTGCTCTTGCCAAATATCATATATGTGGGCTTTTGGAGCTGCGAGCTCTGCTGGAATATAGCTCTGTAATGGTAAGCGTATGTTGCGTCTTCGCATACAAAGCGGCGGCCTGCGCCGTTTACTATAAACGATGGAAACAGCGGCATTTGGTTTGTGGTCGCAGCGCCCGTTTTGCCGCAGAAATCTATTGTGCCGCCAAGGCCTTCAAGATCCGCGCCCACTTCCTGGCCCATGCGTATGCCGTCTCCCGTATCGGTTACAGCGCATAGGCAAACGCCATTTTCAAGCGCCCAATGCTGCTGCGGGTGCATGCGCTTTGCCATTTCTTTGTTTTGGTCTATACTTGCCGCCGCAAGTATAATGCCCTTGTTGGCTTTTATGAATACATTTTCTTTGCCTTGCTTGGCTTCAAGGCCTGCAATAGCGCCGTTTTCGTCTTTTACAAGGTGCAGCGCTTCGGACTTGTACTCCACAACAGCGCCGAGGCTTTCTGCATATTTAAGAAGCGCCTGCACGAGCGGCACTCCTCCGCCGGCATCTCCGCCGCCCTCGTACACATGTATGCGGTCTGCATAGAACTCTTCTTCTATGTAGGGTATGTGGCAATTGCCGTATACGGAGTTGAATTTAAGGCCCATGGTTTCAAGCCATTCTATATGTTCGGGCGCGCCGTAGGCTAAATCCTTTACGAGTTCTTCGTCAACCAACCCTTCGCCGGATTTGATCCAGAACTGCGCGTGCTTTTCAGCGGTATCATCCTGATACTTAGAGTATTTCTTCTGAACCTTGGTGCCTGCCGCCTGCATAACGCCGCCGGAAAGATTTGTAGTTCCGCCGGCAAAATCCGCTTTTTCAAGCACAAGCACACTTGCGCCTTTTTCTGCAGCAGATGCCGCGGCGGCTAAGCCTGTGCCGCCCGCGCCCACTATAACTACATCGTATTCTTTATCCCAGTTAAATGTTTCCGCCTTAACCGGCTCTGCCTTGCCAACAAAGTAAAGCGCTGCAACGCTTGCAGCGCCCGCTGCGGTGCCTTTTAGAAATGTGCGTCTGCTTATGTTTTTGCTCATTAAAAACTTCCCTTCAATAAATTAATATAAGACTATAGTTTGCTATATAATATGCACAAGCGGGCTTAAATCTGCCCGCTTGCCGCAATTAATTAAATTGTATTTTTGTTTATTTTGCTTTAGAAAGCGCGTCTTTAACGGCTTCTATTATGCCTTCGCTTGAAAATGTTGCGCCCGTCACGGTGTCCACATCCGCAGAATTGGCTTCCACTATGGCTTTTGGAATTTCTTCAAGCGCAGTATCGCTTATGCCCGCGGTTTCGCTGTTTTCAAGTATTTCAACGGCGGCTATATTATCGCTGTCCATTGTTACTTTAACCTTAATCTCTCCGCCAAAGCCGTCGCCAACGCCTATAAGCGCGCCAGCTTCCTGTTCGGCAGGTTCTTCTGCTACAGGTTCTTCAGCGGGTTCTTCCTTTGCAGGCTCCTTTAAAGCGGCTGCCGGCGAAAGCTCTTCATTTGGAACGCCGTCCCAAATTACCCAGTTGTCCGGGCGGTAATGGTTGGTGCCCCAGGTTTCAACGCCCTCGCCTTTTACTTCTTTGCCTATTACTATGGCCGCAAGGAACACGCAGTTGCCTGCAACGGGGTATTTTTTAAGGTCGCCTTCTTGGCTTGGGAAACCCCATACGCGCATATAATCGTCCTTAATATAGCGGCTCATGGATTGGTACTTGCCGCCGGCAAGGTCTTCAGGGGCGTATTCCCCGTTTATGGAGCCGAAATAGTGCGTCTTATAGCCAAGAGCAGCGGCTGCAACGCCCATAAGGCCGCAGGTTAGGCCGCTGTCAAAATAGGCAAGATCCGTAGGTATATAGAAGTTTTCATACGGGCTTACGTGCCCTTCTTCTTCGGTTAATATCTGATCCACCATTACTAAAACGGTAACTGTGCCTTCAGTGGCCATGTCGTTAGGATCGCCCCATTTGTCGCCTATTATCTTGCGCTGTTCGTCAACGTCTTTAACGACTATGAAGTACCAAGGCGTCCAATGAACGGCGTTTTGCTGCTTAACAGTCATGCTGAAAAGCTTTTCAAGCTCTTCATCGCTTATTTGGTCTTCGGGGTCGCTTGACCAGTGCCCGTTTGCAACAGTCATCCAGCCGTAGCTTTCGTTAAACCAGTCTATAAGCTCTTCGTTTTTTGCGTCTTCCGCAAAAGCGGCAAGCGGCATAACCGCAAGAACCAAAACAAGCGCCATTATTTTGCTTAATGTTTTCATAAACTCCTCCTTCTTTTTATCTTAGATTACAAAATTAAGTGTACTCTTTTATGCAGCGCAAGTCAAACAGATTTGGTCGATACGGTTCTTTTTAGGCTTTTAGGTACAAGGATTTTTAATACATATTCATCGCTTAGCATATTTATTAAGCTTTCGTCTAAATTGCTTATCACTTCGTAATTTTTATTTGCCGGGCTTTCATACACCGCTAAAGCCTTTATATTCGGATTGCTTTGCAAAAACGAAATAAAGCTTTCTCTATCCATAAGGCATATGCCCGTTGTAAGCGCATCGCAGAGCGCGGCGTTTGAAGCTATTGCTGTGCTGCATAGCGCATTGTTTTTGCTGTCGGACAGCGGAAAGCCGGTATTTGGGTTAATTATATGGTAGTAGCTGACGCCTTCAGCGCTGTAACCCTTGCTGTAAGGCACGCTGCTTGAAAGCATGGCGTCTTTTATATATGTATTTGCGTAGTAGGCCTTGCTGTTTTCTATTCCAAAAGGCTTTTTAAGCTCGAGCAAATAATTATTGTCCTGCGATGTGTTTTTTAAAAATCCTAAGGAGCTTTGCCCGCATATAAAAAGGCCGTAGCTGCAGCTTGCTTCTTTAAGCATCTCAATCACCTTGTCGCAGGCATATCCTTTGGCTATGCCGCCAAGGTCCAGCATGGCGTTATATTTAACGCCGTCAACAAAAACACACGGCATGTTCTTTTTAAGGTAATATACGCCGTCTTTTTTGGTCAGCTCTATTTTGGAAAAATCCAAAAGATCTAAAAAGGCGTTTATGTATTTTTCTTTTGGAGGCGGCAGGGAGCCTGAAACATAGTCCCTGTCGTAGGGCATTTCTTTTTTATAGCTTGAAGCATTAAATCTATATGAAAAGCCCCATAGGTCCACCAGCGGGTATACGCAGGGGTTGTATAGCCCGCCCGTCTTTTCGTACGCATAAAAGGCGGCGGAAAGCATATCCGCAGTATAGCTTGACACGGCAATTTCTTCGCCGGAGCTTAATTGATTGAACCTGCTTATATCGGAACCTGGCATTGAAAGCGAAGCGCTTTTTTCTATGTCTTCTAAAATTTTTTTCGTGTTTTCCCAAAGTTCAGAAAACCGCTCCCTGCTTAATCCGCTTAATTTAAGCACGCTTACAGTGCTAAAATAATCCGCCGTGGTCTTGGTAAAAAATTCGCCTTCCGACACAGCAAAATTAAACGGGCCTATGTTAAAGCACAGAAGTGCCGCGAGCAAAACAACAAGCGCTTTTTTCATTACTCCCCCTTAAAGCTTTAATGCGCTAAGTATAATGTTTTTTCGCGCTGTTTTCAATTAATGGGAATTGCATTTTTACGCGCCAGAGTATAGAATGGCCAAAGATAAGAAAAATAGGGAGGGTATTATGAAAATCACTTTTATGGGGGCGGGAAGCACGGTATTTGTGCGCAACATTGCAAAGGACTGCATGAATACGGATGTTCTTAAAGAAGCTGAATTTGCCCTGTACGATATAGACGGGAAAAGGCTCAGAGAAAGCCAGATAATACTGGAAAGCTACAACGAACGCTTTAACCAGGGCAAGGCTAAAATAAGCTCGTATTTGGGCGTTGAAAAAAGAAAAGACGCCCTTAAAAATGCGGACTTTGTTATAAACACCATACAGGTTGGCTTTTATGACCCCTGCACCATAATAGACTTTGAAGTGCCAAAAAAATACGGACTTCGCCAGACCATAGGCGACACTCTCGGCATAGGCGGCATTATGCGCACCCTGCGCACCATACCCGTAATGCGGGATTTTGCTGAAGACATCATGGAAGTTTGCCCCAATGCGCTTTTCCTAAACTATGTAAACCCTATGGCAATGCTTACAGGCTACATGCTTCGCTACACTCCCGTTAAAACGGTGGGCTTATGCCACAGCGTTCAGGTGTGCTCCAAAGAACTGCTTGAAGGCTTAAACATGCAGGACAAGCTTGAAAACAGAAAAGAGCTTATAGCAGGCATAAACCATATGGCATGGCTGTTAAAAATAGAGGATAAATACGGCAACGACCTGTACCCGGAAATAAGAAAACGCGCAGCCAAAAAGAACGCCGAAGAAAAACACAAGGACATGGTGCGCTTTGAATATATTAAGGACTTTGGCTATTACTGCACCGAAAGCAGCGAACACAACAGCGAGTACAACAATTTTTACATACGCAGGGATACGCCCGAATACATAGATAAATTCAACATACCGCTTGACGAGTACCCACGCCGCTGCGTCAACCAGATGAAAAACTGGCAAACCGAAAAAGAAAATATATTAAACCACAAGGATAAAGACGGTTTTGTCCGCTCCGGAGAATATGCAAGCATCATTATGGAAGCTGTTATCACAAACAGCGCAGCGCAGATAGGCGGCAACGTGTTAAACACGGGGCTTATAGACAACCTGCCGCAAAATGCCTGCGTTGAAGTGCCCTGCCTTGTAAACGGCTCCGGCATACACCCATGCCATGTGGGGAGCTTGCCTGAACAGCTTGCAGCTATGAACAGGCTTAACATAAACGTGCAGCTGCTCACAATACAGGCAGCCATAACCAAAAAGCGCGAAGACATTTACATGGCCGCAATGTTAGACCCGCACACATCTGCAGAGCTTAACAAAGACCAAATAAAGCAAATGGTGGACGAGCTTATAGAAGCCCACGGGGAGTATATGAAGGAGTATAGGTAATACGTTTTTATTGACAGCTTAAGCAATATGTTTTAAGTCTTTCTAAAATTAAAATGCTATTCAGCATCGCTATTAGAATATCGGCAAAGCGTCCTTGGACACTTTGCCGATTTCATTTTAAAATTTTATTCCCGTAATATAGAAATTCCTGTAATGGTTTCATAGGGCAAGCTATCCTAGCAAGCGCTTTAAAAATAGTTTCATAAAGTTTTAAATTAATCTAAGAATTTTACTAGCGTAATATAGAAATTCCTGTAATGGTTTCATAGGGTAAGCTATAATAAAAAGCACTTTAAAAATAGTTTCATAAAGTTTTAAATTCATCTAAGAATTTTTCCCCCGTAATATAGAAATTCCTATGATGGTTTCATAGGGTAAGCTATCCTAGCAAGCGCTTTAAAAATAATTTCATAAAGTTTTAAATTAATCTAAGAATTTTATTCCCGTAATATAGAAATTCCTGTGATGGTTTCATAGGGTAAGCTATCCTAGCAAGCG
>JBMNUE010000107.1:0-6798 GCA_050946095.1 Christensenellales bacterium
CTTCCGTTTGATTTAATAGATTTTACTTCTATTAAGGTGCCAAGAATAAAGCAGTACAAGGCGGGTTCGCCTACGCTTGACATCCACTACAGGCGCCGTATGAGACATGCCGAGCTTGATGTAGCGCACGGGCACAGCCCATTTATGGCAGGGCAGGAAGCCCTGCGCGTAGCGAAATCTAAACATATACCGCTTATTGGCACTTTCCATTCAAAATACTATGATGATTTTTATAAGGCAACGCGCAGTGAAACGCTTTCGCAGGCGCTTACATCGGGCGTTGTTTCTTTTTACGAAAAATGCGACGAGGTTTGGGCAGTAAGCCATTCAACGGCAAAGGTGCTTCAAGGCTACGGCTTTAAAGGCGAAGTGCAGGTTATGCCAAACGGCGTTGAGATACGCAGCCTCGACCCCAAAAAATATGACGAAGCGGAGAAGAAATTTGCCATAGGCGGCACTCCCCTGCTTTTGTTCGTAGGGCAAATAGATTTTAAGAAAAACCTGCTGCTCGTGCTTAAAAGCGCAGCCCGCTTAAAAAAACAAGGTGCAGATTTTATGCTTTTCCTTGCAGGCCAGGGGCCTGATATGAAAAAGGTGGAAGAGCAAGTGCAGGAGCTTAATATTGCAGACCGTGTAAAGATGCTGGGCCATATTACGGATTCCGCCCTGCTGGATGCGCTCTATGCGCATGCGAACCTATTTGTATTCCCCTCCATGTACGACAATGCCCCAATGGTTGTGCGCGAAGCCGCCGTGATGAAAACACCTTCCGTGCTTATAAAAGGCAGCGATGCTTCTGAAGTAATACAAGACCGTAAAAACGGCTTCCTATGCGAAAACAGCGCAGAAAGTCTCTGCGCTGTCATAAAAACCGCATTGGAAAATCCCGACAAAACCAAAGAAATAGGTATAGCAGCAAGCCAAACCATACCTATATCCTGGCAAAAGGTGCTTAGCATGGCGCTTGAACGCTACGAAAATCTCGCAAAAAATATGCGCACAAAATATAGGAAATAGGCTCACAACAATATTTTTTTATACATATTGCCGTGAGCCTGCGCAGAATTACATACTGCTGTTAAATCTTTTAATTTGCGTCTTCATAAAACTGTAAACGCGCAACACTGTTAAGTTGAGCTACAAAATCGTCAACTTTCATTTGATTATCAATAAAGATATCGATTATACGCATAATTGTATCATCTCTTTCACTATATGGACTATGCATAAATATAGATTTAACAGGAACTACCATATGCTTTGCTATATTGTTTTGAACTTCTATCCATTCCGGCGAAATTAACCATCTGCCTTCTTCTTTGTTTAATTCGTATATATATTTCTGTGTTTTGATAAGTTCCTGAAGCTGTGTCTTTTCAGCCCCTTGTGCCTCAGCAAGCTTGCTCTCCATGTCGTTTATTTTATTTAACATGCGCTCCATATTTTCTTTATGGTTCGGGTGTTCTATCGGCGTGGTTTTAGATTGGTACATAACATATTGCGTTTTAATATCTGTGTTTTTAGCGCAAAATGCGATAAAATCAGCCGCTAATTCCTTGTTTTCAGATAATGGATTGACGATTATAACATCCATGCTTGCACCGCACATGCGCGGCGCTCCGCTGTTAATTGAGGGGGGCAAATATGCCGTTACTTTGTCATCGTCAAAGTAGAATATGCCATTATCCTGGAAAAACGGAATTATAAGGGGTTTATTCATATCGGCGGAATTTATGTCAAAAAGATATTTGTAATGCAGCACAGTCTCAATGGCGTTTCTAAAACTGCTCGTATCAAAAGAGACGGGCTGAGTGTCTGTTTCGTTTTCAAGTAGATACTGGTAAATAATCTGTGCTATAAAATCACTCATCCCTAATCCATATTCCAAGTATCTATATTCCGGATATTCTTTTGCAAATTCTTCATCCCACTTATCAGCGCCCTTAAACAGTTCATCCAAAGTCGTTGGATACTCGCCTAATTCGAGTTTGTTCCATAAACTTTCGTTTATTGCCCAACTGTTAGGCATAATGTTCAAAGGGAATGCAACCAAATGACCATCATGCAATACAGCATCTTTTATCGCAGGGTGAAGTTGTTTTGAAAGCTCAAGCAGCTTTGTGTTTGAATCAAGAATATCGGCATAGCCTTTCTCTATTACGCTTGATAAGAATCCCGTTGTATTTAGAACATACATATCAACGCTGCTGTCACGAGAAACAATGGATTCCTGTAATTGCAGGAAGCTGGATAATCCATCTTGTACGATAACTTCAACATTAGGGTGCTGAAGTCTATAACTCATCACGAGATTTTCATCTATTTGTCCTATTATCTTAAGGGTTTTAGTTTCAGGGATATCTTGTCCTGTTTTAGATATTTTGCAAGCTAATATGTCGTTACCCACATATATATAGGTGCTGTCATTAGCAAAAAAAGCTCTGTCAGTTTCGCTTGGGTATTGTATAAAAAGAAAACCACCTTTAATTTCCTCTTTGTTCGGTTTAATGCACATCACAGCGCCGCTTTTATTAACATAGTAAATGTCTTGACTATTCGGGTTCTGAGCAACTCCAGTGGTAGTTTGAGGGCCTTCAATCTGTTTGTCCGTTAATTTTTTATCCGATAAACAATACTCCTGCCATAATAATTCATTTTCATTGTTTTCATTGTTCTTTGCTGTGCAAATAACCAAAGTGTCCGGCTTTCCCGGTATTGCTGTTTTCAAGCCTTCAATTTCGACAGGCATCATCTCAGCCGCAGATAAATCCCATACATACAGTTGGCTGCTATATCCTTTTTCATATGTAAAGCTTTTTAGAACTATGCAAAAATATCCGCCTTGTCCGAATACTGTAACAACGTCTTTTATTTTTTGCTCGCCCTGATCCTCATAATAAAGCTGGTTTTCCGGAATAGTATTGATTTTAGACATTGTGGAGCCTTTTTTTACTGATATTTGTCCTGTATAAGGATGAAGCCCATATAAAGCGCCATTTAAAGCAAATAAATACCCTATTCCATTTTCCCACAGATTCCGTTCATACTGTGTTAGCGGCGGTTTTTTTGACAGATTGCCACTTTGATATAATGACAGATCTATTTCCTTTTTAAGCGGATCGTCTTTTGCATTCATATCTATACTGTAAATGCCATAGTTAGACAAAACATACATTGTGTTTTGAATAACACATACGTCTGATATAGGGCCAATATTGGAATTACTAAATATCGTATTAAATGGAGGTTCTTCTGCGGTAGCTTTAATTGCGCACATTGTTAAAAGAATTATGCAGCATAAGCTTATAGATATCAGCCTGCGTATTTTCAAATTATTCATCATGTGCTGCCTCATATACTGTCTGCGGCACAAGGTTCCTGTCTTCTTGCGTGCTAAAGGGATCATACAGCTTACCGGTTTGCGCGTTTATTATCAGTTGATGAAACTCAGAACAATGCCAAAACATTTCAGGCCATCCACCTTCATACTTCTCACCATCAGCTGTTTTATAAAACTCACAATCAACCACCCATGAAGGGACGAGATAGAAACTTTTTTTTAAATCGTCTTCATTATGAAACATCACATATCCTAAGCGCACGTTATAGACGTCTCTTACTAACCCCTTATATATAAGGTCTTCTATTTCTCCTTTGCTATACTCAAATGGGCGAACAGGTACATCGTTTCTTACAATTTCTGTAGGTGTTACCAATGTAGCGCAAATATAATATGAATTTTTACCATATATCTCTGCTGAAATATCTGGGAATATCGTATGGATTCCACCTATAGCTTGCACATTTAAGTCAACATAGGTATCAGAAATACCAACCAGTAATGGAATACCGTAAAATCGCTGAGAAAGACAATAATTATAATCTCCCATTTCCCGCAAAGGTTTGCCGCTCTTGCTCTCTCTTAATATGCTTTTACGTCCTCCAAATAATGGAAACAAGTCAATTTCGCTTTCGCACACTTCATTGAGTTTTTCTTCCACAAACTCAAAGCCTTCCCACATGCTCATGGGGTTATTTTCAGCAAATGTTGTTTTCCAGTCAGCTTTAGGGTTAAAGATGATTTTCCGTGTCGCTTTTCCAATAAAAGGATTTACGTTAAATTCATTATATGAGAAAGCGGTAGTTCCTTGATCCTCTACAACATTAAAATGATATCCATTTTTGGTGTTTTCATTAGGTGCTTTAAAATAATTATTCCATTTTTCATAATTTTCTTCTTTTACCGGGAGCCATCTCTCCACCTTAATTATAGGAGCGTAGTCCAATTGAGGGGCGGTCACTTCAGCGTCAACATTAATGGTTCTGCCATATGCTGAGTATGTTTGCTGCCAGCGGCTTGAAGATATATTTTTAATTGAAAAGTTGTTACTTTCAGCATATGCAAAAGCTATGCTTGATAGCAATACACATGCTACGAAGATACTTGATAAAATTTTTTTGTTCATTAGTTTTATCCTCCTTTTTGTCCTTCTAATATTTATGACGTCAGCCAACAGCAATTCCTTGCACTTTTTACAATAAAACAAATACCATTCTATTTATATAGACGAGATAGAAGGTAAAAGTGTAACTATAATTTCAAAAAAATATTTTATTTAGCGTATACTGCGCGCAATGGATAGGGCGGTGCCCATATCTCCATAAGGCGCAGCGATCCGCTTTAATCATTCACTGCACACCTTCAAGGTATATAAGTCTGGCTTTTTCGTTAAGCGTTTTAATAAACATATCCATTGGCAAAACTCCGTCTGCAAACTCGTTTATTACTTGGTAGATTGCCTGATCCTCGCCCCTTAAAGAGTCGTCCGTAAATACGGAATTAAGCGGGAACTCAAACGAATTGGCAATTTTCTTATATATTTCTATGCCTTCCTGAGTAACGTCCCAAGAGTTTTCTTCTCTGTAGTTATAGTCTCGCTGTTCTCTGTCTATTAATTCCTGAATGCCGCGCCTCTCAAACTCATCAGCGGCGTTATCCAAAGAATTTTTGAGGAACTCTATTTTTTCAAGCGTTGCTGCCTGCAAGTTTTCAAAACCTGAAGAGCGAACGGGCTTATTATCCGCAGGGCTTAAAGAATATTTCTTTATGGTATCTGCGTTTTCCGCATAAAATTCTAAAAATTCTATGGCTTCTTGTTTGTTTTTGGAAAGCGGGTTAACTACAAGAACATCCATGGAAGCGCCTACCAGCCGATTAGAGTTTGCGTTGAATAAAGGCGGTATTACAGATACAACTTTATCTGAATCGTTATATCCCGTGCCGTAGTATTGAAAATATGTCATTATTATAGGCATGCGGTCAGAATCTAATTCTTCTTCAAAAAGTTCTTTGTTGTCCCACAGCAAGGTTAAAACATTTTTAAAGTCGTCCGTGTCAAAGTTTGCCATCTCTCCGTTAGCATTGTTGCCAAGCAGGTACTGCTTTACAGCAAAAGCTGCAATTTTTCTAAACCCGCCGGCGCTTTCAAACAGCGTATACTCGTACTGCTCTTCTTCGTGTTTTTTATCGTTCCAAAGCTTTATAACTTCTATTAAGTCTTCAATGGTTTTGGGATATTCTCCCAGGTTGAATTCTTCCCATTTTGTTTGGTTGATTGTCCAGCATTGCGGTATCACGTTGGCTGGATAGCCGTAAAGCTTGCCTTCTATACACACAGCATCTTTAATGGCGGGGTAAAATTCCTCTGCGTTCTTCATAAGAATTTCGCTGCCGTTAAGGGGTTCCGCATAGCCTTTTTTTACAACGTTGCCGTATGACAGGTTAGTGTTGAGCATGTATATATCGTTTGAATAATCGCCTGAAACCATAGCTTTTTGAATGCTTAAAAAGCCGTTGAAATCGTCCTTTACGGCAATGCTTACATCCGGGCGTTCCAAAGAAAACTTAGAAACAATTCGACCATCCGGATACCCTGCAATCTTCAATTCCTTTTGTTCCGCCTTTTCAGCTGCTTCTATGCTTCTTATGTATAGACTTCCAAAAGACAGGTACATGTATCTTCCGTCTTTAAGCAGCCAGCCTTTACTGTTATCCATAGTAAAGTCAACAGGCAGATGCCCTTTGCTAACCGCTTCGCCGCCGTTTTCAGACATCATTATTTTCCCGTCTTCATTTATAAACAAGAGCGTTTTCGTATCCTCATTCCATACGCATCCGCTTAAAGTTTCTTCGCTGTTTTCTTCCCAGAGCGTTTTAGTTTCAGACTGCGGCTGTATGTCGTATAAAATTATTTTCTTGTCTTCGCTAAGGCGCATAATAAGCGTATCGTTTGGCCCCTGCCATACCGCGCTGCATTTGGGGGTGTTTAAAAGCTGCATTTCACTGTCGTTTAAATTCCACATGTATAATTCTACTTTTTCACCGTCTTCAAAGGTAAAACTTTTCAGCGCTAAAACCAAATAATCTTTATAGCTCAAAGCATTTACAAGCTCTTTCGGCTGTTCATTGTCCTGATCTGTATAGAAAAACTGTTCGTGCGGGAGTTCTATTAAAGCTTTCTGTTCGCCGCCGCTTAAATCCCATAGCTGTCCCGTGTACTGGTGTATTCCCATCAGCTTGCCGTTAAGCATAAAAATTCTGCTTACACAGCGCTCCCAAAGCGAACGTTCAGCGCTGTTTTCAGGCGCAAATGGAGATATGCCGCTTTGCTGAAATACGATAGAGTACACTAAAGTTCGCAACTTAGACGAGCGGCAGATATATACAAGCCACTGGAACTCCGCTACAATGGATGTTGCTAAATCATTCACAAGGAGGAAATTCCAATGGCTCAAACA
>JBMNUE010000108.1:0-6647 GCA_050946095.1 Christensenellales bacterium
GCGTAATCCTGCTCGTCTATCTTGGTTGTATACATATTTTCGCGGTAGTTTTCCCAGTGCCCTGAGCGTTCCCATAGCTCTTTGGAAAGTATTATAGGCGTTTTAATTTCCTGGTAGCCGTTTTCCGTATGTATTTTGCGCCAAAAATCTTCCAATATATTGCGCAGCACCATACCGTTTGGGTAAAAGAATGGAAAACCCGGGCCTTCGTCAAGTATATCAAAAAGATCTAACTCCCTGCCTAATTTGCGGTGGTCGCGTTTTTTCGCTTCTTCAAGCAGCTCAAGATAATTATTTAAATCTTCTTTGTTTGTAAATGCTGTGCCGTATATGCGCTGAAGCATTTTGTTTTTTTCGTCTCCGCGCCAATATGCGCCTGCAAGACTTGTAAGCTTGAAAGCCTTAATTTTCCCCGTGGATGGAAGGTGGGGACCGGCGCACAGATCTACAAAGCTGTCGCCCTGGCGGTAGAATGTGATTTCTTCGTCGCCCGGAAGATCCTTTATAAGCTCCACTTTATAAGGCTCATCTTTTTCTTGCATATATTTAATGGCTTCTTCGCGCGGAAGGCTGAAACGCACTTCACGCTCGTTCTTTTTAATGATGCGTTTCATTTCTTTTTCTATTTTTATAAGGTCTTCAGGCGTGAAGGATTCTTCTCTGTCGAAATCGTAATAAAACCCGTTTTCTATGGCGGGCCCAATGGCGAGTTTAGTTTCGGGGTAGAGATTTTTAACCGCTGCAGCCAATACGTGCGAAGCTGTATGGCGCAGAGTTTTCCTTCCTGCTTCATCTGAGAATGTGAGATACTCAATTGCAGCGTCTTCTTCTATTGGAGCCTGAAGTTCCTGCGCCTTGCCGTTTACTTTTACAGCAAGGGCATCTTTTAATATGTTTTTATCAAGCTGTCTTGCTATGTCAAGAGCATTTGTGCCTTTCGGCACTTCGATTTTTTGCTGTTCTACAGTAATAACCATAAAAATTCTCCTTAAAATAAAAATGCACCTTTCTTAAGGGACGGATAGTTTCCGCGGTTCCACCCTAATTGCAGATGCCACTCTATGCGCTGTATTGGGCGCAAGCCATATCTTTTAGCAAGTGGTACCTTATATGCCGCCCTTCCTTTGTTTGCAGCTGGCCAAAGGTCTCTTAAAAGTTAAGCATACAGGCTTGTCTTGCTTCGCTAAGACATGAACAGTATATCTTTTTTGCTGTTTACTGTCAAACACTAAAAATTATTAAAATTTGCAAAAACATATTGACAGCGGGCGTATGTTGTAGTTTAATATATATCGTTCGAGTGTTTAGCAGCACTAAACTTTTTTTAAAGAGGGAGATCAATGGAACTTGGCAAAAGGCTTCGAAGACTTAGGCAAAAACGCAACCTTACGCAGGAAGAATTGGCGGATAGGTGCGAACTTAGCAAAGGTTTCATTTCTCAAGTTGAAAGGGACCTTACATCGCCTTCAATTGCAACGCTGAACGACATTTTGGAAAGCCTCGGGAGCGACCTTAAGACTTTTTTTTCGGAAGACATAAGGGAGCAGATAGTGTTTTCCAAAGAAGACATGAACCTTAAAGAAGATGATGAAGAGCTTAAGGGAAGTATCACCTGGCTTGTGCCAAACGCACAGAAAAACGACATGGAGCCTGTACTTGTAAAGCTTTTGCCTGGCGGAAAAACGCAGCTTGTGCAAGCGCACGAGGGCGAAGAGATAGGTTATGTGCTAAAAGGCGAAGTGTGCCTTGTGGAAGGCGAGAGCAAATACCTTGTCAAGCAAGGCAGCAGTTTTTGCATACATCCCGGCGAACCGCACTATATTATAAATTTAGGCACGGCAGAGGCGCAATTTATATGGGTTTCTGCGCCGCCCGTATTTTAGGAGGGAAACATGAGCCAAGAAAATCGTTTAATTCAACTGGAAAATATCTCTAAAGAATTTGATAATGTGACCGTACTTGACAATATTAATTTGTATATACGGAAGAATGAATTTTTAACTTTGCTCGGTCCTTCCGGCTGCGGAAAAACGACCATGCTGCGCATTATCGGCGGCTTTGAGTTTCCCACCAAGGGGCGTGTGCTTTTTGAAGGCAAGGATATAACAAACGAACCGCCATATAAAAGGCGCGTAAACACGGTTTTTCAGAAGTACGCTCTTTTTCCGCATCTAAATGTGTTTGATAACATTGCTTTTGGACTTAAAATATCCAAAGTGCCAAAAAAAGAAATTACAATGCGCGTTGGCAAAATGCTGGAGCTTGTAAACCTGCAAGGCTATGAAAAGCGCGGCGTTGATGCGCTTTCTGGGGGGCAGCAGCAGCGCGTTGCGATAGCGCGGGCGCTTGTGAATGAGCCTGATGTTCTGCTGCTTGATGAACCGCTTGCAGCTCTTGACCTTAAGCTTCGCAAAGGCATGCAGCTTGAGCTTAAACGTATGCAAAAAGCGCTTGGAATTACTTTTATTTTCGTTACGCACGACCAGGAAGAAGCGCTTACAATGTCTGATACTATTGTAATTATGAGAGAAGGGCATATAAGGCAGGTGGGCACTCCCAAGCATATATACGATGAGCCGAAGGACGCTTATATTGCAAACTTTGTGGGCGACAGCAATATAATAAGAGGCACTATGCCGGAAGACGAAGTGGTTCATTTTTGCGGCATGGATTTTAACTGCGTTGATGAAGGCTTTGACAAGGACGAAGAAGTAGATGTTTTGATACGTCCGGAAGATATACTCATTGTGGGTACGGATGTCGCCCAGCTTAAAGGCGTTGTGCGCAGCGTTATTTTTAAAGGCGTGCACTATGAAATGATTATTGATGCGGGCAACTTCCTTTGGAAAGTGCATTCTACCGTAATGGTGCCTGAAAACTCAACCGTCGGTCTTTCTATAATACCGTCAAATATACATGTCATGCGTGTGTATGATGATGAGTTGTCCAAGGAGGGCTTGCAGTGAACGAATTGAACATGCCTTCCTGGGGGCTTTGGGTTATAGCTCTTGGACTTGGTATATTTATTATTATGCTTGCAATTAGCATAAGGCGCAACAGAGGTGTGCACAGGTCCTTGTTTGCTTGGCCATACTCCTTATGGATGATTGTTTTTACGATTGTGCCCCTGTTTTTGATTGCATATTACGCCTTTACTGACCCGCAGGGCAATTTTACCTTAGACAATTTCTATAGCTTTTGGGACAGCAACTTTGAAATGAAAAAGCAGCTGTCTGAAATGGGTTTTGATCTTGCGGAAACGGGTATGAACGAGCGCGGGACGGTAAATATGGACACGCTGATATATTCGCTGTGGATGGCTTTTAAATGTACAGCTATATGCTTGCTTTTTGGTTATCCGGCCGCGCTTTTTATGGCCGACAGAGATTTTAAGCTTGGCTCTACCATAGTTGTTTTGTTTATTATTCCTATGTGGATGAATTTCCTTTTAAGGACGATAGCCTGGATGACATTGCTTGAAGATAACGGCATTATAAACCAGCTGCTTGTTTCCTTAGGTTTTGGAAGGGCAAGGCTTATGTATACTTCAAATGCGGTGCTGCTCGGCATGGTGTATAACTATCTGCCTTTTATGGTTTTTCCAATATACAATTCAATCGACAAACAGCCGAGAATGTATTCTGAAGCTGCTATGGACCTTGGAGCAAACAGCATTGGAACATTCACAAAGGTTACTCTGCCTTTAAGCCTTCCCGGCATAGTATCGGGAATCACCATGGTGTTCATGCCTTCTGTAACCACTTTCTTTATTCCAAGGGTCTTAGGAGGCGGCAATACTGAAATGTTTGGAGACTTGATAGAGCGCACATTCCTTACTGCTGATAACTGGAATGTAGGCTCTGCGTTAGCTCTTATTATGATGGTGCTTATGCTGCTTAGCATAAGCCTGCTAAGACAGGTTGACCCGCAAGGAGAAGGAGGCAGCTTTCTGTGACAAAATTTTTTAAAAGGACGTATTTAGCTATTATATTGCTGTTTTTATACCTGCCGATAATTGTGCTTATTGTTCAGTCCTTTAATGAGGGCGTCAGCCGCTCAAAGTGGGAAGGCTTTTCTCTGCGCTGGTACTACGAGCTATTTAACGATCCCACCATTATGAAAGCTCTTTGGATCACCGTAAGCATTGCGGCGCTTGCAGCGCTGTTCGCTACGATACTGGGAACGCTTGCGGCAATAGGCATAAACGCCATGAAAAAAGGCCCGCAGGCAGGCATGATGACAGTTACTAGCATTCCTATGACAATGCCGGACATAGTAACAGGCATATCTCTTATGCTGCTGTTCATATTTACAAAGGTAGACCGCGGGTACTTTACCATGCTGCTTGCGCATATAACATTTGACATACCGTATGTGCTTTTATCCGTATTGCCTAAGTTAAAAGAAATGAGCCGCTTTACCTACGAAGCCGCCTTAGACCTTGGCGCAACGCCAGGCTATGCCTTAAGAAAGGTTCTTCTGCCCGCTGTAAGGCCCGGCATAATAACAGGAGCGCTTATGTCTTTTACGCTTTCTTTGGATGATTTTACTGTAAGCTATTTTACGACAAGCCCGCTTGTTCAAAACCTTTCAACGCTTATATATTCGGAAACAAGAAAAGGAATAAAGCCTACCATGAACGCTCTTTCAGCGCTTATGTTTATAGCGCTGCTTATACTGCTGCTTGCGATAAACCGCCGTTCAGATGAAGCTTAAAAATAATAAGTAAAGGAGTATTATTACAATGAAAAAAACTATGGCTGTACTACTGTCTACCTTAATATTCTTAGCGCTTTTGCCTTCCGCCTTAGCTAACGGCGTTGTAAATGTCTACAACTGGGAGGACTACATTTCAGAAGACGCATTGAAGCTTTTTGAAGAAGAAACAGGCATTACTGTAAACTACATGCGCTTTACAACAAACGAAGATATGATGGTGCAGGTGCGCACATCGCCAGGTGCATTTGATGTTGTGTTTCCATCGGATTATTGCATTGAAAAGCTTATAAAGGAAGACCTGCTTGAAGAGCTTGATTACAGCAAGATACCAAATGCAAAATATATATCAAGCTGGGTTATGAACCCGGACTTTGACCCAAACAGCAAGCACTCAATAGCGTATATGTGGGGCACTATCGGCATATTATACGATAAGACAAGGGTAAACGGCCCTATAGATTCTTGGGAAATTCTTTTTACGGATGAATACAAGGGCGAAATATTCATGCTGGATACCATACGCGATGCATTTGCTGTTGCGCTTAAATACTTAGGATATTCGGTTAACTCAAAAGATCCAAAAGAGCTTACGGAAGCTAAACAGCTTCTTATTGACCAGAAAAAACAAGGCATAGTAAAAGCTTATCAGGTCGATGAAACAAAGGACAAAATGGTATCGGGCGAAGCGATTCTTGCAGTCGTATATTCAGGCGATGCGCAGTATGCTATAAATCTTAACGACAACCTTGCATATGCCATACCAAAAGAAGGCAGCAATGTCTGGGTCGACAGCCTTGTTATACCAAAATCTTCAGAGAACAAAGAAAATGCATATAAATTTATAGACTTCCTGTGCCGTCCCGATGTGGCCCAAATGAACTGTGAATATATAGAATATTCATCACCCAACGATGAAGCGATAAAGCGCATGGGGGATAGCTATATAAACAATCCAAACCTTAACCCTCCGCAGGAAATTATAGACAACTGCGAGTATTTCCACGACTTAGGCGATTTTTTATCCATATACAATACGCTGTGGGCGCAGGTTAAAAATGCTAAATAAACTATAAAAGATAATAAAGGATAAAAAAAGCAATTCATAATCGCAAATAACTTTTTAACATTAAAAACCTGCCATGTTCTTTTGAACATGGCAGGTGCTTTTAGAATCGCTAAGGTTATTAGGCTTTTACAATATAGCCGAAACTACTTGTTCGAAACAGGAGAATCGATTCTGATCTCTTGGTCAGACGCGGAACAGATTTTTTGGATCCCGTGTTTGCCTTTTTTGGATTCGATCTGAACTACGCCTGCGTCCTGCAGCAGTTTCACATGAGTGGTGATTGCGCCGCCCGTAATACCAAGATTATCCGCAATAGCCGTCATGCGCATAGGGCCTTCTTTTGCAAGCAATTCTACGATTGCGATGCGAGTTTCAGAACTCAGTGCCTTAAATATAGGATAACCATCGCGTAAATTTTTTATGTGTACCAAGAAAAAGTTCCTCCTCTCATAAGAATTTTCTTTAACACAACGGAAGTATTATATCATGAACTAATGGATTTGTATATCATTTTTTTGAAATAAATCATTAAATTTTAGAAAAACTACTATAAACTATTGTTTTTTTACTGTTTTTATATGTAAAATCTTATTTAAAAATCCGATTACGCGGTTTTCGAGCTTTTTATTAACTTAAACCTATATAAAATAATCGTCGAAAAGCTATTATATATTTTAGCAATAAGAAAACTTATAGCTTGTGGTTGAAGAAAACACTTCGCCTTTTTTTAATACAGTAGAAGGAAAATTTTCGTGGTTCGGGCTGTCCGGATGGTGCTGGGTTTCAAATGCAAGGCCGTAGTAAGACAGCAGGTCTTTGCCGTTTTCTCCTTCGCCTTTATGGTTTAAGCCTTGGCCGGAAT
>JBMNUE010000109.1:0-6603 GCA_050946095.1 Christensenellales bacterium
AATATAGTTAAGCCCCTTTGCCTTTGAAACATAGCGCTGGCTCTGCACGCTGAAAGAAGCTATGCGGTGCCTTGTCAGCTGCGCTAAAAGCACGCGGCTTACGCCTTCAACTCCAAAAGTGAAGCTTATATGCTCTATAACGGAAAGATGGCCTGAAGCTATTACGCCTTTTAAAAAGGCCGTCTGGTCCTTTTGCTCCACTTTTTGTTTGGTTTCTAAAACTGTTCCTGATGAATAGCACAGCCTTGCCGCAAGAGCCGCAATTTCTTCGCCGCTGCTGCTGCAGGACAAAAGGTATACACGTGGTTCAACCGCCGGCATTTTTAGCCTCCTCATTTTTATATAAGCAAAGGGCGAAAAGTTCGCGGATCCTTTCAAAGTCGCCTTTTATGTAAAGGTATCCAAACACCGCTTCAAGAGCTGTGGAGCTTGCATATTCTTCGCATGTGGCGGCTTTTGGCGCCCTGTGCTTAGGCTGGGCGTTTCGCCCTCTTTTGGCGATCTGCTTTTCTTCTTCAGTAAGACAGTCAAAAAGCAAAGAATATATTTTAGCCTGCGAAGGCGCGCAAACCAAGTCCTTTTCCGCTAAATGCAGCTTGCTTAGCCGCCTGTGCTTTTTAAGCACAAATTCGCGCGCAAGCAAATCATACACGGCATCGCCTATATACGCAAGCTGCAGCGGGTTTAATTCCGCCAACTTCGCCTTACTCACGGGTAGCTTTGCAGTACTTTGAAGGGCTTATGCCCACTATGTTTTTGAAGGTCTTTGAAAAATGATACGGATCCTTCATGCCGACTTCAACGCCCGTCTGCCTTACCGAAAGCCCGTCTTTAAGAAGCGTTTTTGCGCGCTCCATCTTGCAGTGCAGCTGGTAGCTCTGCGGCGGCATGCCTACTTCCGTAACAAAGCGCTTGCGGAAGGTTTCAACGGGCATGCGGCTTATTTCCGCCATGTCGTTAAGAGAATAGCTCTGCTTGTACTTATGCTTGTGCATTTCGTCCAAAACCTTGGCAATTTCGTGGGATAAAACCGCGTTCATAGCAACGGGCTGGCCGCTGTGCGAAGCGAGCATAGCCCACAAAAGCTGCTGCAGCTGCGCAGAAGCCCCCGTCTGCTTGGCATCCTGCGCGCGAACCGCCGCCTGCACTGCGTTTCTTGCAAGCTTAAGCTGCGCCGGAAGCACGCCCTGCTTTAGGGGTTTGCGGCTCACAGCGCCCAAGCTCTGCATATACTGTTCAACAAGGGGGCCGCGCACTGCAAGCCACAGCACCCTCGCTTCCTCTGTTACTATAAGCTTGGCATCCCCCGCATAGGGCGGTATGATGCCGCCTTCTCTGTCTGACACATGGAATTCAGCGTTGCTGCTTGAAAACTCGATTTTTCCTTTCTGCGCTGCAAACCAAAGCCAGTCTTCCTGCGGCTTTAAGCTGTAGCCGCCCACCTGCAGCATGGCGCTGCCGGCTGAAGAAATCCATACGCCGCTTGCCCTTGCCAGAGAATCCGGCTCATGAAAACCTTCTACTAAAAAAGGATGCTGCGTTTCGTCTATATCGCTTAAATCAAAAAGTTTAGAATCTATATTCTTAGAATCTGCCATTCCATAACCTCCTTATGAACTGCTCGGTTATTATATATACCAAAAATTACATTGTCAAGTTGGAACCTATTTTTACATCAATGTTTTTAAAAGTATTTAATGATTTTTCTGCGCTTTTAAAATTTATAGCCGTGTGATAATATACAGCTAAAGGGGGCTTTATTATGTACACACAGGAAAACCTAAGCGATATAGAAAGCCAGTTAAAAAGGCGCCTTATGGCCTGCGCTTTGCCGGCAGCCGCACTGCTTGCGCTGTTTATATATTCCTTAGTTATAAGGGTCGAATGGCTCAGCTATTTTTTATCCATGCTGCTGTGCTTTTATATAATATTCGCTTGGGGGATATTCATTTCTCCCGTAAGGAGCTATAAAAAGTTTATATACAATATGCTATACTTAAAAAACCGCAATACCCAAGGGCATTTCAAGGGTTTCATAGATGTCCCCACAAAAAGGGAAGGCGTGCTTTTCACGCCCTTTTTTATTAACATAGGCAATATGGAAAACGAGGAAGACGACCGCCTTTTTTATTACGACTCCAATTTGCCTCTTCCAGATTGGCAGCCGGGTGATAAGCTAAGCATAACTTCTCACGATAAATCCACAGTCGCCTGGGAAAAGCTTTAATATATACGCGGCAAAGCGCATTAATGCACTTTGCCGGCTGCGCAGCTTAAAACACGCATAATATTTGCATTTATCAAGACTTCATCATATAATGATGTATGATTTTTAATGAGCTTTGCTCTCTTGAAGGAGGACATATATGAGCGCAGGCGCTTTTTTAGACAGAGTAAAAAACGCATTCAGCATAGGCGCAAACAACAAGTGGCTTTTTGGCAGCGGCCAGCCCTATGACGATGCTGATGAATACGAGGGCGAAGACTCCTCCTATTCGGGATATTACGGCGGAGCAGGCGGATATGACGGCGCGGGCGGATATGGCGCCTCCGAAAGCTATGAGCAGATGAATTATCAGCAGGCCTATAATGAGCAGGCGTATAGCCAGCCAAATTATAGCCAGCCAGGCTACGCCCAGCCAAGCTATAATCCGCAGAGTTTTAATCAGCAGGCTTACAGCCAGCAGTATTATGCCGGGCAAAATTATCCCCAGCAAAATTATCAGCAAAGCGCTAAGCACGCAGCTTATAGCCCTAACAGCCAATACGCTCCAGAAGATGCGCAGGAAAACAGCTTTCAGTTTCAAAGCCAGTTCGCTCCGGAAGGCTATTCCGCCAAGCCGTCTAGCAGGAACCGCCGCTTGGACCAGCGCCGCAGGAGCGAAGAAAACGTGGTGCCCTTCCCGGAAGACGCTGCAAACACCGTAGCGAACATACAGAATATGGACGCCTATGTTATAAACGTAAGCAATGTGGCAGCCTGCAGGCAGGCCATGATATGCCTGCGCAAAGGCCACTGCGCCATAATAGTTATGGATAGGCTTACAGACCGCAGCGAAACCAGGCGCTATGTGGACATGCTTACGGGCGCCTGCTACGCGCTAAACGGCACTATGACAAGGCTGTCCTCCAAGATAGGCTTCTATTTAATGGCGCCTTCTGGCATGACGGTTTATACCGATGCCGTAACATCAAACGCCAACAACCCAAGGCAAATGCAGGTTGGCGGCAGCTTTACGCAGCGCGGCGAAAGCATGCAGGCGGGCTTTAACGCAAGCCCAAAATACAGCGCACCTCAGACAGGGTTTAGCGACAGCAATCCATACGCAGCCGACCCCATGCGGCAAAACGCCTACCAGGGCCGCTACGAAGCGCCGACAGCTCCAAGCGGCATGCGCGAAGCGTATTATCCGCAAAACGAAATGGCTCAATAAATATAATCCTAAATAAGAAAGGAAAAAATCATGCCTATTACCGTAAACATGATAGAGGAAAAAGAATTTAAAATTAAGGTGCGCGGCTACGACCCCATGGAAGTGGACGAGTTCCTTGACGAAATCTGCGATGAGATGATAATCATGCAGGACACCATTGCTTCACTTAGGGAAAAGGCCGCAAAGCAGGACAGCGCTAATTTTGCGCCGCCTGTGCCTATGCGCCCCGCCCCTCAGGCAGCGCCTCCCCTTGCGCCTACGCCTCCTGCCGCTTACCCAAGCGATGTAGAAGCCGCTAAAAAGCTGCTTGAAGAAACGCAGAAAGCCTGCGACGAAGTTATGGCGGATGCTAAAAAGCGCGCGGAAGAAATTATTCAGGAAGCAAAAGACCGCGTTCCGGACCCCGAAATTACAGATTTGGAAGCGCAGCGCGATAAACTGCGCGAGGAAATAGAAAACCTAAAGGAAGAGCTTGAAAGCTTCCGCAGCCGCTTCATGAATATGCTGGACGACCAAAAAGACCTTTTGGATACGGATTTGTAATATGCGATACGGAGCATTAGAAGCAGGCGGCACCAAAATGGTTATGGGCATACTAAACGAGCGCATGGAGATTATACGTTCCACAGCCTGCGCTACGCGCGCGCCCGAAGAAACCATGAAAGATATTCTTTCCTTTTTTGAAGGCGAACAGCTTGATGCCATGGGCATTGCGACATTCGGCCCCGTAAACCTTGACAAAAATTCCGAAGATTACGGCAGCATTACAAGCACTCCAAAGCTTGCGTGGCGCAATTACCCGCTTTATAAAGCAATAAAAGATGCGCTCAATGTGCCTACCCTGGTGGATACCGATGTAAACGCAGCGGCGCTTGCGGAAGCCACCATGGGCGCTGCAAAGGGCCTTGAAAACATATTATATGTTACCGTAGGCACCGGCATAGGCGGCGGGCTTCTTGTAGGGGGCAGGCTCGTGCACGGCATGCTGCACCCTGAATGGGGGCATATACCGCTTTCCCGCTCCAAGGACGATCCGCTGCAAAGGGGCATATGCCCTTACCATGCGCTGTGCCTTGAAGGGCTGGCTTCAGGGCCGTCCATACAAGCGCGCTGGGGAATGCCCGCAAAGGATATACCTGAAGACCATATGGCTTGGGACTTGGAGAGCTATTATTTGGCGCAGCTTTGCATAACGGCCCTTATGACGGTATCCGTTGAGCGCATAGTGCTTGGGGGCGGCGTTATGCACCAGGAAGTGCTGTTCCCCAAAATACGCGCGCAGTTCAAGGAAATGCTCGGCGATTATTTGCAGCACCCTATGATAGAGCGTCTTGACGAGCTTATAGTTCCTCCCGCCCTTTACCCAAACAGCGGGCTTGTGGGCGCAGGGCTGCTTGCAAAAAACGCCTTGCAGCAAAAAGAACAATAAAACAGGCAATAAAAACCGCTGAATAAAAAAATTAAGCTTTATTAAAAGAGGAAATATGCCATACCTTGTAGCTATTTTAACACCTGCGCTCGGCGCTTTAATATGTAATTTTTCTAAAAAACACAACCGGCAGCTCATGCTGCTGTTTTTAACATTAAGCCTGTGCGCCGCAGTAGGCGCAAGCTTTTTAAACTCCCCTGCCTTTACACCCCTTGCGGCGGGAAACTTTGCCATATCTTTTTTTACCGACAATACAGGCGCTGTATTTACGGTGCTTTTTGCTTTAGTTTTCCTGCTCTGCGGCATATATGCCTTAGGCTATTTCGAAGCTTCGCAGGATATACGAAAGTTCGAGGTTTTTTACCTTTTAAGCTTAAGCGCCCTTATAGGGATAGGCCTTTCAAACAGCCTGGCAACGCTGTATGTGTTTTTTGTGCTGGCGGCGCTTCTTTCTTCGCCTCTTGTAAGTTTTGACAATACGCAGCAGGCCAAAAAAATCGCAAAGGAATATGTAAAACATTCCTTAACCGGGGCAGTTTTAGCGCTTATAGGACTTTGCGCCGTTATACCAAACCTTCAAAGCCCGTACTTTGCATACGGCGGAATGCTTAAAGAAGAGCTTAATATGCCGAACTGGCTGTTTTTAACGCTTGTATTGGCTGGAACCATAGGCTTTGCTTCAAAGGCGGGGCTTTTCCCCATGCATTCTTGGCTGCCTGCAGCGCACCCCGTGGCTCCTACCCCTGCAAGCGCCGTGCTTTCAGGGCTTATTACCAAGGCGGGCATTGTAAGCGTTATAAGGCTTATATACTTTAGCATAGGGCCTAAAATGCTTTCCGGCTCGTTTGTGCAGTATGCGCTTATGGTATTGGCGCTTTTCACCGTGCTTATGGGTTCAAGCTTAGCATATAAGCAAGATATGCTTAAAAGGCGGCTTGCGTTTTCTTCCGTGTCGCAGCTAAGCTACGTTTTATGCGCGCTGTTTTTAATGAACGGGCTTTCATTAAATGCCGGCATACTTCACGCAGTAGGGCATGCCCTGGTAAAAAGCGGGCTGTTCCTAAGCTTCGGCTTCGTTATACACGCAACGGGCGACAAAAACACCTCCGCTTTTAAGGGCCTGGTAAAATATATGCCATACACCGTGGTGTTTACAATTCTGCTTTCGCTGTCCTTAATAGGCATACCGCCGTTTATGGGCTTTGTAAGCAAATGGGAAATTGCAAAGGCAGCGCAGGGAAGCGTATTTTCCTATGCCGTGCCAATAGTGCTTATAATATCCGCCATGCTTACTGCAAGCTACCTTTTGCCGCCTGGCATAAGCGCCGTATTTGAAAAACCGCAGATGGAAGCTGTTAAAAAAGAAAAATCCTGGCTTTACATGCTGATACCTATCATAGTTCTTTGCGTATTGGCTCTTGTTGGTGGGCTGTTCATGCCCGTGGAGGTAATATGACCGTCGTTTTATTATGCCTTGTTTTTTTGCCGGCAGTTTGCGCAATACCCGTATACTTTATAAGTAAAAATAAAAGCAGCTCGCATGCGCTGCTTGAAATTTCGCTTGTATGCCTGCTGCTTTCTTTTGCGCTTTACGGCAAAAGCGTAGATTTTTCGTTTTACATAGGCAATTTTAAGTTCGGCTTTAAGACAGACCCTTTGCGCGGGCTTTACGCCATAGTGTCCGCACTGCTGTGGAGCGTTACATCGCTATTTTCTCCGCCGTATTTTCTTCATGAAGAA
>JBMNUE010000110.1:0-6565 GCA_050946095.1 Christensenellales bacterium
GTGTCTGATCATATAATTTTTTCCAAAGTACTCGACCATGTTTGTGTGGAAGTCGACCAAAAAAAATATTTTCCGCAACAGAAAGACTATTTGCAGAATTTAATTCCTGATATATTACACTTATGCCTTTTTTTATAGCATCACTTGGCTGGTTAATATAAGAAGGAAGCCCATTGATAAGGTATGAGCCATCATCAAATTTATATACACCTGAGAGGATTTTAATCAAAGTAGATTTTCCCGCGCCATTTTCTCCTACCAGTGCGTGTACTTCCCCTGGGAAAAGCTCAAAATCGACACCTTTAAGTGCATGGACGCCAGGAAAATATTTATGAATATTTCTTACTTCTAAAACTGGTTCTTGCATTTTTTTATCCTTCTTTTTGAAGTTTTTGATCTAGAATAAGTTTCTTTGCTATTCTTTTCTTTCTCATTCCGTCTACAGCAACTGCTAGTATTATAACAATTCCTCTAGTAATATCTTGCCAGAAGGAATTAACAGACATTAATGTTAAAGCATTCTGAAGAACGCCAAGAATTAGCATGCCAATTAATGCTCCACTAATAGAGCCTATTCCACCAGATAACGATACACCGCCTAAAATAACAGAAGCAATAACCGTCATTTCAAATCCTTCACCTGCTGTTGGCTGTGCAGAAGCCATTCTTGATGCCAATAATACACCTGAAAACATAGTCAATACACTGCCTATTATATAAACCACTAATTTTATTTTATCTACGGGAAGACCAGCAAAAAGTGCTGCCTCTTTATTACCTCCAATGGCATAAATATATCGTCCGAATGTTGTATGATTCAATACAAAATAAACAACAACAAATATTATTACGGCCATAATTACTGCATTCGGCACCGAACCTATATAGCCAGTAGCTAATTCTTGAAATTCAAGATACATTGATTGAATGGAAATAGCGTTTGTATACACCATAGAAGCACCACGCCAAATAGCCATCGTTCCTAGAGTAACGATCATTGAGTTCATTTTAAGTTTCGTGACTATTAGTCCATTAATACCTCCAACAATAACTCCTCCAATGAGCGCTGCAATAATAGCTAGTGCTACACTTCCTGTTTTGTTAAGCGTCACAATAGAAATTATTCCTGCAACAGCTTGCTGGGATCCAACCGACAGATCTATTTCCCCGACTAATATTATTAATGTCAGTCCAAAACCACAAATAGCAGTTAAAGATACTTGTCGGAGCGTATTCATGATATTTCGTTCAGAAAGAAAAACAGGCTGAAGTACATATGAAATTATACAAAGTAATATCAAGGCAATAACCAATACAGTATTATCTGATTGCTGCAGGTATTTTATACACCGATTTTTCTTACTTGATGAGTTCATAAATACTCTCCTTTAAAATTGAATGTTAAAAAATAAATTAAAAAATATTTATTATGTGTTTGGCAGTGTGAGATATGCATTTACATATCTCACACTGTGCTTTTGGGTTTATTTATTCATTAAAGAACGGATAGCGTCAAAGTTAGTAATATAGTTATCTCCATCTTTTGTATAGAATTGTTCGAAATTTTCAGCTGTTATTACGACAGTGCCACTTTCATAGTTTTCAGGTAAAGTTTCTCCACTTGCCGCCTTATACGCAGCATCAATCAAGCTGACACCCGTATTATCCGGAAACATAGCTACAGCTGCTTTGTAAGGTGTATTACCAAGTAAAGCTTCTCGTCCAACAACACCTTCGAAGCCAAATCCGATAACGGTTAATGCGGATTCATCAAGCCCTGCTTCTTTATATGCTGCCATGCCGCCAGTAGCAGAGTTATCATTAATTCCAAAAATTACATTTGTCTCTGGATGCGCCGTCAAAGCGTCTTGCGCAACTTTTAGGCTAGTTTCTTTTGATCCGCCACCATCGACTTCCTGAACAACTTCATATTTAATACCAGCTTCATCCATTCCAGCTTTGAAACCCTCCACACGCATACGGCAATCTGCATATGCAGGTTGACCAACAATCAATATTTTTGGATCAATTGAATTGATTTGTGCATAATTAGCAAACCATAACCCAGCATTTTTTGCTGCTGTAATATTGTCAATTCCTACATAAGTATTTGCTCCCTCAATAACATTGGATTCTGAAATAATAGGAATACCGGCCTCTTTTGCCTCTGCAACAACATTTGCCAAAGCCTTAACGTCAATCGGAGTAATAATTATAGCATCAACTTGTTTTGTAATCATGTTTTCAGCCTGAAAAACTTGCTTACTTACATCCATTGCAGCGTCAGATACGAGAAGCGTAACTCCTAGCTTTTTCGCTTGTTCATTAGCACCTTTAACAATGTTTTGATACCATTCGTGCGACATGTCACTTACTAGGTATCCGAAAGTGAAGGGCTTATTTTCTGCAACTACAGTTGCAAAAGATAGCACTAGAAGCATTAGCAATGCGATAGAGAAGAATTTTTTCATGGTTATACCTCCATCAATAATATTTTTAACCGTTTCCGGCTAAGTCTTTTTTATGACCTTTGTTACTAACACTTTGTTAGTAAGTCTAATCGCATTATACACCAATGAATTTAAATTTGCAATACTTATTGCAGTATTTTATGTAAAAAATTATTATAATGTTGAATTTTATTAAAATAGAGGTATACTTTAATAGTAACAATTGTTTGTTAAAGATACGAGGATTTAAAGATGAAGAAACTAAAACGGAAAAAAACAGGAAATCCTGAGTTGATACGTAAAATAAACATTGATTTAATTATTAATTTAATAATTGAATTTCAACCTATTTCCCGCTCAGAAATTGCTAAGAGGTCAGGTCTCGCTCTTCCAACTGTTATGCGAATTGTAGATATTCTAATAGCAAATGAAATTCTTGTTGAAGTTGGACCAGGCGACTCCACAGGCGGCCGTAAACCTACAATGATTCAAATGAATGAGAGTCACACATATTATATTGGTGTTTGCATACAAAGAAAATTAAAAGTTGTTTTGGCAAATGCCGTCGGTAAAATTATTTCAAGACATGAGTCTGTTTTTAATTACCAGCAAATGAGCGCAAATGCTTTTGAACAAATTTCTTCCGGAATTCAGTCAGTTATTAACAAAGCAAATGTAAACATTAATAACAACTGTTTTATAGGCATAGGAACTCCAGGAAGCAGTTTTAAACATACAATTATGGTTGACAATTTCCCATTTGCGAAATGGGCTACTTTTGATATCAACAAATGGCTGCAAGAAAACCCTTTACCTTACCCGGCTATTTGCGAAAACATTCCTAAATTAGGTGCTATGGCCGAGCTGCGTTTTGGCAGCGGTCAAAACATTTCCAATTTTATTTATATTTATGCAGACTTTGGTGTTGGTTCCGGCCTAGTAGCAAATGGAGAAATTTACATGGGATCATCTGGTGTTGCAGGTGAACTAGGGCATATGATAATTGAACATGATGGTGTTGAGTGTTATTGTGGAAATCGCGGTTGTGTTGAAATGTATTCTTCGTCTCTTGCGATATTATCAAATGTTCGTAAGGCAATGTCTAACTATAACTTCACCGTCAACGGAATTTCAGATGCAAATAAAGTTCAATTCCCTGATGCTTTAGAAGAGCTTAATCAAGGAAATGCACGAGTCGAAAAAATCTTCTGTGAAGCTGGGTATTATCTTGGAATAGCTATGGCAAACCTAATTAATTTATTCAATCCATATATGATAATTATAGGCGGAGAACTGTCGGATTGTGCCTGTTATGTACAGGCTGCTAAAAACCAAGCATTAAAACATATCTTTTTGCATAAAGCTGAACATGTTATCATTACAACGAGTAAGCTGGGCAGAGATGATCTATTAAAAGGCGCTGTGGCTTTAGCAATGAATAAGCGTTTATCGTTGTTATAATGTCATCTCTAAAAAATCATCCGTAATATATAATATAAAAAAATATGATACCATATGTTATTGGATTAATGAAAAGTACTGCGGCATGGATTTTCGATGAAAGTGTACAATAGAAACACTTGGCAGAACTGAATGATCCATTATAAAAACCGCAGGAGATTGACCGGAAACATTTTGTTTCGACGATCAATCATGCGTTTACTAAAGAGCATAAATAGACTGGAATACAGTAATTCTATGACATAAAATTTATGTAAAAATCCTGTAGATTCAGGATATGCAAATTTTTTACGATAAGACATAGCATCAGGTCAACGATTGTATGAACTTTATGTAATTTCTTGTATGAACGGTCATTAGCAGAAGATAAAGTACACTAAAGTTCGCAGCTTTACTTAAGGGATGGTATATGCAAGCCACTGGGACTTCTCTAAAATACATACTGTTTAAATACATCCATAAGGAGGAAATCCCAATGGCTCAAAAATACGATAACACGAATTTCACCGAATTGTTATTCCGGTTTATGGCGGCTGAAGGTCCCTTGCTTAGTATGTTGGAGCAGCTGAAAAAAATAACACGGCGTACCCGTGTAGTTGGAATCTTCCTTAATCCAGAGTCCTACCTGAGACCAATTACTATATAACTTATAGAATAATCGAAGGACTAGTTGACAACTCGCTCGTACTTAAGCGAAAAATCTCTTAAATCAGTCAACAAATATGCAGCATGACATGAAAAGCGGAAAACAAAGTTGCAAACTATAGTTGACAGCATACATATAGTTTACTTGTTTTGTTATTATTGCATCATAAACGACTCATTTTGCCCTGAAATTATTAACTTTTAAGTGTCTTCATATGCAAAAGTCCGAGGGTTTTCCTCGGACTTTGTAGACAATATGAATGTTTGATAGTATGTAAACTGCTTTATTGTTTTTTAATAATATGCATTGATTTAAGCCGTGTTTTGACTTAAGCCGTCTGTTTTTGCTGTGCGTTTGCGGCTAATAGCATAAAACTTTATAGGACGGTTACAGTTTCCTGCGCTTCTTTATCGTCCTGCACATCCGCTTCAGGCTGCTCAGCCTGCACTATTCTTCCTTCTATGCCTATATCCACCACGCCTATTTCTTTAATGTACTCTATAAAGGCCTCGTCAAGCGTGCCCTGGTACCTTAAAACAGGGCAGTCTTTAAGCATTTCATAGCCGTCGCCGCCTGCCGCTGTAAAGTCGTTGGTTACAACGGTGTATTTTTTATCTTTTTCAACGGGCTTACCCTGTATTTCCATTTCGACTATGCGTTCGCCCGCCGGGTTTTCAGGGTTATAGACAATCTTTCCTCCGCTTATCTGCGGGAAACCGCCGTTTGTTTCAGGGTATAGGCTTATGCCGTGCTCCATGGCGGCTAAAATCTGCTCTCCAGTGGCTTCTATTACTACAACGCTGTTGCCAAACGGGAACACTTCTATTATATCGCCCTGCGTAATATCTCCCTTAGGAATGCTTGTGCGTATGCCGCCGCCGTTGGTAAAGGCAAAGTCCGCCTTGGAGTACCAGATAAGCGCATCTGTCGCAAGGTTGCCTAAGTTTGTTTCGCCGGTGCGGTTGGTTTCTCTTTCCCCGTCAAGCGAAACATTGGTTTTCCCAATAACAACGCTCAAAAGCTCCTGCTGCTCGGCTTTTAATTTTTGTATCAGCTGAACCGCTTCTTCGTCCGGAGCATAGTTTTGCGCTTCTTCAAAGCTTATGCTGTCCGCCTTGCATATAACGCCGTTTTCTGTGAAGTCCATGATGACGCGGCCTATATGCTTCATGTGTTCGCCAGCGCTTACTACAAGAGCAGCGTTTTCAGTCTGCTTTATTTCTTCAAGCGGTGTATGGCTGTGCCCGTCAACAACAAGGTCCACGCCGGGTATTTTGGCAAGTATGGAGCTGTTTGGGTCGTACGCATCATTAGCTCCCCAGTGCGCAAGTATGATTACAGCGTCTACCTGCGGTTTAATTTCTGCTACAGTTTTTTCGATTGTTTCATAGTCTTTAAATTCAAGGCCCTTTATTCTGTCCGGATGTATGGCGCTTTGCATTTGCGGGTTGGCAGCGCCTATAACCGCAATGTTCTTTGTGCCCGCCTGAACAATAGCATAAGGGGCAAAAGCATGTTCGCCGTCTATATATATATTGGCGTTTACAAGCGGAAAATCCATTTTCTTTTCAAGTTCCATAAGGCGGTCGTAGCCGTAGTTAAAGTCGTGATTGCCAGGAGCAAGCGCGCTGTAGCCCGCCAAATTCATAAGGTCTACAATGCTTTCGCCTTGGGTGAGGTTTGCAAACGCAGTGCCGTGCAGCACATCGCCTGCGTCAAGCAATATGACTTCGTTATCCTTGCGCAGTTCTTTTGCTATGGAAATAAGGCGCGGATAGCCTATCTGGCTCTTGTCGTCCCCTTCCACGCGGGCGTGCACATCGTTTGTATGCAGTATTACTACGCTGGAAGTTTCTTTCTTGGAAGTTTCAAGCAAAGCAAGCTTATCCTGCAGTTCTTTTGTGCCTGCATCGGAAGCGGCAAGCTTTTCCTGCAGAGAAGCTTTCTCGTCCTGCAAGGCTTTCAAGTCGCTCTGCGATTTGTTTAAGCTTTCTTCCGCAGCTTTTTT
>JBMNUE010000111.1:0-6498 GCA_050946095.1 Christensenellales bacterium
AGAGAGCAAAGCGTCCAAGGGAGAAGCTATTCAACAAAGTGTTGGTCAAGGAGGCAAAGTACCATGAGTGCAATTTTGAAAAATAAAAGCGATAAGGCTTGCGAGGCAATGAAAAGCTGTGCGTTTTCTACATTTTTGGTTTGATAGAGCAAAGGCGTCCAAGCGAAAAAGCTATTCAACAAAATATTGGTCAAAGTGGCAAAGTACCATGAGTGTAATTTTAAAAAGCAAAAAGAGATAAGGATCGCGGGCATTGAAAGCTGCACATTTTCTACATTTTTACTTTAGAGAGCAAAGCAGCCAAGAGAAAAGGCTATTCAACAAAGTGTTGGTCAAAGTGGCAAAGTACCATGAGTGCAATTTTGAAAAGCAAAAAGCGATAAGGCTTGTGGGGCATTGAAAAGTTGCGCGTTCTTTACATTTTTACTTTAGAGAGCAAAGCGTCCAAGGGAGAAGCTATTCAACAAGGTATTGGCCAAAGTGGCAAAGTACCATGAGTGCAATTTTGAAAAGCAAAAAGGCTCGCGGGCATTGAAAAGCTGCGCATTCTCTAAATTTTTACTTTAGAGAGCAAAGCGTCAAAGCGAAAAGGCTGTTCAACAAAATATTGGTCAAAGTGGCAAAGTACCATGAGTGCAAATTTTAAAAAGCAAAAAGCAATAAGGCTTGTGAGGCATTGAAAAGCTGTGCATTTTCTATATTTTTACTTGAGAATTCAAAAATGAACAAGCAAAAAACAAACGGCGAAGTTTTTTTGGACGCTTCGCCGAAAGCCCGAGAGCTGAGCAATACAGCTCTCTTTTTTAAAAAGCAAAAGGCTGTTTAGAACAGTAAATTCATTTTAGCGATAAATTGATTTTTCAATTGCCATATTGCTTTTATGCCCTGAATTTTATTAAATTAAACCCGCAGCCGCATAACTTGTTCAACCTGCTTGCGATGCGCTGTCGCTTAAAACCCGGCTATGCTGTACATCATTATGGCGGCGGCGACTGCGGCGTTTAAGGATTCAACCTTGCCGTGCATGGGTATGCGAACTTTTGCCTTGGCTATATTTAAAATCTCTTCGTCAATGCCGCGCCCTTCGCTGCCTATTATTAGCATTATATTGTCTTTGGGCAGCTGGGCTTTGTTAACGGGAACGCCATCAAGGTTTGCGGCTATGCTTAAAAAATCCGAACATTTGTTAAGAGCCGCATGCAAATCGGGAATTCTTTTTGCCGGCAGGCGGAAACACACGCCCTTCGATGCGCTTATAGTTTTAGGCGAAAAGAAATCCGCTGATTTTTCGTCTGCAATAATGCCCGTAAAGCCGGCGGCTTCCGCCGTGCGCCATATGGTGCCTACATTTCCTGAATCCTGCACGCCGTTTAGCAGTATTAATTTATTGCCCAAAGCTTTAAAAGAAACGGCGCTTGGAATGCTGCAGACGCAGGCTATGCCCTGCGGCGTTTTAGCGTTTGAAAATTTTTTAAACGCTTCTTTAGAAAACGCAAGCACTTCAAAAGCGGGAGAAAGCGGGTTTGTATTTGAGCCTTCATGAGAGCTTGCAAACTCAATGTATTTATTGAACTGCCCTATTTTGCTTTCTTCAATCAAAAGCATACGGGCCTTGTTTTCGCCAAGGGCTTCCTGCACCATGTTTTCGCCCTCGGCTAAGAAAGCCTGCTGCTCTTTTCTGCCCTGTGCGCTTTTTAAGGCGGCGAGGGACTTTACTATAGGGTTTTGAACGCTTTTAATGTACTTCACAGCAGTTTCGCGGTGTAGGGCATGCTCGGCAAAATGCGCTCGGGTATGTTTAGCGGCAGCGCGCTAAACATGGCATGGGGCAAAAGGTAGGCGGATACGCATAAGTCTATGGCTGAAGCGAGCCCGCCGCTTACATGCGGCGCTATTAGCATTATGCAGTTGAACATGCGTTTAAGCAGCGAGTGCGGCACATCCTGCATGTTTTTAATTATGCTGCTTATTATATCCGCAGCTTCCTGCGGTATGGAGCTTAGCCTGCCTTCTTTAAGCTCGTTCTGTAAAAATTCGGCGTCAAAGGCGCTTTCGCAGGGAAGAGCTTCTTCGTATGCTAATTTGCTAGGGGAAGGATTTACGCTAAAGCAGGGCCAAGCCGCATACAGGTAGGATTTTCCAAAGGGCTGCACTTTGTTTGATATTATTAAGCGCGTGAACGGGGCATCGTCCTTTTCGCCTTGCGAAACAAGCGTTACGGCAAAGCCGTTTCCTCCGGATGCGAAAAACATATTATTGTCGCCTTTAAGCCGGGAGTCATACGAAGCGCCGAGAGAAAATGCTATTGCCTTTGCCGCGGCGCGCGAATCCGCCAAAGCGGGGGCGCAGAGCTGTATTTGATCTTCAAACAGCATAATAGTCAGCAAAAGCCAGGCTTCGTCTATATCCGTTTTAAAGCCCGCGCTTTTAAGATGCTCCCGAATCCTTTGCACGGCATGCGTTGCAGGCTTTTCTTCGCCCTGAGGCTTAGCTAAAACGCTTTTTCCCGTGCTAAGATATATTTGCTTTAGAATATCATCTCGCAAAACTACAAGCTTGTTATGCTCTTCTTTAAGGCTATCAATCTTTTTGGAAAGCGAATCTATGTCGCGCTGTTTATTTTTAAGTTCTTTGTCGGCTAAAGCGGATTTTTCTTCGAGCGCCGCTTTAAAAAGCTCCTGCCTGTCTTTTTTAAGCTTATCTATTTCAAGGGAAATTTTAAACCTATCCGCTTCCAAGCCGTCAATCTGCTTGTTAAAGACCGCTGCGAGCGGGTTTTCGCCCTGATTTATATTTAGCGAACGCATAATTAAATCCTGCGCCTTAGGGATAGCCATAAGGCAGTCTAAGGCTTCTTCGCCCTTTGCATCATCTGAAAACACCTGCGGCGCCGCTGTTTTAAAAGCTTCCATGGGGGAGAGCAGCTCTTCAAGGCGGCTTGAAGAGCGGAGATTTTCTCTCTTGCGTCTTCCCACCGCCGCTGTAAGGCTTGAAGCCTGTGGGCGTTTATAGCGTCTTGAAATGTCCGGAACTTTTTCCTGGGAACTTTTTTCGGCTGTTTCTTGTTCTTTTGCTTGCGCGCTTTCTTCGCTTTTCCAATAGAACAGCTTTTCCTGGCCGTTTGGCAGGCTTATAGCGAAAATATTCGGGCTGTCCGGCTCTATCGATATAAGTTTGCCGGCAGCTTTCCCGCTGTCGGATAAATACGGCCCCTGTATCCTGCCGCCGCTGCGCAAAAAGCACATGGGCGTTATGCAGTTAAGCACGGGCTTGCCTTTTTCGCCTGCTATAACTTCATATACAAGGTCTTTAGGCAGGGATTTTACAACATCCGAATAAATAATAAACTGGTGTTTTTCGTTAAACTGAGGGGAGTAGTTTCTGTTTGGGCGCACTTTGCCAGCCGCGTCTTCAACTTCTGTAAGATCTACAATGCAAAGGCTTCCCAAGGAGCGCATGCGTTCTTTAAATGTAAACTGCTCTTTTTTATCGGGTGCTATGCGCAGAAAGCCGTTGTCCTTAAAAGAAGAAATAATATGCGCGGGGAGAGGGCCGGAGGAGCTGAGCAAGGGCCTAATATGAAACAGGCTGTGCTGCTCGTTGTCCTCTTCAATAAAAGATAAAAATATATTTTTTGAAAATTCCATGGAATCCCCTTTCAAATATTCATTAAATAATGTCTATGGTGTACTTAACCGCTTAAGTTAGATGCTGCGCAAGCTGCATGCTATGGATTACAATGCCGGGGAAAAATAAAGTGGCGGTAAATCAATAAAAATATGGCAAATATCCAAAAAAGTGGAGAATGATTTCTAAAACAGATGGGTTATGGCGCGGATTTTTAGATGCAGTCCCATTTTATGCAAAATACGCAAAGCCTTTCGAAGCTGCTATAAAGCTTAAATTCATATAAAAAATAAATAAATCTATAAAAATACAATCAGCAGCTGTGCCTTGGTTTGACAAAATTCGGCTTAAAGCAGTGCAAAGCTTGCGCGCAGAATAATATGCGCATATTTTAACGGCATTACGTGCTTTATTTACGCGCTACCCTGCTTATTGATTCAGCGTCTATAACAGGGTAGTCCGTTTCGGAAGGATAAAGCGCCGAGCCGTAAAATATAGCGCGGTTGTTTGCGGTTGATCTGTCCGAACGGGTTTTAGTAAAGTACACATGCATTTCCCTGCAGCCGGTGTACTTAGCCACCTTATCCGCAGTATCAGGCGTTATGCCGGCGCCAGGCATAATAATAAGGCGGTCGCCTGCGTATTCCACCATATCTTTTACGGTGTCGAGCCCTAAAAGCACATTGGGGGAAAGGCCGCTTGTAAGCACGCGCGCAATACCTATATCTGCAAGCTGGTCTATTGCGGTTTTCCAATCGGGCACGACATCTATAGCCCTATGGAAGGTTACGGGCACGCTTCCTGCAAGGCGCACGAATTTTTTGGTTAATTCAGTGTCTACGGTGCCGTCTTCTTTTAAAAAGCCGCAGACAAGCCCGTCAACGCCGTACTCAAGGAAAGCTTCCGCATCGCGCCTTGCGGTAAGCAGCTCTGTTTTGCTGTAGCAGAAACCGCCTTCCCTTGGGCGTATCATAGCGTTAAGGGCAATATCTGTCTGCTCTCTCACTGCCTTTAGCGAACCTATGCTGGGCGTTAGGCCGCCTTGGAAAAGGTTGGAGCAAAGCTCAACCCGGTCTGCTCCCCCTAAGGACGCCTGTATGGCGTCTTCAGCCGAGCCGCAGCAAACTTCAACAAGATATTTTTGCATATTCTTCTCCAAAAAATCAGCCTTCTCTTTTCTGCCCGTATGTTTTAAAGCGCTCTTCCATGCGCGCCATTTCATCATCAGACAGTATTACGGGTTTTCCTATGGACCTTGCTAAAATATTAAGCTTTGAGCAGTAGTCCACTTCTCTAAGTGTATTAAAGGCTTCCATAAGGCCTAAGCCTCCCGTTACTATGCCGTGGTTTGCAAGAAGGACCGCCTTTCTGCCCTTCATATATTCAAATGCATGCTCTGCAAGTTCATGTGTGCCAAAAGGCGCGTAAGGGGCGCAGCGCACATCTTTACCGGCAAGGGCAAGCATATAGTGGCAGGCCGGCAGGTCTTCATTTAGCACAGCAAACACCGTGCTGTACGTTGTGTGGGCGTGTATTACTGCGTTTATGTCTTCCCTGTTTTTATAAAAAACAAGATGCAAAGCCCATTCGCTCGAAGGCTTGCGGCTGCCTGAAACAGTTTTGCCTTCGGTATCCATTGCGACTATGTCGCTAACGCTTATGTCCGCAAAAGGAATGCCGGAAGGCGTTATGTACATAAGCCCTTTTTCTCTGTCAAAAAAGCTTAGGTTTCCGCCTGTGCCGCTTGTAAGCCCGCTGTCAAAAAGCATGTTGCCGTACTTTACAAGAAGTTCTAAATTGTCTTTCATATGTCCTCCTATGGTATATTTATATACATATTATATACATAAGCGCGTTTCGTGCAAACCGCAGCGCGTTTTTGCATAATTTTTTATGCCTGCTGTATGTCTGCCGATAAATTTGGAGCAAAGTTGTCGTCAAAGGGGTATAAAGGCCTGCTAAGATGTTTATAGTCAAGGCTTTTTAAGTCCTGGTTTACAGAGCCGCGGGTCAAAAGCATGGTCCATCCCTTTGCGGCTCTGCTTAAATCAGGCTCGAGGTAGCCCATTTTAACCACTACTATGTCGTAATCGCTAAAATTGCCAAGCCCTGCATTTTTAAAGGCCGCTTCCGTTGCAAACTGGTATCTGTTTGAAGTTACAACAAGCGTTAAATTATCTTTTTTTAGGACCACGCTTTCTTTTGCAACGGGGTCAAAGTATCTGTTTGCGATGCGCATTTTTGCGCTTACAGGCCCGCACAAGCTCTTGCTTATTTTGCCGCCTATTTTAACCTGCGCCTGTTCGCCTATGGCTTTATTTTTAAGATCGTTCACGCATTCTTCGTCTTTTATGGACAACAGCGCAATCTTTTTTTGTTTTTCAAGCCCTGAATTTAAAATTTCTTTTAACACAATAACGCTGTCGTTATCCCCGCCGGCTCCCGGGTTATCGCCCGTGTCGGAAAGGAAATACGGTCTTTTTGAGGATTCCGAAGCGATTTTTAGCCCTTCTTTAAGCGTAGCTGCCGGGCCTACGAATTTAAAATCGTCCTTATAGTTCCAAAATGCTTCGGCAAGGCTTTTTGCGCAAGAAACCGTATTCTGCTTATCGAAGCCGTAAGCGCATACGGCGGCGCGGGAACGGGGCTGGTCTGCCCACGGAAAGCCCATCCATATGGAAAGGTCGAGCATGCCGTCTTTTTTTAACAGCTCGGGTATTTTATTGTACAAGTCTTTTGCAGGATCCTTTTCCGTGGAAGTCTTCTCCCCCGGCAAAAGTATGGGTATTGGCACCATGGCCTTCGTTAGCTTTTTGCCCTGCGCTTTATTGTCTAAAACGCTGACAAGGCTGCGGATTGCGCGCCCGCGCG
>JBMNUE010000112.1:0-6319 GCA_050946095.1 Christensenellales bacterium
CTCCAAGGCTGATTGACGAATGGCAAATAGCTCCCAACCTTTGGAATGCCATTAGGTATGAAGTAGACGAAAGGGATGAATTTGGCCAGTTTATTTTAACGGGGTCGGCCGTGCCCTTGCAAATGGACGAATCTATGCATACAGGCACAGGCAGAATTTCCAGGTTGTATATGAGGCCTATGAGCTTGTATGAATCTCGGGATTCAAACGGAGAGGTTTCATTAAGAGATCTATTTGAAGGCGAAAAAATATCGGCGGCTGATAATACAAGCTTAAAGGAAATTGCTTTTTTGATATGCAGAGGAGGATGGCCTAAAGCGATAGGCTTAAAAGAAAAGCCGGCGCTTTTTCAGGCGGTCGATTATTTTGATTCTATTGTCTCTGCGGATATAAGCCGGGTCGACTCAGTAAAAAGGGATAAAGAAAAAGCAAAAAGGCTTTTAAGGTCCTATGCCAGACATGTTGGGACGCAAAGCGCTCTTGAGACTATCAGGCAGGATATGCTGGCAAACCACGCCGGCACCTTTGATAACACAACGCTGTATTCCTATATAGATTCTTTAACAAAGATATTTATTATAGAAGATTCTCCTGCCTGGAACCCAAACCTTAGGTCTAAAACGGCAATAAGGACAACGGATACCAGGTATTTTGCCGATCCGTCCATAGCCGCTGTCGCCCTTGGCATAGGCCCTGAAGACCTGTTGAAGGACTTAAATACCATGGGTTTTTTGTTTGAAAACCTATGTATTCGCGATCTAAGAATTTATGCTGATTATTTAGACGGAACAGTCTACCACTATAGAGATAAAAACGGCTTGGAATGTGATGCGGTGATCCATTTAAGAAACGGTTCGTACGGCCTTGTTGAAATAAAACTGGGCGGAGATACCCTGATTGAAGAAGGAGCCGAAACCTTAAAGAATTTAGCTTCAAAAATAGATACCGGTTCCATGAAAGAACCGGCATTCATGCTTGTATTATGCGGGAAAGCCCCCTTTGCATACCAAAGGGAGGATGGGGTCTATGTGGCTCCTATTGCTTGCTTGAAGCCCTGATAAATAATATTTTTTATCCCTTTACTCCGCCTTCCGTAAGGCCGGCCACTATGTATTTTTGCCCTATGCCAAATATTACCATGGTAGGCAACAGCGATACCACTATGCCGGCACTCATAAGGTCCCAGCTGACACCAGCCTTTGAAATGTAGGAGTTAAGCGCAACCGGTACGGTATATTTTGACGAAGTGTTTATCATCATAACGGCTATAAAAAGCTCGTTCCATATGTTCACAAAGGCAAAGCAGAATATTGCCGCAATGCCTGGCAGCGTAAGCGGCAGCACCACATAGATTATGCTCTGCAAAAGGTTGCAGCCGTCTATTTTTGCGGCTTCTTCAAGGCTTACGGGAATGCCGTCAAAAAAGCTTCTGGACATAAGCGTGCTGAAAGCTATAACAGTAGCTATGTAAATGGTAGCGAGTATGGGAAGATTATCCACAAGCTTCAGCTTTGAAAAAAACATAAACAAAGGCAGCATTATCATAAACGTTGGAACCGTCTGCGTAAAATACATAAGTATTTCAAGCCCTGCCTTTAGCTTTCTTCTGGTAAAGCGGGAGAGCGCAAAACCGCTCATAACGGATAGTATCATAGCTGCGACAGACGAAGCGAGCGTTACGGATAAGGAGTTAATAAAGTACTGCTTAAAATTGCTGTATGTAAACAAGCGCTTATATGCCGCAAAACTCGGGGAATTCGGCCAATAGATTATTGGCAGCGCATATAATTCTTCGTTGCTTTTAAGGCTTGTGATGAATATCCAAAAAAGAGGAAGAACTGCAAACAACAAAAACATAGCCAGTATTATTATGCGAAAGAAATTAAAAACTATCTTTTTTGTTTTTCTTGTATTCATAGCATGTTTTCCTCCGAAGCCTTGGTAAGCTTTAGGTACGCGATGGCATATAGAAGCAGGGCGAGCATAATTACAACGCCGTAGGCTGAAGCCTGGCCGTAATCAAACTCCTTATATATTTTGTTTATCATCATAGTGCCCAAAATATGCGTGCTGTTTACGGGCCCGCCGTTTGTCATGGCGTAAATTAAGTCCGGGAAGTTAACTATCCACATGCTGCGCAGAAGCACCGTGCTTACTATTGTGGGCTTAATGTAGGGAAGCGTTACATGCAAAAGCTTTTTAACGGACCCGCATCCATCGAGCGTAGCTGCTTCGTACAGGTCGTTTGGCACGGACTGAAGCGCTGCCAGCAGCATTATGCCAAAGTATGGTATGCCGTACCAAACATTTGCTGTTATTACGCTGTACATGGCTATTTTGGGATCGGAAAGCCAATGTATGTTTTCTGAAATAAACCCGGCGCGCATGAGCAGGTCGTTTATTACGCCGAACTGCCCGTTAAAAAGCCAGGACCAAATTAAGCCTATTGAAAAACCGCACAGCGCCCACGGGTAGAACACAAAGCCGCAGTATAAGCTCCTGCCCTTGAAAGGGGATCTAAGCATCATCGCGAGCAAAAAACCTAATAAAAACTGGAATATAAGCGAAAGAACCATCCATTTTAATGTGTTTAAAAATAAAAAGCCGAAATTTACATATTCGTTGCTTATTATCGCCTTAAAATTATTCAGCCCGTTAAAATGAACGTTCTTTAAATTAAATAGATTGTATTCCTGAAATGCGAGCGTGCTTCCCTTTACCAGCGGGTAAAAAATAAAGAAACATATAAACGCCATGCTCGGAAGTATCATCAGCAGATACCACTTGTCTCTCTTCATACTTCCCTCCTGTCTATTTTAAAACAGAGCCGCGCGGAGTGTATGCAAAGTGCCGGCGGACGCTTTGCATAGGTGCATTTTCGCTTGGCGGCTTGCGCTGCCGGTCAGCGAAAAAATAAATTGCTGAGCAATTCCGCGCGAACGCCGTATATAAAGCTTTTCCCGATTAAATTCACAGGGGCTTTTTTCAGCCCCTAATGATAATTTCTCTATAGTCAGAGGGCTGCGCTGTAAACGCAGCCCTTTGAACGAATAAAAATCAATAACCCCAGTACTCCGTGCAGGTCTTAATAAATTCTTCCGCATCGGTTTGACCTAACAGGAAGCTTTGATATGCTGCAAGGTGTATGGTGGATGAGTACTCCGCAAAGCGCGGGTCTTCAAGCGGGAACTTGGTGAAAACGGTTTTTTCGTCTTCCATTTCATCGGCCCATGCCCTGTATACGGGCAGCTTAAACATTTCGGATTTTTCGTATGCGCCCTTGTTTACAGGAAGCGCTCCGTAGAACTCGCATATTTTTGCGTTTACATCCGCTGAAATCATGTAGGTAATAAACTTAAACGCTTCTTCGGGATGCTCGGAATTTGCCGCTACCGCAAGGCCTGCGTAGCCGTAGTCCAAATAGCGCACGCCGGAATCGCCTATGGGCATAGGTATCATGGTGTATTGCTCCGGCGTAAGCGCATCCGAAACGCTGCCGACAGCGTCGGGGTCTTGAACTAAGAACGGAGTGGTGCCTGAAACAAAGCCGTTTATCTGGTCGTTATAGCCCCAGTTTACGGAGTCAGGCGGGCAGCATTCTTTAAAGAGCTTGTAGTAGTTTTCAACCGCTTTGCGGCCGCCTTCAGTATCCATAAAGAATTTGCCGTCTTTTGTAAGATAGATGTTGTCTTCGCTGATGTCGGGAACTTCTGTTACCATCATAACATCGCTTGTTTTGCAGGGAGCGCCTATGCCGCGAAGGGCAAAGCCGTACTGCCCCTTGGAAGGATCCGTTATCTTTTTGCAGGTTTCAAAGAATTCTTCGGTGGTTTCGGGCATCTTTTCAACGCCTAATTTTTCAAGCACATCGGTTCTTACCATCATGCCTTTAACATAAAGGTACTGCGGAAGGAAGTATGTAGCATCTCCCATGGAAGAACCGGCAAGCAGCGCTGCTTCTATAAGCTCGTCTTTGCCGCCCCAGCTTTCCACCAGATCGTCAATTTTATACAGGAAGTCGTTGTTAAGCCATGCAGCAACGGAGTTGTCGCGTATTTCCACTATGTCGATAGACTGTCCCGTTGCTAGCATGGAAGCCGCCTTGGTTTCGGCGGATTCATACGGCGGGGAAACCAGCTCTATTTTAATATTTGGGTTTTCTTCTTCAAAGCCCGCTATTGCCTTTTCAAGCACTAGCGTTCTTTCAGGCGAAGTCATAACTTCTACAAAGGTGAGCGTCACTTGATCTTCGCCAAATACCGGCGCAAGCGCCAAAACAAGAGCCAGCGCCATAAAAATCGATACAAATTTTTTCATGCAATGTCCTCCTCAATATATTTATGATTCTTGATTTATATTACCACTACGCCTTGTTGCAGTCAACATTGCAGCTTTTAAATTGTTAATTTTTGCGAAAATATAAGCTAAATACGTTAGAAAACGGCAGAAAATCAGGTTTTTTAACAAAATTTTTAAAAATACGGAAAATATTATGATGATATTAATAAACTGAATTAATATATAGCATTAAAAAACAAACAAATGCCTGGCTATTGAGCTTTTAGCGCAGGCCATATAAAAAAAGCCGATGTGCATACGCAGCCAAGGCGCCTTAAAATAAATCAAAAAACCGCATAAAAATGCTTGACGAAGCGGGAAAACTATGCTATGATTATCGCCGTCGCATTGATTGCGGTTTAGCGCGTTTACCATGCCGAACCTAAGCACAGCCTTCCTTGCGCACGACCCATTAGCTCAGGTGGCAGAGCACTTGACTTTTAATCAAGGTGTCCCGCGTTCGAGTCGCGGATGGGTCACCATAAAAGGTTCGTGGCCTACAAGCGGACGTGGCGGAATGGCAGACGCGCTAGACTTAGGATCTAGTGCCTACGGCATGAGAGTTCGAGTCTCTCCGTCCGCACCAGATGCGGTAGTAGCTCAGTTGGTAGAGCGCCACCTTGCCAAGGTGGAGGTCGCGAGTCCGAGTCTCGTCTACCGCTCCACAAGCTCACTTGCGGGTGTAGCTCAATGGTAGAGCTCCAGCCTTCCAAGCTGGCTGTGTGGGTCCGATTCCCATCACCCGCTCCAATCGCCCTATATGGGCGTTTTTTATTTGCATTTTAAAGCTGCCGGGCTTTTACTTTAATAAGGGAATATCTAAAGTTATATTTAAATTTGAACCAAATATTATATTGATAAGATGTATAAAAAGGTAAAAAGTAGACAGAAAATAGAAAATATTGTATAATTCAAGTAGGAAAATTGTGTATGTATGGGAGGATCTGCTTTGCAATAAGTTCATGCTTCCGCCGTGCACGGGTTGGCGCGGTGTACCCTACAATCGCCGTGAATTCATTTTAAGGAGTTGTTTATATGAAAACGACCATTACAGCAAAAGGCATGACAGTTACACCAGGCATTTCAAAGCGCATTAACAGAAAAGCTGAAACCATGAGCCGCTATCTGCGTGACGAAACTGAAATGATCATCAGGCTCCGCAAGGAGAAAAACCGCCGTGTCGTTGAAATAACCGTTCCCTTTAACGGTGTCACCCTGCGCGCGGAAGCGAGGGACGAGAACAATCTCTATTTATGCATAGACCAGGCTTTCGCCAAGCTTGAAAGGCAGATATTAAAACACCGCACTAAGCTTTCGAAGCGCCTGCGCGAGGACATAAATCTGTCCGAAGCGCCCGAATTTTTTGAAGCGCTTGAAGACGAAAAAGAGCTCGAGGTTGTGCGCCAAAAGACCTATACCGTGCGCCCTATGTCCATAGACGATGCTATAATTCAAATGGAAATGTTAGGGCACAACTTTTTTGTATATATAGATATGGATACCGATGAAACTCACGTGCTGTATTTGCGCGACGACGGCAACTTAGGCCTTCTTGTGCCGGAGCGTTAATGCGGAAACTGTATTCAATAAGAATTTTATAACACAACAAATTAATATTTAGGCGGATAGCAACGCCTTAAGCTAAGGGAGCCGCGCAATGCGGCTCTCTTTATAGTGCAGACAAATTACTATATTAAGGTGCAGGGCGAAGCTATGTGATCGTAATCGTAAAAACTTCCAGCGCTAAAGCCGCAGAGCGTTGAAAGCTGCACATTTTCTACATTTTTACTTTAGAGAGCAAAGCAGCCAAGAGAAAAGGCTATTCAACAAAGTGTTGGTCAAAGTGGCGAAGTACCATGAGTGCAATTTTGAAAAGCAAAAAGCGATAAGGCTTGTGGGGCATTGAAAAGTTGCGCGTTCTTTACATTTTTACTTTAGAGAGCAAAGCGTCCAAGGGAGAAGCTATTCAACAAAGTGTTGG
>JBMNUE010000113.1:0-6251 GCA_050946095.1 Christensenellales bacterium
GCAGCTGCAGAATATCCGCCATGGTTTGAGCAAGGTATGTTTTGCCTGTGCCCGTATTGCCTATTAAAAGTATGTTGGACTTTTTAAGCTCCACATCTTTATTGCGCTTATCCGAAAACACTCTTTTGTAGTGGTTGTATACGCCTACTGCAAGAGCGCGCTTTGCCTTGTCCTGGCCTATCACGTATTCGTCAAGCGCTTCTTTCATCTGCTGCGGGGTAATAAGCTTGCGGGAATTTTTTGCGCGGCGGCGGGATTTTGGTGTATCGCCGTCCAATATTTCACTGCATATTTTTACGCAATCGTTGCAGATGCAGCCGTTCTTTCCGGCAATTAAATTTTCCACCTCGTCTTGAGATCTTCCGCAAAAACTGCAGTATTTGTTCTGGCTTATACCGTCTTTAGGCATCCTTGTCTTCCTTGCTTACTTTCGGCTGCGGTTTGTATATTTCATCAACTATGCCGTAGTCAAGCGCTTCTTCAGCCGTCATGAAATAGTCCGATTCTACATCTTTTTCTATTTGCTCAATAGGCTTGCCTGTCATCTCGCTCATCATGCGGTTCATCTTTTCTTTTGTGCGTTCAAGCCATTTTGCGCGTATGGTTACATCAGTAGATTTGCCCTGCGCGCCTCCTGAAGGCTGGTGTATCATAACTTCGCTGTTGGGAAGCGCCATGCGCTTGCCCTTATCCCCCGCCATAAGCAGGAAAGCGCCCATAGATGCCGCCATTCCGACGCATACGGTCCTTACCGGCGCTTTAATATACTTCATGGTATCGTAAATGGCCATTCCTGCGGTTACCGAGCCGCCGGGGCTGTTGATATAGAGCGATATATCCGCATTGGGATTATCCATCTCCAAAAACAGAAGCTGCGCAACGATAGTGTTTGCCATACCGTCGTTTATTTCTCCTGTTACAAAAATAATTCTGTCTTTAAGAAGCCTGGAATATATATCGTAAGAGCGTTCGCCGTTCCCGCTTCTTTCCACTACATAAGGTATTAAATATTCTGCCATTGTTTCTCCTTTTTATTCTTCTTGCTCCGCATTTTCAGTTTCTGCTACTGCTTCTTCTACTTTTTCTACTACGTTGTCAACATCTACGGGCTTTGGTTCTTCTTCGTTTTTAACTGTTATTTCAGCATTGTCAAAAAGCAGGTCCAATACTTTTTCGTTTTTGACAACTGTTTTTATATCATCGTAATCGCTGTCGCGCAGCATCTTTTTAAATTCTTCTACATTTCTGCCCATGCGCTTTGCCTCTTCAGATATTTTTGACTCCACTTCTTCCTGAGTTGCTTCGATTTTTTCTTTATCGGCAATGGCTTTCATCACAAGAATCTGTTTAACGTTTTCTGAAGCCTGCAGCTTGTTGGATTCGTTTATTGTTTCTTCCGTCATTCCGGTATACTTTATAAAGTCGTCAAAATGAATGCCCTGGTATGCTAAGCGTATTTTAAAGTCCCTCAGCATATTATGCTGCTCTTTTTTAATCATAGCTTCCGGTATGTCGCAATCGGATGCATCTGCAGCCTGCTGAAGCAGATTATTGATCACTTTGTCCTTGCTGCTTTTTTCCATCTCTTCGCCAAGTTCTTTTTCGATGTTGTTTTTATATTCTTCGAATGTATCGTATTCAGAAACATCTTGGGCAAATTCGTCGTCAAGCTTGGGGCGCACTTCTTCCTGCGCGCTGTTTAACTTTATGTGGAACACAGCTTCTTTGCCGGCAAGCTCTTCAGCATGGTACTGTTCGGGGAAAGTAACGGTTATATCCTTTTCTTCTCCTATGTTCATGCCGTTTATCTGCTCTTCAAACCCGGGTATAAAGGCATTTGAGCCAAGTTTAAGCTCCTGCTTTTCGGCTGTGCCGCCTTCAAACTTTTCGCCGTCCACAGAGCCTGAATAGTCAATATTTACATAGTCCCCTTCTTTAACGCTTCTGTCTACAATATCTGCGCGTGTGGTAACAGAATAAACATCCTGCTCGATGCGCTTGTTTACATCTTCTTCTGTTACGGGCGGCATATAGCGCGTCGCTTTTAGACCTTTGTATTCGCCAAGCTCAACATCGGGCACAACATAAACGGTTGCATTAAACTTTAGGTCTTTTCCTTTGCCTATTGTATCTATATCAATAGAAGGCTGGTCGACAGCCGTAATGTTTTCCTTGTCAATCACTTCCATATATATATCCGGGAAAAGCATTTCAAATGCGCTATCGTAAAAAATAGCTTCGCCGTACATGTTTTCTATGAGTTTCCTCGGCGCTTTGCCCTTTCTAAACCCCGGAACATTTATCCTTTTGCGATCTCTCATGTACGCCTTGCGAATGTAATTTTCAAAATCTTCTGCAGGTACTGTAAAGTCAAAACGGATCTGGTTGCCGGAAATTTTGTTTAATGTGTATTCCATAATTAAGTCCTCCTGAAATTAACATAGTGCCGTCGCTTTTGACACTATTTTTTATAATACCATTATTGTCAATATGACGCAACACTTGAATTCCTTAACTTTCCATCCGCATGGGGTTGACGGCGTTTAAAATAGATGGTATAGTCTACGATTGCATCGGTGTCTACTATTGCATCGGTGTCTACTATTGCATCGATTATCTTATTATGCTTTAAGCTAAATGCCTATGTGATTAGGGATATTATTAAGGGGGGACAGCATTAGTGCACGAAGTTCAAATGGGAAAATTACGGAAGCGAATAAGTTTTTCCAGAATCGATGAAGTACTTGATATGCCAGATCTGATAGAAATACAAAAAAATTCCTATCAGAAGTTTTTAGAGGAAGATTTCCGCGCAGTTCTCGCAGACATTTCTCCCATAACGGATTTCAGCGATAACCTTGTGCTTGAATTCATTGACTACAAGCTTGACGCCCCTAAAAATAGTGTTGAGCGCTGCAAAGAAAGAGACCTTACTTATTCCGCGCCTTTGCGGGTTTTTGTGCGTCTTAAGGTAAAAGAAACAGGCGAAATAAAAGAAACCGAAGTTTTTATGGGCGATTTCCCTCTTATGACGGAAACAGGCACCTTTATAGTAAACGGGGCGGAGCGCGTTATTGTAAGCCAGCTTGTCCGTTCCCCGGGCGCATACTATACAAAGGAAGTAGATAAGGCCGGCAAAGAGCTGTTTTCAACTCAGGTTATACCAAACCGCGGCGCATGGCTCGAATACGAAACAGATTCCAACGACTGCCTATGGGTGCGCATAGACAGGGCAAGAAAGCTTCCCATTACCGTTATACTGCGTGCTTTAGGCTATGGCACAGACCAGGACCTTATAAACCTTTTAGGCAGAGATGAGCGTCTTTTGGCTACCATAGAAAAATGCGACACCAATATACATACAACTAACGACGCCTTGCTTGAAATTTACCGCAGGCAAAAGCCCGGCGAGCCTCCTACGGAAGAAGGCGCAAGGCAGCTTTTGCACAACCTGTTTTTTGACGCAAAGCGCTATGATTTAATGCGCGTCGGCAGATATAAATACAATAAAAAATTAGGCGTTGCAAGCCGCATAGTCGGGCATGAGCTTGCAGAAGACATTATTGACCCGCAGAGCGGAGAAGTTTTATTCAACAAAGGCGACCGCCTTAACAGAGATCAGGCGCTTGAAGTGCAGAACTTAGGCGTAAATGTAGTATATCTTAAGGCTGGCGACGTTGTACATAAAGTAGTAGGGAACAGCTTTGTAGATTCTTCCAAATACCTGCCATTTGATCCTAAAAAGGCGGGCATACTGGAGTATGTGCACTATCCCACTCTTATGCAGATAATAGACAATGTTCCAGAAGAAGATTTAGAGCGTGCTGTAAGAGAGAACGCTTCTTTGCTGGTGCCTAAGCATATTTTAATAGACGATATTGTGGCTTCTATAAGCTACCTTTTAGGTTTGCCTTATGGCATAGGCACAGTCGACGACATAGACCACCTTGGCAACCGCCGCCTGCGCAGCGTAGGCGAGCTGCTTCAAAACCAGGTGCGCATAGGCATGTCCCGTCTTGAGCGCGTAGTGCGCGAGCGTATGGCCGTGCAGGACCCAAACGAAGTGCGCCCGGGCGATTTGATAAACACGCGCCCCGTAACCGCTGCTATAAAAGAATTTTTCGGCTCTTCGCAGCTTAGCCAATTCTTGGATCAGCCGAACCCTTTGGCGGAGCTTACGCATAAAAGGCGCCTTTCCGCGCTTGGTCCAGGCGGTCTTAACCGCGAACGCGCCGGCATGGAAGTCCGCGACGTTCACTACAGCCACTACGGAAGAATCTGTCCCATTGAAACGCCTGAAGGCCCAAACATAGGGCTTATTGGTTCTCTTGCAACCTATGCCCGCATAAACGAATACGGCTTTTTAGAGTCGCCCTACCGCAAGATAGACCCTAAAACACACAAGGTTACAAACGAAATAGAATACATGACCGCTGATGAAGAGGATAATTACAACATAGCCCAGGCTAAAGAACCTCTTAATCCTGACGGCAGCTTTAAAAACGAGCTTGTTTCCGTGCGTTCGAAAGAAGACATTATGATGGTTCGCGCTGAAAACGTGCAATATATGGACGTTTCTCCAAAGCAGCTCGTTTCAGTTGCAACCTCTATGATACCCTTCCTTGAAAACGACGACGCCAACCGCGCGCTTATGGGTTCCAACATGCAGCGCCAGGGCGTTCCCTTGCTAAGGCCGGAGGCTCCATATGTGGGAACCGGTATGGAGTATAAGGCTGCGCACGATTCAGGCGTTGTAATACTTGCAAAGCATTCGGGCGTAGTGGACTATGTTTCAGCTGACGAAATAATTATAAAAGACGATTTAGGGGAACGCCACAGCTACCGCCTGCAAAAGTTCCTGCACTCGAACCAATCTACATGTATAAACCAGCGCCCGTGCGTAGACGAAGGGCAGATAGTTGAAGTCGGCGACTTGCTTGCAGACGGAGCCAGCACGGACAAGGGAGAAATAAGCTTAGGCAGAAACGTCTTAATAGGCTTTATGACTTGGGAAGGCTACAACTATGAAGACGCAATCCTGATTTCCCAGCGTCTTGTGAAAGAAGATATATATACATCCATACATATAGAAGAGTACGAGTCTGAAGCGCGCGAAACCAAGCTCGGCCCTGAAGAAATAACAAGAGATATACCAAATGTTGGCTCGGAAGCCCTAAAAGATCTCGATGAGCGCGGCATTATCCGCATAGGCGCCGAAGTGCGCGCGGGCGATATACTTGTTGGAAAAGTAACTCCTAAAGGCGAAACAGAGCCTTCTGCGGAAGAAAGGCTTTTGCGCGCTATTTTCGGCGAAAAAGCCCGCGAAGTGCGCGATACTTCTCTTAAAGTGCCTCACGGCGAAGGCGGCATAGTTGTAGACGTCAAATTGTTCACGCGTGAAAACCGCGACGAGCTCTCCCCCGGCGTCAACGAAATGGTGCGCATATATATAGCGCAAAAGCGCAAGCTTTCAGTTGGAGATAAAATGGCAGGCCGCCACGGCAACAAGGGCGTTATTGCAAAAATCCTTCCTGAAGAGGACATGCCTTTCCTGCCGGACGGCACCCCGCTTGACATTGTTCTTAACCCCTTAGGCGTTCCTTCGCGTATGAATTTGGGGCAGGTGCTTGAAGTCCACTTAGGCATGGCGGCAAAGGTGCTCGGATGGCACGTTGCAACGCCCGTTTTTGATGGCGCATCCGAAGAAGATATAGACGAATGTTTAAGACGCGCAGGCGATGTGCTTAAAAAAAGAGGCTTCTTGGAAGACGGCAACTCCGACTTTGCAAAGAGCGGCAAAAGCATACTTTATGACGGCAGAACAGGCGAAGCCTTTGAAAACCCCGTTACAGTAGGCTATATGTATTTCTTAAAGCTCCATCACTTAGTGGACGATAAGATGCATGCCCGTTCAACCGGCCCTTATTCGCTTGTTACGCAGCAGCCTCTTGGCGGCAAGGCGCAGTTTGGCGGCCAGCGTTTTGGCGAAATGGAAGTTTGGGCTCTTGAAGCATACGGAGCTGCAAATATGCTGCAGGAAATTTTGACCGTCAAGTCCGACGATGTTGTGGGCAGGGTCAAAGCATACGAATCGATAATTAAAGGCAACAATATCCCAACCCCTGGTATCCCGGAAAGCTTTAAGGTGCTTGTTAAAGAGCTTCAGGCAATAGCGCTTGATATAAAGGTCTGGGACGATCACCATAACGAGCTTGTTATTAAAGAGCTTGATGACGATTATATGCCAATGT